>CALJLA010000045.1 GCA_937983055.1 uncultured Pseudomonadota bacterium
CGGTTCCATGATGCGGTGCACGACAGGCAGACTCTCGGTTGTAGCGCTGCAACCCAGCCGATAGAATCCGCCGTTCCGGGCCGCAGGCGGATGCACCGCCGATCACGCCCAGTCACCGAGCACAAGCTCAGGGGGAATGCTTGCGCCTCGTTAGTTCGTTCATCGTCCTGTTCGCTTTCTGGCTGCTGCTGTCGGGCTATTTCACTGCGTTCCTGATGGGCGCCGGTGCACTGTGCGTGCTCGCGGTGCTGGCCTTTGCGCGCCGCATGGACGTGATGGACCACGAAGGCCAGCTGCTGCGGCTGGCGCCGCAGGCGCTGTTCCGCTACTGGCCGTGGCTCGTCAAGGAAATCGTGCTGTCGGCGTGGCAGGTGTCGAAAATCATCCTGCATCCGCGCCGGCCGATCAGTCCTACGCTGCACCGCGTCAAGGCCTCGCAACGCACCGACGTGGGCCGCGCGGTGTTCGCCAATTCCATTACGCTCACGCCCGGCACCATCGCCGTGGAGGTGGAGCGGGACGAGATCCTGGTGCATGCGCTGACCGAAGAAGGCGCGCGCGCGCTCGCGGCCGGCGAGATGGACCGCCGGGTGAGCGAATTCGAGAAAGGCGTGTGATGTTCGAGATCGCAACCATCGCGCTGCTGCTGACGATGGCGGGCGCGCTGTATCGCGCGCTGGTCGGCCCGACGCTGTTCGACCGTGCGCAGGCCGCCAACGCTGCGGGCACGGTGGCGGTGCTGCTGATCTCGGTGTACGGATTTCTCACCGGGCGGCCGGAGTTTCTCGATCTCGCGATCGTCTACGGGCTGCTCAACATCGTCGGCACCATCGCCGTGCTGAAATACTTCCGCTACGGCGATCTGGGCGACCCCGGCGAGGACGCCGGGCGCGGGGAGGCGCGCTGATGCACGCCGTGATCGACGCGCTGAGCTGGCTTCTGCTGGCGGCCGGCGGCCTGTTCTGCGTGATCGGCGCGCTCGGGCTGCTGCGCATGCCGGATTTCTACACCCGCCTGCACGCGGCCAGCGTGATCGAAACGCTGGGCGCGGGGCTGCTGCTGCTCGGCATGATGCTGCAGGCCGGGCTGACACTGGTCACGGTGAAGCTGGTATTCATCGCGCTGCTGATTTTCTTTACCAGCCCCACCGCCACGCATGCGCTGGCGCGCGCCGCGCGCCTGCGCGGCCTGGGCTCTATCGCCCGCGACGAGGACGCGCCGCCATCGAAACCCTGACCGATACCGTGCTGCTCGTCATGATGGCGGCCGCTGCGCTCGCCATCGTGCGCACGCGCAACCTGTTCTCGGTGGTGGTAGTGTGCTCGCACTACAGCTTCCTGATCGCGAGCGTGCTGCTGGTGCTGGACGCGGTCGACGTGGCGATGACCGAGGCGTCGGTCGGCGCGGGTATCACGACCGTGCTGATGCTCGGCACCCTGTATCTCACCCGCGGCGAGGAAGCGGCGCCGATGCACCGCCCGCTGGTGCCGCTCGCGGTGGCGCTGGTGACCGGCGGCCTGCTGGTGTACGGCACGCTCGGCCTGCCGGAGTTCGGCAGCCCGGAATCGGTCATCCACCAGCATGTCGCCCCCCGCTACCTCGAGCAGGGCCCGGCCGAGACCGGCGTGCCGAACGTGGTGACCGCGGTGCTCGCCAGCTACCGCGGCTTCGACACGCTCGGCGAGACCGTGGTGATCTTCACCGGCGGCGTCGGCGTGATCGCGCTGCTCAGGCGCCGGCGCCGGCGCAGGGAGGACTGAGTGAAGAGCGACCGCGTGCTGCGGGTCATCGCCAAGCTGATGATCCCGTTCGTGCTGGTGTTCGCGCTGTACGTGCAGCTGCACGGCGACTTCGGTCCCGGCGGCGGCTTCCAGGCGGGCGTCATCCTGGCGGCCGGGCTGATCTTCTACGGCCTGATCTTCGGGCTGGAGACCACGCGGCGCATCGCGCCCGACTGGCTGGTGGAGACGATGGTGGCCGCGGGCGTGCTGATCTACGCCGGCGTGGGCGTGGTAAGTATGCTGCTCGGCGGCAACTTCCTCGATTACTCGGTGCTGGCGCGCGATCCGGTGGCCGGCCAGCATCTCGGCATTCTGCTGGTGGAGCTCGGCGTGGGCGTGACGGTGTCGGGCGTGATGGTGACCATCTTCTACATGTTCGCCGGGCGCGCCGGCCGCGAGCCGGGCGAGGACTGATGGAGATCGTCGACTACGTCAACTACTGGATCGCGATGCTGCTGCTGGTCACCGGGCTGTTCATCGTGATCGCGCGCGGCAACCTGGTGAAGAAGCTGGTAGGGCTGGGCATCTTCCAGACTTCGGTCTACCTCATCTATATCTCGCCGGCCAAGATCCTCGGCGCCACCGCGCCGATCATCGCGCCGGGCTATACGCTGTACTCGAACCCGCTGCCGCACGTGCTGATCCTGACCGCGATCGTGGTGGGCGTGGCCACCATCGCGCTCGGCCTGGCGCTGGTGGTGCGCATTCACGAGGCCTTCGGCACGATCGAGGAAGACGCGATCAACGCCCTCGCCCAGGGCGACGACGTCGAATGATCGCGCTCCAGCTGCCCGCGCTGCAGGTGCTGCTGCCGCTGGCGGCGGCGCCGCTGTGCCTGCTTGCCCGCCGCAGCGGCGCGGCCTGGGCGCTGGCGCTCGCGACCGGCTGGGCGGTATTCGCGGTCGCCGTCGCGCTGATGCTGCAGGTCGCCGGCAGCGGGCCGATTTCCTACGCCATGGGCGGCTGGGCCCCGCCTTGGGGCATCGAGTACCGGGTCGACGCGGCGAACGCCTTCGTGCTGGTGCTCGTCTCGGGGGTCGGCGCACTGGCGGTGACCTACGCGCGCGAAAGCCTCGCGCGCAAGATCGCGCGCGAGCAGCACGCGCTGTTCTGGACCGCCTACCTGCTGTGCCTTGGCGGGCTGCTCGGCGTCACGGTGACGGGCGACGCCTTCAACGTGTTCGTGTTCCTGGAAATCTCGTCGCTCGCCACCTACATCCTGATCGCGATGGGGCGCGACCGGCGCGCGCTGTACGCCTCGTACCAGTACCTGATCATGGGCACCATCGGCGCCACCTTCATCGTGATCGGCGTGGGGCTGCTCTACCTGATGACCGGCACGCTGAACATCGTCGACCTCGCCGGGCGCATCGGCGACGCCTCGCTGGCGCGGCCCAAGCTTGCCGCGCTCGCCTTCCTCACGGTGGGCATCTCGCTCAAGCTTGCGCTGTTTCCGCTGCACCTGTGGCTGCCGAACGCCTACGCCTACGCGCCCTCGGTGGCGACGGCGTTTCTCGCCGCCACCGCGACCAAGGTGGCGGTATACCTGCTGCTGCGCTTCGGCTTCGGCGTGTTCGGCCATTCGCAGGTGTTCTCGCGCCTGCCGCTGGGCGAGGTGCTGCTGGTGCTGTCGATCGGCGCGATGTTCGTGGCCTCGGTGGTGGCGATCTACCAGGCCGACGTGAAGCGGCTGTTCGCCTACTCCAGCGTGGCGCAGATCGGCTACATCACGCTCGGCGCCAGTCTCGCCTCGCAGACCGGGCTCACCGCCAGCATCGTGCACCTGTTCAACCACGCGGTCACCAAGGGCGCGATCTTCCTGCTGCTCGGCTGCGTCGCGCTGCGCGTCGGCCAGCCCACCATCGAGCGCATCGCCGGGCTCGGCCGGCGCATGCCGTGGACCAGCGCCGGGCTGGTGATCGGCGGCCTGAGCCTGATCGGCGTGCCCGGCACCGCCGGCTTCGTGAGCAAGTGGTACCTGGTGCTGGCCGCGCTGGAGCGCGGCTGGTGGTGGCTTGCGGCGCTGATCCTGCTGAGTTCGCTGCTGGCGGTGGTGTACGTCTGGCGGGTGGTCGAATCGTGCTATTTCCGCGAGCCCTCGCCGCGCCTCGCGCAGGCGCCCGAAGCGCCGGCGTCGATGCTGATCCCCGCCCTGGCGCTGGCGGCCGCCTGCGTGTACTTCGGACTGAGCACCGGGTTCTCGGTCGGTGGCGCCGCAGCCGCCGCAGCTTCCCTGCTGCAGGCACTGCCATGACCGCGACGTCGCTGGCGCAGCTCGCGCTTCTGGTGCCGCTCGCCGGCGCGCTGCTGATCGCGGCGCTCGGGCGCTGGCCGAACCTCAGGGAGACCGCGACGCTGGCGACCGCGGCGGCGCTGTTCGCGATCGTCGCCTCGCTGCTGCCCGCCGTGCTGGCGGGCGAGCGGCCCGAGGCGGTTCTCGCCACCATGCTGCCGGGGCTCACGCTGGCGCTGCGCGTCGAGCCGCTCGGCATGCTGTTCGCGGCGGTGGCCTCGCTGCTGTGGATCGTCAACTCCGTGTACTCGATCGGCTACATGCGCGCCAACGGCGAGCACAAGCAGACGCGCTTCTACGTCTGCTTCGCGCTGTCGCTGGCGGCCACCATGGGCATCGCCTTCGCCGGAAACCTGCTGACGCTGTTCCTGTTCTACGAGGCGCTCACGCTCGCCACCTACCCGCTGGTGACCCATCACGGCACCGAGGCGGCGAAGCGCGGCGGTCGCACCTATCTCGGCCTGCTGATCGGCACCTCGATCGCCTTTCTGCTGCTGGCGATCCTGTGGACCTGGCAGCTCGCCGGCACGCTGGAGTTCCGGCCCGGCGGCATTCTTGCCGGCCGCGCGCCGGATGCATTGATCGCGGTGCTGCTCGCGCTGTACATGTTCGGCATCGGCAAGGCGGCGCTGATGCCGTTCCACCGCTGGCTGCCGGCGGCGATGGTGGCGCCGACGCCGGTCTCGGCGCTGTTGCACGCGGTGGCGGTGGTGAAGGCCGGCGTGTTCAGCGTGGTGAAGGTGATCGTCTACGTGTTCGGCGTGGACACGCTGGCGGCGATCGATGGCGTGCAGTGGCTGCCGTGGGTCGCCGGATTCACCATCGTCGCCGCCTCGGTGGTGGCGCTGCGCTCGGACAATCTCAAGCGGCGGCTCGCCTATTCCACCGTGAGCCAGCTGTCCTACGTGGTGCTGGCGGCGGCGCTGCTCACCCCGCTGTCGGTGCTGGCGGCGGCGCTGCACATCGCGGTGCACGCGTTCAGCAAGATCACCCTGTTCTTCGCCGCCGGCGCGATCTACACCGCCGCGCACAAGACAGAGGTGAGCCAGCTCGCCGGCATCGGCCGGCGCATGCCGCTCACCATGACTGCCTTCGCGGTCGGCGCGCTGTCGCTGATCGGGGTGCCGCCGATGGCCGGGTTCCTGAGCAAGTGGTACATGATGGGCGGCGCGTTCGAGGCCGGCTGCTGGGCCGCGGCCGCGGTGCTTGCGATCAGCACACTGCTCAACGCCGCGTATTTCCTGCCGATCGTGCACGCCGCCTTCTTCCGCGCCGAGACCGCGGCGCCGGCGCACGAGCACGGCGAGGCGCCGTGGCCGATGCTGCTGGCCATGGCCGCCAGCGCGGCGGCGACCATCGCGCTCGCCGCGTCCCCCGACACCGCGCTGGCGCTGGCCGGCGCCCTGACGGAGCATTAGAGCCATGTCCGCACCCGCAGACGAACGGCCGCGCTGGCTGGACCGCAAGGAAAACGTGACCCGCGTCTACCGCGGCGTGTGGGTGGCCTGCGCGCTGCTGCTGCTCGCCGAGCCGCTGGTGCACAAGCATCCCGAGTTTTCCTTCGACGGCTTCTTCGGCTTCTACGGCTGGTACGGCTTCATCGGCTGCGTCGGCCTGGTGCTGGCGGCCAAGCTGCTGCGTGTGCTGGTGAAGCGCCCGGAGGACTTCTATGAGCGCTAGCCTGTCG
>CALJLA010000046.1 GCA_937983055.1 uncultured Pseudomonadota bacterium
AGCAAGGCCGCGGTGCTGATGATGACGCGCTCGATGGCGCATGAATGGGGCAAGCACGGCGTGCGGGTGAACTCGATTGCGCCCGGTTTCTTTCCCACGGCGCTGTCGGCCAAGTTGTGGGCCGAGGAGCGCATGAAGCACTGGGGCGAGCGCGCGACGCCGCTGGGCAAGCTAGGCGACGTCGCCGACCTGGTGGGTGCCGCGATCTACCTGGCGTCGCCGGCCTCGGCCTTTGTCACCGGGCAGACGCTGCGCGTCGACGGCGGCATCACCGCCGGCATCGACTGGCCCATCGAGCTGTGATCCGGCTCGCGCCGCCGGCCGCCGTCCGCCGCCGCCATCGGGCCAAAGCTGCGCGCCCGGGCTGCCTCCGGCGCCTCGCGGCGCGGGCGGTCCTGCTCTGGCTTGCCGCCGTCGGGGCCGCCCATGCGCTCGAGCTCGCCCTGGCATCGACCGCGGCGAAAGTCACCGCGGGCGAGACGTTCACGGTGGAGCTGATCGCGACCAACAGCGACGGTGTCGACGCAAGCTACAGCGTGCCGCCGCGGCTCGACCTGGTGATCGCAACCACCGACGGCGAGCGCACCGTGTCGCTGCAGCGCGTAGAAGCCGGCCTCAACGCGCGCGAGATCGCGCCCGGGGGCTTCCTGCGCGTGCTCTACCGCGGCGTGATGCCGCCGGACCTGACCGGGGATCTGACCTTTCGCGCGGCCAACGTCGACGCCAACCCGCTGGCGGTGAGCGCCGTCTCGCGCGAGCCGGTGGCGGCCGAGCTTGCGCGCTTCGCGTCGGCGGTGTCGCCTTACGAGCCGATGTACTTCTCGGTCGGATCGCGCGCCAATACGTCGGCAAAGTTCCAGGTGAGCCTCAAGTTTCGCATCTTCAACCCTGAAACCAGGACGCCTTTCCTGGAGAAACTCTACCTCGCCTATTCGCAGACCTCGATCTGGGATCTCGACTCCGCGTCGAAGCCGTTTCGCGATTCCAGTTACCGGCCCTCGGTGTTCTTTCTCGACGACCGCGTGTCCCAGTGGCCGTTTGCGCGGTCGCGGCTCGGGTTCCAGGCCGGGCTGGAGCATGAATCCAACGGCAAGGACGCCGACGCCTCGCGCAGCATAAACATCGCGTTCGCGCGGCCGGCGCTGACCTTCCTCCTCGGCGGCGACTACACCCTCACGCTGGCGCCAAAGATCTACCACTACCTGGACAAGGACGAGAATCCGGACATCGACGACTATCGCGGCCACGTCGATTTTCTGATCCGGGTCGGGCAGGAGGACGGCTGGCTCTTCGACGCCACCGTGCGGCGCGGCAGCCGCTCCGATTCCGGCAGCGTACAGGTCGATGCCTCGTATCCGCTGCGGCGGCCGACCTTCGGTAACTTGAGCGGTTACCTGCACCTCCAGTATTTCAACGGCTATGGCGAAAGCCTGGTCGACTACGACCGCAAGCTGCGTTCCCAGTTTCGTGTCGGGCTGATGGTCACCCGCGGCCTGCGCTGGTAGCGCGGCGTATCAGACGATCACCGTCACCAGCAGGGTGGCAAGGCCGGCCGCCAGCGCGAATGCCGGCCGCGCCGCCGGCTCGCGGCGCCGGCACATGCGCACCCAGGCCCGCACCTGCGGGGTGCCTGCTCCGAGTGCCGGCCAGGTCCGCATCAGCGCTGCGTCGGCTCGATGACCAGCAGCAGGTCGCCCTGCTCGATGCGGCATTTGTCCCGCTCCCAGAAGCCGATCGGCTCGCCATTGCGGTATAGCCGCACCGCGACGCCGCGCTCCAGTTCGCGCATCGACTTGCCGAGCTCGTCGTCCATCGGGTGGCGCTCGACCAGCGCCACCCGCCCGTCGGAGGTGAGCAGATCGAACACGTAATCGGTGACATAGCTGTTCGCCACCGCGTCGGCCAGCAGGTAGCCGCCGGCCTGCGACGGCATCACCGCGGCGTTCGCGCCGGCCCTGCGCACCAGCTTGACGTTCTCGTCCTCCCACACCACGGCAACGATGCGGGCACGCGGGCTGAGGTTGCGCACCGTCAGCACCGCCAGCACGGTCGAATCGTCGCGCCCCAGGCTGATGATCACCGCCCGGGCATTCTCGACGCCGGCATCCTGCAGGATGCGCTCGTGGGTGGGATCGCCGTGCAGCCCGATATAGCCGCGGTCGGCAGCGTCGCGCACGCACTGTTCGGAGTTGTCGATCACCACTATGTCTTCGGCGGCCACGCCCTTGCCCATCATTTCGCGCGCGGCCACCCGTCCGGTCTCGCCGAAACCGCAGATGATGATGTGCCCCTGCAGGCGCTCCCTCAGCCTAGCCATGCGAAAACCCTCCACGATCTTCTGGATTACGAGCTGGTATGCGGTGCCGAGAAAGATGAACCAGATGAAAATGCGAACCGGCGTGATGAACAGCGCGTCGATCACGCGGCTGTGGGTCTGCACCGGCACGATGTCGCCATAGCCGACCGTGGTCACCGTGATCATCGCGAAGTAGACGACGTCGGCGAAGGACACATGGCCGTCGAGCGCGTCGCGCAGCCCGGCGCGGTCGACCCACCGCACAACGATCACCGCGGCAAACAGCGCCAGCACCGCCGACAGGCGCTTCACCAGCAGTCGTTCCGGGCTGACCGGTGCCCTGACATAGAGCACCTGCCCGCGGCGTGCCGGCAGCCAGCTGCCGCGGCGTCTTCCGGTTTTTGCGGCCATGCGTTGAACTTGTTGTAGAGCCACGCGCATCATAGAAGAGCCGCGACCTGGAGAGAACCCCGAAACGCATGCAGCGCGCAATGTTTACGCGCATCGCCCGCCTGGCGCCGACTCTGGCCGCCGGCGCCTGCGCCCTGCTGAGCTTCGCCGCGCCGGCGGACAATGCGACGCCGCCCGACGGCGAGGCCGAGTTCGCCGCCCGCTGGGTGGTGTTCCCCTCCGGCGGCGGCCACTGGGGCCGCGGGCCGCAGTCCAGTGCCAGCGCCTGCGCCGACTGCCATCCCGCTGGCGGCCGCGCGCCGTACGCACCGGTGCTGCGGCTGTCGGTGCCGGGCACCGACCCGGTGGGCGGACCGCGGCCGCACCCCGCCTACGGCCTGCAGCTCGACACCGAGGGCGTGCTCGGTCGACTGCTGGAAGAAGGCGGATTCCGCGTGGAGTATCGCTATCGGACGCTGAAGCTCGCCGACGGCACGCCCGTCGAGCTGCGCGAGCCGCGCGTCCGCCTCATCGCGCTGTGGTACGGCCCGCTCGGACCGGAGGCCATCTTGTCCCTGCGCCTGCCGCCGCAGCTCCATGGCGCCGCGCTGCTGGAGCAGGTGCCGGACGCCGCGCTGGAAGCCATTGCCGCGCGCCAGCGCGCACTGGGTTACCGGGGACAGGTGAACCGCGTCTGGAGCTACGAGCGCACCGGCACGGCGCCCGGGCGTTTCGGGCACAAGGCCGCGCAGCCGACGCTGACCCAGCAGGTGGCCGCCGCCTTCATGGTGGAAATGGGGGTGAACTCGCGCCTGTTTCCGATGGAAGACTGCTGGCCGGCGCAGCT
>CALJLA010000047.1 GCA_937983055.1 uncultured Pseudomonadota bacterium
AGCCGGTCCGCGCTCGAGCGGGGGGTAGTCGCGCCCGTCGTGCACCTCCACGCCGTTTACCCACACGCCGTGCACGCCGCGCGGCGAGCGGATTATGCGTGCGCCGCCGCCGGGCAAGTCGCGCACGCGTTCGAGCGGCGACAGGCCGACGGCATCCGGGTCGATCAGCAGCAGGTCGGCGCAGGCGCCGGGCGCGATGCGGCCGCGATCGGGGATGCGGTACTTCGCCGCCGGGTCGGCGGTCAGCCGGCGCACCGCCTCTTCCAGCGTGAAGGCGCCGGTTTCGCGCACCCAGTGCTGCAGAAAGTACAGGCCGAAGCCGGCGTCGCACATGAAGATGATGTGGGCGCCGGCATCGGAGAGCGCGATCACGCCGGCGGGATGCCTGAGGAGCGGGGCGACGCCGGCGTCGTGGTTCTGGAACAGCTTGCCGATGAATTGCGCGTCCAGCGGCTGATCGAAAAACCAGTCGAGCGGATCGCGGCCCGCCGCCTGTGCCAGCTCGGAAACCGGCCGCTCGTCGAGCTCGATCTTCGACCAGTCGCCGTAGAACAGGATGCCGGGCTTGGGATGGGCGAGGTTCTCCCGAAAACGCTTTCGGAACGCCGGGTCGGCGTAGATTGCCGCCAATGCCTCCGGCCTGGCCGCCTTTACCCGGTCGAACGCATCGTGCGAGTACATCAGGTAAGGCTCTTTGAGCGTGAAATCGAACGACAGCGGATGGCAGTTGGCGTGAATGTAGACCTCATGCCCGCGCGCATGCGCCTGCTCGCAGCGCCGGTAGTAGTCCATCGCCGCCTCCGGCGCGGCGTCGTTGTACATCGCCAGCACGGTGACCATGAATGCCGGTCGTCCGGTGGCGGCGGCCAGCGATTCCATGAACTCCGGCGTGGCGCGCGAGCCGGTGGCCATCACGAAGATGCCGCGGTTTGTTTTCTTCAGCGGCTGCGCCAGCGCCAGCAGCTCCTGCTCGCCGGCAATGGTGGAGGGCATCGGCCGCCCGCCGAAGCCGGCATGGTTGGGCGAAAACGACGAGGCGAAGCCGATGGCGCCGGCCTCCAGCGCTTCGCGCACCAGCGCCTGCATGCGCGCCAGTTCGTCCGCGGTGGGTTGTGCCCGGGTCGAGGCTTCTTCGCCCATCACCGCGCTGCGGATGGTCGAGTGGCCGGCCAGTACCGCGACGTTGGCGTAGGGCCCGACGCGACGCAGCTGCGCGAGATACTCCGCGAAGGATTCGAACTCCCAGCGGGTGCCGGTGAGCAGCGCGTCGAGATCCATGCCCTCGACCACCGACAGGTTCTTCACCACCGTTTCGCGCTGCGCCGCCGGGCAGGGCGCGATCGCGAGGCCGCAGTTGCCGGCGGCCGCGCTGGTGACGTCGAGCGATGGCGACGGCGACAGGGTGCGATCCCAGGTGAGCTGCGCGTCGTAGTGGGTGTGCACGTCGACGATGCCCGGCATCACAGTCAATCCGTCGGCGTCAACCGTCTCGCGCGCCGCGCCGGCGACCTTGCCGACCTCGGCGATGCGACCGCCGCGCACCGCGACGTCGGCGCTGAAGGCCGGCGCACCGGAGCCGTCGACGACGCGGGCGTTGCGGATGATCAGGTCATGCATGCCGATCCCATATTAAAGAAAGCTCTCAACGCGGAGGACGCAGAGGAAAAACCCATTCACTGCGAACCACCAAGTTCACCAAGCACACCAAGACAGCCCGATCCAGAAAAGATTTCACCACGGAGGACACGGAGGAAAAGACCAATACAAGACCGAAACACACAACACGCCACATCGAGGCTTGTTGTGACGAATGCGCATGTTTGCGAAGCCAACGTACGCAAAGGCACGAAGGCGCGAAGAAAGGGCGTTCTTGTTTCTTTGGTGACTTGGTGTCTTGGTGGTTGGTCACTGCCTTTCGCTTATCCTCTGCGTCCTCCGTGTCCTCCGCGGTGAGAGCTTTCGAGTTCAGGGCCGCCGCATCAAGGTTCCAGCGACGCACAGTATGCCGCCAGCGCAAGCATGTCGTCGTTATCGAGGGGCGCCACGATCGGCTGCATCAGGGCGGCCCAGGTTCCGGCCCGCAGGCCGTGCTTCAGGTCGTAGAGCTGGCGAAAGAGATAGCTTGGCGAGCGGCCGGCCAGCGCAGGTACCGGACCGAGGCCTTTCAGGGTTTCTCCGTGGCAGACGCTGCACGGCGTGACCTTGCCCTGCGTGGCGAGCGCCCGGCCTTTGCTGATGCTGCCGGGCGGCACATAGGCGACGAAGCCGGAGCGCGCATCGCGCAGCTCGGTGCGCTCCAGGTCTTCCGGCATCTCGATGATGCGCGCGCCGATCGGCTCGGTGCCGCCGCCGGCCGGCGCGAGCATCCAGCCGATGACCTGGGTCTTCGGCACCTGCGCAGCCTCAACCACCCGGATCCACCGCTGCGTCGGGAGCGCCGCGAAATACTCGGCGGCGATGCGCAGTTCCTGATCGGTAACCGCCTCGGCGGTGGCGATCATGAAATTCACCGGCAGGCTCGCGGGCTCGGAACTCCTGCGCGTTCCGCTGGCGAAGTCTTTCACCTGGCCGACGATGTATTCCGCCGGCAGGCCGGCGAGGCTGGCGTTTTCCGGCCGTCCCAGTCCGTTCGGCAGATGGCAGTAACCGCAGGCCAGCACCGCCGGCTTGCGGCCGTCGGCGACGATCCCGGGCATCGGCGGATGATCCTGCGGATGCCAGTCCGGCACCGAGAACAGGTCGCGGATCTGCGTCAGGGTGAAAGCCCGCGCACTGCCCGGCACGCGGTGCGGCGTGCCGTTGTCCGGGGCCGGCGTCAGCCCCGGTGGATTGACGACGTAGGCCCACGCGGGTGGTTCCGCCGCCGGCGCGTGCGCGCCCGCCGCCAGCAGGGCCAGCGCCAGCGCCTGGCCCGCCAGTGTCCGCCGTGGCATTACGCCGTCACTCGACGATCGACTGCACCGCCAGCGACTTGAAGGTGGTGGCGTACCAGAGCAGATGCTTGACCGATTGCATCATGTACACGCCGACCAGGTCCTCCTTCGGGTCCACCCAGAAATAGGTGCCGGCATAGCCGGCCCAGTAGTACTCGCCGACCGAGCCGTCCATCGGGTTGAGCGCGGCCGGCGCGCGCGGGCCCTCGGTGCGCACCGCGCCGAGCAGGCCGTAGCCATGGCTTTGCCCGGGCAGATAGAACGGTCCCAGGTCGTAGGCATTGCCGATGTGGTCGGTGGTCATCAGCTCTACCGTCTTCTTGCCGAGGATGCGCGCATTGCCGAGCGCACCGCCGTTTGCCAGCATGTGCGCGAAGCGGGCGTAGTCCATGACTGTCGACGTCAGGCCCTGCCCGCCGGCCTCGAATCTGACCGCCTTGGTGGGGTCGGTGTACTGCAGGATCAGGCCCTGCTTGTCGGCATCGAACGGCTCGACGAAGCGCGAGACCTTGGTCGGCGCCACGCGAAAGGCGGTGTCGTTCATCGACAGCGGCCGGAAGATGCGCTTCTCGAAGAATTCGCCCAACGTCATGCCGGACACCACTTCGATCAGGCGGCCGAGCACGTCGGTGGAGCGGCTGTACCACCAGGTGGTGCCGGGCTCGAACTTGAGCGGCAGCTTCGAAATGCGGGTGACCAGCTCGGCGTTGCTGATATCGAGATCGTTGACGCCGCCATCGATGTACATCTGCTCGACTGGGCCGCCGCCGGGGAAGGGCTTGAAGAACCCGTACGTGAAGCCCGAGGTATGCAGCAGCAGGTCGAGTACACGGATCGGGTTATTTGCCAGGCGGGTCTGGACCTCGGCCGGACTCTTCGCGGTGTCGGCATTGACCGCGACCTGCAGGTTGGCGAGCTCCGGCAGGTACATCGACACCGGGTCGGAAAGCTTCATCTTGCCTTCCTCCACCAGCATCAGCGCGGCGACGCTGGTGACCGGCTTGGTCATCGAGTAGATGCGAAAGATCGCATCGCGCGACATCGGCTTCCTGGTGTTGGGGTTCTGAACGCCGTAGGCGTCGAAGTAAGCGATCTTGCCCTTTCGGGCCACCAGCGCGACGTAGCCGGGAATCTCGCCGGCATCGACTTTCGCACCGAGCACCTTGCGGATGTTGTCGAGGCGCTCGGAGGACAGGCCGACCGCCTCCGGCCGGGTGCGCGGCAGATCGGCCGCGAATGCAAAGCACGCAATCAGCCACAGCGCGAGCGCCGCGGACAGGCGACGGGTGTTCAGCATGGCGCCTCCTCCTCATGTTGTTGTGCGGCCTTCTACCGGCAACATAGAGGACGGCGCAGGCGATGACAAGAAATCCGCCCGGCAGTGGTGTGACGCACCGCATCAGCCCCAACGCCGGCGCATCGTTATGTCGCTCAGCGCGGCATTGATTGCGCAGCGCAACGCCAGAGGCGTCTGCAGCGCGATTTCGTCGCGTCCCTTCCGGTCGTCTGCCTGCACGAATTGCCTGCTGCGGGGGCCGGCCGAGGGGGGTAGACTGGGCGGTGAATGAGGAGAAGGCGAATGATAACTCAGTACATCGCGCACTTTGCGCTGTGTGTCGCGGCGGCCGTCGGGTTGCCGGCCGCGGCCTGCGTCGAGGGCGATATCCGCGGCGAGGCGGTGACGCTGGAGCGGGAGGTCGGCGCCACGCCGGCCGGCGAAACGACCAGCATGAACGTGCTCGGAATGGGTTACTTCCATGCCGCCGAGGTGGTGAAGACCGGCGGCGACAGCGACCGCACCTGGGTGACGCTGGAACTCGACGGCGAGCCGATGATCTCGACCTCGTTCGCCACGCTGAAGAATAAATGGAACCAGCTCGCCAGCCGCTACATGACGGTGGACGTGCGCAGCAACGGCGACGCCGACACGATGATCATCTGGTACGCACCGGAGCTGCGCTTCCGCAGTTTCGCGGTGCTGCGGGTAGAAGTGCAGGAAGCCGGCGTGGAAAGCCTGCGCATGCGCGCGGTGATGAACAAGCCGGCGCCGCACGAGCATCCCGCCGGCCAGCTCACGCTGGCCCTGCCGGCCTTCGAGTAAGTCCCTGCCCCGGCCGCCTTATTGTTTGTAGGGCAGCACCGACTCCGCCTGAAGGCTGTAGGCGATGTCGATGTCGGAAGAGCCGTCCACCAGATAGAGCGACTGCTTGCTGGCGCCGGCGCTGAGCCGGCCGGTAACCCACACCGGCGCGAACAGCGATGCATTCTCGATCGGCCGCGCGGATTTCACATGCACGATCTGGTTCGGCGGTGGCGGCGGAGTGTGGATGCAGGCGCCTACCCAGGGCACCAGCAGAAACTCCGTGATCGCCTTGCCGGAGAATTCCAGCGGCAGCAGGTAGCCTGGAATCTTCACCCGCGCGCCGTCCAGAGCCGCGTTCGGCGTGTTGAGGCGCAGGCGCTGCATCTCGGAAAACTCCGCGCGGCGGGCGAGCAGGCCGTCGACGTCGATGCCCGCCTGTTTCAGCCGCAGCGCGGCGGCTTGCGCTTCCTTCGCTGCAATATCGTTCGGCGGTTCCCCGCGTGCGGCGCGATCGCGCGCGGCGGCGATATCGCTCAATTCGGCGAGCTGCTGTTTCGACAGCGCAGCGAGCGGATGGCCGGCCGGTAGCGGCGGCACCAGGTCGCGCCACTGCAGTTGCCGTGGCGTATCTGCCAGGGCGGCGGCGGACAGCGCCGCGATCGCGGTCAGTGCCAGCAGTCGGCCTAAACGGAGCATGCGCGGGCTCACAATCGAATGGTCATTCCGTCGGCGAGCGAGTGGCGGTAGATGCGCCAGGCCGGCACCAGCCCGATCGACAGACCGGCGGCGGCGACCAGCGCCATCAATTCGAACTCGTACGCCGAGGGCCAGCCCACCACGACGAACAGCCCGAGCCGCGCGGCGATCCAGTCATGCCCGGCGATCAATCCTAAGTAGAGCGCTGCCACGCCGAGCGCAATGCCGAGCAGCGTGAGGCAGGCTGCTTCGCCCAGCATCAGCGCGAACACATGCACCGGTCGCGCGCCCACCGAGCGCAGCACCGCCATCTCGCGGCGGCGCTCGGTAAGCCCG
>CALJLA010000048.1 GCA_937983055.1 uncultured Pseudomonadota bacterium
AGTAAAGGCGCTCAAAGCGCGACACGACGCGCCCGCTCCCGCCCTTCTGCCCAGTCCTCAGCCACTTGGCGCGAGCCGACTCCGATGGCGGCTCACCCCTGCGCCGCCGCCGGGGGGACCGATTCACGGCGACGCTTTTCAAGGGCCGGGCGTCAGCGCAGACTGTTAGCAGCGGGGCAGCGTCCAGAGGGGGTGCGGCTCGTGCAAGGCATCAGGCAATGGCTGGAAGGCCTTGGGCTCGGCGAATATGCCGACGCACTCGAGCGCAATCGCATTGACCTCGAGATTGCACGGGAGCTCAACGACCAGGACCTGCGCGAACTGGGGATCGAGGCCCTCGGTCACCGCAAGCGCCTGCTGAAAGCCATCGCAGAGCTGAATGTCGCCGGCGCGGTCCCCGATGCGATCACTCGCGAGCCGGTCTCCCCAGGCGCCGCCGAAGGCGAACGCCGCCAGCTGACGGTGCTCTTCTGCGATCTGGTGGGTTTCACCGAACTGGCTTCTCGTTTGGATCCCGAAGAGCTGCAAACGGTCATCCGCGGCTACGAAGACACCTGCGCGGCCTGTGTCACCCGCTATGAAGGCTACGTCTTTCAGCGACTGGGCGATGGCATCGTGGCCTTCTTCGGCTACCCGCTCGCCCATGAGGGCGAGGCCGACCGCGCCATCCGTGCTGGCCTGGAAACGATCGACACGCTGGCCCGGCTGGCGTTCGGCGCGGAGCATCTGGAGGTTCGCATTGGAATTGCCACCGGGTTGGTCGTGGTGACCGACAAGGGGGCGGTAGGCGAGACCATGAATCTCGCCTCGCGCCTCCAGTCGATTGCGCAGCCAGGCAGCGTCGTGGTGAGCGAACGGGTTCAGCGGCTGGCCGCGGGCGCGTTCGACTACCAGGACCTCGGCGAACACACCCTCAAGGGCATCTCCCGACCGGCACATGCTTACCGGATCCTGGGCCTCAGCCAGGCGCCCAGCCGCTTCGAGGCTGCGCATGCTCAGGCGGGACTCACGCCGCTGGTCGGACGCGAACAGGAAATCGGCTTGCTCGTGGACCATTGGAACTCTGCCCGCGAAGGCGAGGGCCAGGTCGTGCTGCTCTGCGGAGAGCCGGGGATTGGCAAGTCGAGAATTCTGATGACCCTGCACGACCGGCTTGCAGCCCAGGGCACGCAGGCGCTGCGGCTGCAATGCTCGCCTTACTACGCGAACAGCGCCTTCTATCCGCTGATCGACAACCTAGAGCGCACGCTGGAGCTGGGTCGCGACGAACCGCAGGATTCGAAGCTCGACAAGCTCGAGGCCTATATCGTCGCCCGCTGCGGTCGCCCACGACAGGACGTGCGCTTTATCGCCTCCATGCTGTCGATTCCATGCGAGACACGCTACGGCCTTGCGGCGATGACGCCGCAGAAGTACAAGGACGAGACGCTGCGGGTGCTGGTGGACATCACGGAGGCGCTGGCGCGACAGCGCCCGACCGTCATGTTGTTCGAGGATCTGCATTGGGCCGATCCCACCACGCTCGAGGTGCTGGGTCTGCTCATCGAACGCCTGCAGCGCTTTCCGATGCTCGCGGTGATGACGTATCGACCCGAGTTTCAGCCCAAATGGACCGGACACGGGCACGTCACGTCCCTGAACCTGTCAAAGCTTACGCGGGCGCAGAGCGCGACCATGGTGGACAAGCTCGCCAACGGCAAGGCGCTGCCGCGCGATCTGCTTGAGCAGATTGTCACCAAGACGGACGGCGTACCGCTGTTTGTTGAAGAGCTGACGCGCGTGGTTCTCGAATCCGGAGACCTCAGGGAAGCCGGCGATCGATACGAATACGTTGGCACTGGAATGGGCATCGCCATTCCCGCCACGCTCAGGGACTCGCTAATGGCGCGGCTGGACCGGGCGTCATCGATGAAGGAGGTCGCCCAGGTCGGCGCCGCGATCGGACGCGAGTTCAGCTACGATCTGATCGAAGCGGTGGCCCCGAGATCCAGGACCGATCTGGATCGCGCGCTGACGCAGCTCACCGAATCGGGACTGGCGTTCCGCCGCGGCACCCCGCCCGATGCCGTCTACACCTTCAAGCACGCGCTGGTGCAGGACGCTGCCTACGACTCGCTGCTGAAGAGCAGGCGGCAGGAACTCCACGGCAAGATTGCCGCCGCCATCGAAGAGCGGTATCCGCAAACCAGGGATACCGAGCCGGAAATCCTCGCGCACCACCTGACCGAGGCCGGGTCGATCGAGGCGGCGATACCGCTGTGGCACAAAGCCGGCGAGCTCGCTCTGCAGCGCATGGCCGCGACAGACGCCATCGCGCATCTCGAGCGCGGCATGAATCTTCTGCCGCAGCTCGCGGCCGGCCCGATGCGGGACTCGCATGAGCTGGAACTGTGCACCGTGCTGGCGCTGGCGTGGGTGACCCTTCAAGGCTGGTCCAGCCCGAAAGTGATGACAAACCTGGATCGGGCGTGGCAACTGCAGAAAACCCTCAAGCGATCGGACCACTCATTGCGAATCCTCTGGAGCCAGTGGGTCGCACAGTTCTGCGACGGTCATGTTCGCCAGTCGGTCGACTGGGCCCGGTTGATGCTGAACGAGGCGGAAGAATCCGGATCTGTCGATCTGCGCCTTGCGGGCCACACCGCGATGCTGAGCAGTTTTTACTTTCTCGGGGAGTTCGCCAGCATGAAACAGCATCAGCAGGCGGTTCTCGCCGAGTATCATCCGGTGCGCCACTGGCACATTGCGGATCTGCTGACCGTAGACCCCAAGACCTACGCGTTGGTCTATCAAGCGTGCGCGGAGTGGATGCTCGGTTACATGGATCGATCCGTAGCGATGCTGGACGAGGGCATTCGGCACGCCCGCTCGAGAGGACATCCGTTCGATTTCGCATGGGCGCTTCAGTTCGGGGCCAAGCACCTGGACGTTTACCGCTGGGAGCCCGAGCGCTGCGCGGCGAAGCTGGATGAGTTCGATCGTCTCGCGCACGAGCACCACATAGGATTCTTCGAGCACATTGTCAGCCCTATCTGCCGCGCCGCACTGTTGCTGATCTCCGACCACCCGCGCGAGGCCGAGGCAATGTTCCGCGAGACCGTTCCACGATGGGCCGAGGTGGGGCTCTGCATCGATCTGCCGCATTACAGAACGCATCACGCGCACAGCGCCGTGCTTTCCGGGCAGCTCGAGGTCGCGCTCGCGTTGCTCGATTCCGTGATCGAGCAGCTCGACCGGCCCGGATGGGAAGAGGTCATGATTCTCGCGGAAACGCTGCGCCTGAGGGGCCAGGCATATGCGCTGCGCGGGGACAGCGATCGCGCTGAGGCCGAGTACCGTTCTTCCCTCGCCGTGGCTGCCAGGCAACAGGCGAAGTCCTGGGAACTCCGCACGTCCACCAGCCTCGCGCGGCTTTGGCAACTGCAAGGCAAGGGCAAGCAGGCGTACGACCTGCTGGTTCCGGTCTACAACTGGTTCACCGAAGGCTTCGACACCAGGGACCTGAAGTCGGCCAAGGCACTGCTGAACGAACTAGGCTCGGCGCGCTGAGCCAGTGGCGCTTTCGCGGGGATGCACACGCCGCGAGCGCGCGGCGGCAGTCAGCGCGGCGCCGCTACCCCTTTACCACGTACAACACCAGCGCAAGCACGATGGCCGCGACGATCACGAACGCCGCGATGACCGTGGGCATC
>CALJLA010000049.1 GCA_937983055.1 uncultured Pseudomonadota bacterium
CGTGAATGGTCTGGCCGGCGATGCGGGTGGTCACGCCGCGGACCTCGATGATCGACACGCCATTCATTTGGTGAAAAAACCCACGTCGGGGAACAGGATCGCATACACCGCGTCGAGCAGGATCATCAGCGTGATGGAGGTGACCACGGCACTGGTGATGCCGGCCGACACGCTTTCGGTGTTGGGCTTGACCCGCAGCCCGAACAGGCAGGCGACCAGCGCGATGGTGGCGCCGAAGCTCACGCCCTTGAGCATGGCGATCCACAGATTGGCGTGGTGCACCGCCTTGGGCAGGCTTTCGAAGAAGTACTGCATGCTGATGCCGAGCTGGGCCCAGGCGGCCAGCGCGCCACCGAGCAGCGCCGCCATGATCGCCCACAGCGCCACCAGCGGCATCGCCACCGCCAGCCCCACGACTTTGGGCAGTACCAGGCGAAGGCTCGGCGACAGCCCCATGGTCTGCATTGCGTCGAGCTCTTCGGTCACCCGCATGACGCCGATCTGCGCGGTCATCGCCGAGCCCGAGCGCCCGGCGATCAGAATCGCCGCGAGCAGCGGCCCCAGCTCCCGAATGATGGAAATGCCGAGAATGTCGATGATGTACAGGCCGGCGCCGTAGGCCTGCAGGGTGAGCGCCGACAGGTAGGACACCACCACCCCGATCAGGAAACCGACCAGCGCGGTGACCGGCAGCGCGCGCGCGCCGCCTTTGTACACCGAGGCGGAAATCTCCTTCCAGGGAATGCTGCCGGGGTGGCGCAGCAGGTAGGCGAGGTCGAACAGCAGGTGTCCGATGAGCGCGAGAAACGCCAGCGCATGCTGCGCCAGAACGCCTTCCTGGCGACCGAGGAAGGCGAGCGGTTCCAGCAGATCCCGGCGCGGCCGAAGGTCGGGGCACTCGGGCGTGCGCGCCAGCCGCCGGAAACCCGCCTCGTGCCCGGGCCGTAGTAGGGCGTTGGCGAGGCGTTCGCGTCCCCACGCCTGCCAGATCAGCCACGCGCCGGCGCTGTCGAGCAGATCGATGCCGCGCAGATCCCAGGCAAGCCGCGGATCGCCGGCGTGCAGCACGAGCGTGCGCAGCAACGCCCTTACCACCGGCGAAACGGCGGGCAGCGTCCAGTGACCCTGCAGGGCAAGCCGCGGACTGTCGCCTTCGTCGATGTAGTCGATGCCGGGGCTGACCATTCAGAAGGCCAGATCGCGATGCTGCAAGCCCCGTTGTATGCCGTACCTCTTGCAGTCGCCCGTCGTGAAAGGGCTCGCCCGGCAAGACTCCACGTGATACGGGCTACCGCGAACTCCAAGCAAGCGTTCGCTGCGTGTGTCTCGCCGGTCAGACAGTACGCTCGCGATGCCGCAAGGGGCGATCGGTGTCAACGGGCAGTTTTCCTCGTACACCGTTCCTGTGATGCGTGCGGCATTCGCGCGTTGGCATCGACAGCCGCCGATACGTATTATCCGCCGAACCGACTCCAGACCAGGATGATGCATGGGGCGAAGCATAGCAACCAATCGAAGAACCGAGGAACGATTCATACGCGTACGGACTCCTGAGTTTGGCAAGGCGTGAGCCCAGAGGGCTCTAATTGGAGGCAAGGATGTGCGGCTTATTGGTCCAGTTCAGCCGCCTGTGGCATGGCATTGCGGAAGTTACTGATTAGTCGTACCTTAGAGCAAAATGACGCACTAACAAGGGAGAACAAATGGCCGCTGGCAAAGCAGCTGAATCCGCCCCGTCACAAGAGATGGAGGGCACGCGGATCAAGTGGGACGATTCGCAGATGAAGAGTTCGTACGCAAACGTGTGCAACGTGACCAGCACGCGGGAAGAGGTGGTCATGCTCTTCGGCATTAACCAGGCTTGGAACAGGGGCCAGAAAGAGGTCACGATTCAGCTCACCGACCGCATCATCATCAGCCCTTATGCGGCGAAGCGTCTCAACCTGCTGCTGGACGGCGTGGTAAAGGAATACGAGAAGCGTTTCGGGGCGCTCAACATCGATGCGCCGGCAGCGTCCGGCGGCGCCGGGGTCGCGGGGCCGGGCAAGGGCTGAAACACGGCGGCCCCCGCGCGTTGCGAATGGCGGGCCGAGCAGGCGATTGCGGCCTGCCGGCCGCGCCGTGCCGGGCCTGCCGGCGAGTGAAGCGCGATCACGATGAGTTCCGTTGAACCCGAAATCCACGATTCTGCTGCGCCCGCGCAGGTCGCCGACCTGGCCGCGCGCCGCGGGCGCGAGCAGGCCTGGAAGGACTTCGCCGAAGCGCAGTCGGTCGAGGAGTTCTGCGGCAGTTGGCTCGCGATCCAGTGCCAGGTGATCGGCGGCGTCATCGACGGCGTGGTGGTGCTGCAGAAGCCGGGCGCCAGGGCATTTGTGCCGGTGGCGTTCTATCCCAATGTAAAGCGCGACCGCGGCCATCTCGCCGAGGTGACCGAGCGCGCGCTCAGGGAAGGCCGCGGCGTGATCGAGCAGGGCGAGGCTGCCGCCGAGGCGGGTGCCGAGGCCTCGCGCTGCCAGCTCGCCTACCCGGTGCGGATCGACGGCCAGCTGCGCGGCGTGATCGGGATGGATCTCGAAGCGCGGCCGGAGGCGCAGCTGCGCAGCTGCATGCGCGACCTGCAATGGGGTTCGGGCTGGCTGGAAGTGCTGCTGCGCCGGCATTCCGACCCCCAGGAGGCTGCCCGACTGCGGCTGAAGCTGGCGCTCGACCTGATTTCGTCGCTGATCGAGCATAAGGGGCTGAAAGAAGGCGCCTCGTCGTTTGCCACCGAACTCGCCTCGCGGCTGGGCTGCGACCGGGTGACGCTCGGCCTGGTGAAGCGCAATCGCGTCAAGGTGGTCGCGATGTCCCATTCCGGCCAGTTCGACCGTCGCGCAAACCTGCTGCGCGCCGTCGAGGAGGCCATGGACGAGGCCATCGATCAGCGCGAGGCCGTTGTCTACCCCGCCGAGCGCTCCGACACGCAGGTCGTCACCCTGTCTCACGCCAATCTGGTGCGGGAGGCAGAGTCGGGCAGTGCGCTGACGTTGCCGCTGGAAAGCGCCGGCGAGGTGGTGGGGGCGCTCACGCTGGAGCGTGCGCCGGGATTCCAGTTCGACGAGCTGTCGGTCGAGATCTGCCAGGCGGTGGCGGCGGTCGCGGGACCGATTGTCGAACTCAAGCGCGGCAACGAGCGCGGCCTGCTTGCGCATGCCGGGCATGCCACCGCAGATTTCTGGAAAAAGCTGGTCGGGCCCGGCCATCCGGTCCTGAAGCTGGTGATTTTGCTGGTCGCGGGCGTGTCGGCGTTTCTGGCCACCGCAACCGGGGACTATCGCGTCTCGGCGGATGCCACGGTCGAAGGCGAGGTGCAGCGCGCAATCAGCGCGCCGTTCGAGGGCTATGTGGCGCAGGCCCTGCTGCGTGCGGGCGACACGGTCAGGGAAGGTCAGCTCATCGCCCGCCTCGACGACCGTGATCTCAGGCTCGAGCGCATCCGCCTGATCGGACAGCGCGGCCAGTTCCAGAAGCAGTACCGCGAGGCAATCGCGAATCACGACCGTATCCAGGTCGGCATGGTCAATGCCCAGCTCGAGCAGGTCGGCGCCCAGCTCGACCATATCGACCAGCAGCTTGCGCGCGTCGAGCTGGTGGCGCCGTTCGACGGCGTGATCGTGAGCGGCGATCTGTCGCAGAACCTGGGCACGCCGGTGGAGCGCGGCAAAGTGCTGTTCGAAGTGGCGCCGCTGCAGGATTTTCGCGTCATCCTGCAGGTGGACGAGCGCGATCTTGCCGAGGTCGAGGTGGGGCAAAAGGGCGAACTGACCGTTGCCTCCATGCCCGAGAATCGCATGGGTTTTTCCGTGACCAAGATCACCGCGGTCAACGTCGCCGAGGAAGGGCGCAACGTGTTTCGCATCGAGGCGCGGCTCGACGAACCGCCGTCTCGCATCCGTCCCGGCATGGAAGGCGTGGGCAAGATCTACATCGACGAGCGCCGGCTGGTGTGGATCTGGACGCACAAGCTCACCAATTGGGCTCGCCTGTGGATGTGGTCGTGGCTGCCGTGAATGTCTGACGAACTCTACAGCGCCTCCTGGTATCGCGTCGCGGAGCTGAGGCCGCGGCTGCGCAGCCACGTGCGCATCCACCGCCACCACTACCGCGGCGAGCGCTGGTACGTGCTGGAGGACCGGGTATCGCGGCGCATGCACCGCTTCAATCCGGTGTCGCACTATGTGATCGGCCTGATGGACGGCTACCGTACGGTGCAGGAGATCTGGGACAGCGCGATGAACCGGTTCGGCGACGATGCGCCGACCCAGGACGAGATCCTGCGCCTGCTGGGCCAGTTGCACGCCGCGGACGTACTGCAGTCCGAGGTTACGCCGGACGTTGCCGAGATCCTGCGCCGTGCCCGACGCACCCGCAAGCGCACCTGGATGCAGGTGCTGATGTCGCCGATGGCGGTGAAGATTCCGCTGTTCGACCCGGACAAGGGGCTGGAGCGCTGGCTGCCGTGGTACCGGCCGCTGTTCGGCTGGGGCGCGGCGATCGTGTGGTGTCTGGTGGTTGGCGCGGCGATCTTCCAGGCCGCGGTGCACTGGCCGGAGCTGACCGAGAACCTGTCCGACCGGGTGCTGGCGCCGCAGAACCTGCTGCTTATCGTGCTGACCTTCCCGGTGGTGAAGTTCTTTCACGAGTTCGGTCACGCCTGCGCGACAAAGGCCTGGGGCGGCGAGGTGCATGAAATGGGCGTCATGCTGCTGGTGCTGATGCCGATTCCCTACGTCGACGCCACCGCAGCCTCCGCCTTTCGCGAGACCCATCGCCGCGTGGTGGTCGGCGCCGCCGGCATGCTGGTCGAGGTGTTCATCGCCTCGATCGCGCTGTTCCTGTGGCTGGAGGCCGAGCCGGGCATTTTCCGCGCGGTGCTGTACAACGTGATGCTGATCGCGGGCGTGTCCACCGTGTTGTTCAACGGCAATCCGCTGCTGCGCTTCGACGGCTACTACATCCTGTCCGACCTGCTGCAGATTCCGAACCTTCGCCAGCGCGGACAGCAGTATCTCGGTCAGGTGGTCGAAACCCGGCTGTTCGGGGTGCGCCGCCCGGACATCGAGGCGACCCGCAACGAGCGGCGGTGGTTCATCGGATTCACCATCGCTTCGTTCATCTATCGCAATGTCGTGATCCTGGCGATCGCGCTGTTCGTGGCAAGCCAGTACTTCTTCGTCGGCGTGGTGCTGGCCATCTGGGTGTTGATCGGCGCCATCGTCGTGCCGCTGGCCAAGGGGCTTTATTTCCTGGTCTTCCATCCGCGGCTGCGCCGCCACCGGCTGCGCGCGCTCGCGATCAGCGGCGCGTTGACGGGCGGGCTCGCCGCCTTCTTCTTCGTGGTGCCGGTGCCCCTGTGGACCACGGCGGAGGGCGTGACCTGGGCCCCGGAAGACGCCCAGGTGCGCGCGCGCGCCGATGGCTTTGTCACCCGCGTGGTGGTCAGCCCCGGAACCCATGTGCGCAAGGGCAGCCCTCTGATCGAGACCGAGGATCCACAGCTTGAGCCGCGCATCCGCTACCTGACCGCGCAGCTCGAGTTTCTCGAGGCGCGCCTGCGGGCGGAGCGCATGACCGATCGCGTGCAATGGGAGATCACGCGGGAGGAGATCATCGCGGTGGAGGCCGAGCTGGCGCATGCGCGGCGGCAGGCATCGGAACTCACCATCGTCAGCCCGGCAGACGGCGTGTTCAGCCTGGCCACTGCGCAGGATCTCCCCGACCGCTTCCTGCGCAAGGGGCAAGAAATCGGCTATGTGGTCCCGGTCGAAACTGCCACCGTCCGGGTTCTGGTTTCGCAGGACGACGTGGATATGGTCCGCTCCCGCACCGAGGAGGTGAGGGTCAAACCGGCGAGCCGCCTCTACGACAGCTTCGAGGCGGTGGTCAAGCGCGAGGTGCCGGCCGGCAGCAACCGGGTGCCCAACCTGGCGCTCGCGAGTGCCGGCGGGGGACGGGTGGCCGTGGATCCGCGCGATACGAACGAGCCGAGGGCGCTGGCGAAGTGGTTCGAGTTCGACCTGTCGCTGCCCGGCACGCCGCTGCGCGCCGTGGGCGAGCGTGTATACGTTCGATTCGAGCATGGCGCCGAGCCGGTTGCCTGGCGCATCTATCGCAGCGCGCGGCAACTGTTCATGGAGCGGTTCTCGGTCTGATGCCGGCGCTCTCTCAAGGCGCACTCTCCGGTCCTTACCCCGAGCGCGACGAACCCCGGGAGAACGCTTTCGAGCGCTTCCTGGTGGCTGCACAGTACGTTTCGGGCGCGCGCAAGGCCAGCCGCGGGCGACTGCGGAACATCGTCGACGCGGTACAGCGCTACGCGCAGCAGGCCGACGCGCTGACCCTGGAAGAGATCTCGTCGCGCGTGAGCGTGCTGCGGCCGCGTCTCAGGCGCGAAGGCCTCACCCTGCCGCTGACCGGCGAGGTGTTCGCGCTGGTGCGCGCCGCGGCGGGCAAGACGCTCGGCCTGCGGCACTTCGACGTGCAGCTGCTCGGCGGCTGGGCGCTGCTCAACGGCATGGTGGCGGAGATGGCCACCGGCGAAGGCAAGAGCCTGACCGCCACGCTGGCCGCGGCGACCGCGGCGCTGGGCGGTCGCGCGGTTCACATCATTACCGTCAACGACTACCTCGCGAGCCGGGATGCGGAGGAAATGCTGCCGCTGTACTCGGCGCTGGGGCTGACAGTGGGTTGCGTGATCCATGGCGTGGCGCCCGATCAGCGGCGCGCCGCCTATGCCCAGGACGTTACCTACTGCAGCAACAAGGAGCTGGCCTTCGACTACCTGCGCGACCGCCTGGTGCTGGGCGGCAAGCTGCGCCCGATCGCCAGCAAGATCGACCTGCTTGGCGGCAACGACCTGAACCGCAGGCTGCTGCTGCGCGGACTGCAGTTCGCCATCGTCGACGAGGCGGACAGCGTGCTGATCGACGAGGCCCGCACGCCGCTGATCCTCTCGGCACAGGCGAAGCAGACCGAAGAAGAGCAGATGTACCGTCAGGCGCTGCAGCTGGCGCAGCAGCTCGACGACAGCCATTTCGCGGTGCGCGAATCGCAGATCGAGCTCACCGAGTCCGGCGTGCGTGCGCTCGAGGCGCTGGCCGAAACGCTGTCTGGCGTGTGGACCGGGCCGCGGCGGCGCGAGCAGCTGGTGCGCAAGGCGCTGACCGCGCTGCACCTGTTCGAGCGCGACAAGCACTACCTGGTGCGCGACGGCAAGGTGGTGATCATCGACGAGTTCACCGGGCGGCTGATGCCCGATCGTTCCTGGGAGCAGGGGCTGCACCAGCTGATCGAGATCAAGGAGGACTGCGAGGTGACCGGTCGTCGGGAGACGCTGGCGCGCATCAGCTACCAGCGCTTCTTTCGCCGCTATGTGCACCTGTCGGGCATGACCGGCACCGGCGCCGAGGTGGCGGCCGAGCTGTGGTCGGTGTACCGGCTGCGCGTGGCGAGGATTCCGACCAACCGCCCGGTGCGACGGCTGCGCCTGCCGGACCAGATTTTCGGCAACGCGGACAGCAAATGGCAGGCGGTGGTGGCGGCGACCGAGCGGCTGCATCGCGAGGGCCGGCCGGTGCTGATCGGCACCCGTTCGGTGGCCGCGTCCGAGCACCTCGCCATGCTGCTAGATGCCGCCGGCCTGCCGTACCAGCTGCTCAACGCGCGCCAGGACAAGGACGAGGCCGACATCATCGCGCGCGCCGGCGAGCCCGGGCGCATCACCGTGGCGACCAACATGGCCGGCCGCGGTACCGACATCAAGCTGGCGGCCGGGGTCACGGAGACCGGCGGCCTGCACGTGCTGTCGGCCGAACTGAACGATTCCGGACGCATCGACCGCCAGCTCTACGGCCGCGGCGCGCGGCAGGGCGATCGCGGCAGCTGCCAGGCGATTCTCGCGATGGAGGACGACCTGGTTGCCACCTATCTGCCCTGGGCGTCGACCTGGCTGTCGAGCCGCGGGCGCATTCCCCTGTGGTTCGGGCGGCTGCTGTTCGGGCTGGCGCAGCGCCGGGCCGAGCAGATTCATTCGCGGGCACGGCGCGATCTGCTCGAAATGGACGATCAGCTGGGCGACATGCTGGCATTCGCCGGGCGCCGCGAGTAACGCGCGCCGGCGGAGGCGTCAGATGCGATCCGGAGCGGACCGGGGCGCGGGCGCCTGCGGGCGGCTGCGCGGCGGCGGTTCGGCCTTGACGCCGAGTCGCACCTGGCGCGTCTCGGGGCCGCTGCGGTTGTCGAAGATGACGTAATGGTCTCCCGAGCGTGGAATCACCACGCTGAAACCGAGCTTGGCCTCGACCGTCGCCTCGAACAATGCCCGCGTCGCCGGAAAGCGGCGCAGCTCGTCGTCATCGACCACGACCACCCTGACGAGGCCCGAGGAGGCGATCTGCAGGTCGAACGAGGCCCCCTCGGGCAGGCTTTTCAACCGCACAGACTTCCAGCGGCTGGCCGGGACCTCGAGCGAGATCGTCGCTTCGGCCGCGAACGCGGCGCCGGCAGGAGAGTGCGCAGTCGCGCCGCGAGCAGGCTCCGCCTCCGTCAGAAACGTACCCGGCAGCGGGCGCCGGCCGGAATCGAGCGCGCCCGGTTGGGCAGTTCCAGCCGCACGCCGAACGTGCCGCTGGCGGCGTCGATTACCCGGTCGACCACCTTCACCACGGCGCGATGCTGGCCGCCGACCGGGTTCTCCGGCATCACGGTGGCGCGCTGCCCGACCTTGATCCTGCCGTACATCGCCACCGGAAGAATGACTTCGACGTTGAGCGGATCGATCTCCGCCAGCCGGAGAATCGGTTGCTGGATGTTCGAGGTCGCGAACTCGCCCGGTTTCTGCACCACTTCCACCACCACGCCGTCGAACGGGCTGCGGATGGTGCGCAGATCCAGGATCTGCTCGGTGCGCTTCAGCTCCAGCTCGGCGAGCTTCTGGTTTTCCTGGGCGCGGCGCAGCTCCTCCACCGACAGGCGGTAGTCGGCCTCGGCTTCGTCCAGCGCGTTGACCGATACGAAGTTCTGCTTGTACAGCTCCTCGGCCCGCACCAGCTTCTTGCGCGTGAGCTCCACGCGCGCTTCCGCGGCCTTCAGGTCGCCCTGCATCTGCGCCCGCGAGCGCGCCAGCTCCAGGGACGCGCGTTCGGGGCCGGATTCCAGTGTGGCCACGATCTCGCCCTTGCGCACGACGTCGCCGCGCTGCACGCGGATCGACTCGATCACTGCTTCCACCGGGCTGCGCACCTCGACGTTCTGGCGCGCCTCGATGATGCAGTCGTATTCCAACGCGAGCAGCGGTTGTGACAGCAGCCCGGTGGCTGCGACGGCCAGCAATCGTTTCATTGATCTTCTCCGCGCGGCCCGTCGGCAGGCCCTGCCCCCTTTGGGCATGGATTCTAACTGATGTCGGAGAGCCGTAGATGACTGCTCTGCTGGCTATAATCTCGCCGTGCGCCGGAGCCTGACATGAACGCCAAGCGATCACCTCTCAACCAAATCCGTATGGCGTTGCGCCATGGCATTAATGCCGCCGCGCATCGGCTAAAGACCAGCTTCTATCTGTATCTGGCGGCATTGTTCTCTTTGCTGATCGTCGCCGACGCGCTGACAGCCCGGGCCGTGGTCGATATGCGCCAGCGTACCTACGACCTGATGGTGCGCTATCGCATCGTGCAGCCGGCGCCGGACCCGCAGATCGTGATCGTCGACATCAACGAGGCCAGCCTTGCGGCGATGGCGCGCGACTTCGGGCGCTGGCCGTGGCCGCGCTCGGTGCTGGCCGATTTCACCGAGCGCATCGAGGCGCAGGGCCCGCGCGCGGTGGTGTTCGACATCCTGCTCAGCGACGCCGACGTGTTCAATCCCGACAGCGACGCCTATTTCGGCGAGGTGATCGCGGCCACGGACAACACGTATTTTCCGTGGCTGCGGCTTTCGCCGCAGAGCGACGAGCTGTCCGAGCTCAGGCCGGGCATGATCCCCGGCGCGCAACGCATCGAGGGCGAGGCGCAGACCGATGTCACGGTGGCGGCGGTGCTGCCGTTCATGCGCGCGGTGCTCGAGGGCGGACGCATCGGCACCCACAACATCTACCCTGACGGCGACGGCGTGGCCCGCCGCTACCGCCTGTGGCACGACATCGGCGGCTGGCGGCTGCCGTCGCTGCCGCTGCGAATTGCGCAGGACCTCGGCTGGCAAGTGCCGGAGCAGCGCGACCTGCTGCTCAACTGGCGCGGGCGGCCGTTCACGTACGATTACGTGAGCTTCAGCGACGTGTATCTGGACATGCAGCTGCGCGAGCCCGCGCGTCCCGCCGAC
Organism: uncultured Pseudomonadota bacterium; assembly: GCA_937983055.1. GTDB lineage: Bacteria > Pseudomonadota > Gammaproteobacteria > Burkholderiales > Eutrophovitaceae > CALJLA01. The sequence goes on from CALJLA010000049.1 coordinate 10,354, forward strand.
GAGTTCGCCGGCAAGATCGTGCTGATCGGCTCCACCGCGCCCAGCCTGTTCGACATCAAGGCCACCTCGATGGCGCGCGAGTTTCCCGGCGTCGAGATCCTCGCCACCGCCATCGACAACATCAAGCACGGCGACTGGCTGCGCACGCCGGAATCGAGCCTGCCCAACGCGCTGATCGCGCTGCTGATCGTATGGGGCACGGCGCTGGCGCTGTACCGCAACCCCGACTCAGAGCGTTTCAACCAGGCCTTCGGCCTGTCGCAGATCGGGCTGCTGGTGATTTCCTACGCGATGATCAACTTCAGCCCGTATTTCCTGAACCTGACCGGGCCGGTGTTCATCGGGCTCATTTACTTTTCGATCGCCCGCGTCTATTCCACCGCCACCGCGCGGGTGCTGGAGAAGACGGCGGTGACCGAGACCCTGCGTGCGCACGGCGGGCGCGGCGCCACGCTGCTGCTGGCGCAGCTGCGGGCCGACGACGGCGATGTGCCCGCCGGTTTTCTGAAGAAGCTGCGCAAGGCGCTGCTCGGCACCGGCACGATGCCCAAGGACGTGGAGATCCTGAAAGGCCGCCAGCGCGGCATCTGGGGCCTGCTCGAAACCACCGTGGCCGTGTCGTGGGCCTATTCGCTGGAGGGCGAGCAGGAGCGCGCCCGGGTGGCGGCGGACGTGGCGCTGGTGCGCGAGCGCCTGCCGGAACTGGTCGCGCGCCTGCGGGTCAACGACGAAGAGCTCGGCGCGTTGTGCGAAAAGGCGATCGTGCTCGGCACGGCCGAGCGCGAGGCGCTGGAGGCGCGCTGGCGGACGCTGTTCGCCGAGGCGCTGGCGGAAATCAACCGACAATCCACCTGACTTAGCGGAACCGCATGCAATGAAAGAAGGCTGCATACCAACACTGCGCGCGCTGCTGGCCGCGCTTCTGCTGCTGCCGGTCGCGGCGGCCGCACAGGACACCGGCGTCGCCCTCAAGGACGATACCCTGCGCGCCGAGCCGTTTGCCGACGCGAAATCTGTCGGCAGCCTGAAGAAAGGCGCCAGCGTCACCATCCTCAAGCGTGCCAGCGGCTGGTACCAGATCAAGGCCGGCAGCACCCAGGGATGGGTGCGCATGCTGTCGGTGCGCCGCGGCGAGGCGGCCCAGGCGGGCGCCGGCGCGCAGGCGGGCGGCGTCGCCGCGCTCGCCACCGGCCGCGCCGGCACCGGCCAGATCGTGTCCACCACCGGCGTGCGCGGCCTGTCGGCCGAGGAGCTGAAGGCGGCGAAATTCGACGCGGCGCAGCTGCGCAAGGCCGAATCCCACGCCGTGTCGCGCGCCGATGCGCAGGCGTATGCGCGCCAGGGCGGGCTGAAGTCGGTGCGCTTCGATTATCTGCCGGTGCCGCCGTCGGGCGGCGGCGGCCAGGCACCGAAGGGGCGCTGATCATGCGACGGTTGATGCTTGTCGCGTTCGCGGCCGCGCTGGCCGCCCCGGTTCAGGCGCAAAGCCCGCTCGATTCGCTGCGCGGCCTGAAAGACCAGCTCAAGCAGGACAGCAAGCCGGCACCGCAGCCCTCGGCCGCGGCGCCGCAGGCCAAGCCGGAGGCGGCGCCCAAGACCGGACCCGCGGCCGATCTGCCGCCGCTTCCCGCCTTCGGGGACGTGCCGGTGCAGGACGAGGTCAAGCACGGCCGGCATATCGCGGGCAGCCTGCTCGGCGCCGCGCCGCTGGTCGACGACCCGGCGCTGCAGCAGTACGTCAACCGCGTGGGCCGCTGGGTGGCGCTGCACAGCGAGCGCCCCGACCTGCCGTGGACTTTCGGCGTCATCGATTCCGCCGACATCAATGCATTCGCGGCGCCCGGTGGATACATCTTCGTCACCCGCGGGCTGTACGCAATGCTGCGCGACGAGGCGGAGCTGGCCGGCGTGCTCGGCCATGAGATCGCCCACGTCACGCGCAAGCACCATCTCAAGGTGATGCAGCAAAGCCAGATGATCGGCGCCGGCAGCGACCTGCTGGCGCGGCGTCTGGCCAAGGGCGACGATCGCGTGCGCGGGCTGATCGGCACCGGGGCGGAGATCATGGCGCGCGGGCTGGACAAGGATGCCGAGTTCGAAGCCGACCGCGACGGCGTGGTGCTCGCCACCCGGGCCGGCTACGACAGTTACGGGCTGCCCTCGGTACTGCAGGAAATCGGCCGGGTGGCGGCTGGCAGCGACAGCGTGTCGCTCCTGTTCCAGACCCATCCGCACCCCGATGACCGGCTGGCGCGGCTGGGCGAGGCGATGGGCGCGCGCTTCGACGGCGTTTCGGGTGCGCGGAACCTGCCCGAGCGGCTCCGCAGGGCCCAGAAATAAGTCGTTGAAACCATTGCAAGCACCCGGTTTCGAAGTTTAGAATCGGGCCGGGAAAGCTTGACGCAATAAGAACTTACAAGCGTACAGGCATATCGGGCGCATGCGCCCCGACGGCGCGGAGGGTGGCCGGGCCGTGTTTGTGCGAGTTGCGTATTGAGAGCCAATCCGTTCGAGCGCTCGCCCTGGATCGACGTTCCGGGCGCTCGCGAGGACACTGAATCGCGCTTTCGGGCGCTGGTTCAGAATTCCTTCGACATCATCACGATTCACGATGCGACCGGCCTGACGGTATACGAGTCGCCGGCGGCCTCGCGCATTCTTGGCTACGCGCCGGGTTCGCTGATTGGCAAGAAGCCGTTCGAGACCGTGCACCCGAAGGATATCGACCGCGCGCGCGAGGCCTACGACCAGCTGGTGCAGGGCGGCAGTCACGCCCGGATCGAACTGCGCTTCCGCCACGCGGCCGGCACGTGGATCTGGCTGGAGACGCTGGGCAACAATCTGCTCGACCATCCCGGCATCCAGGGCGTGGTGCTCACCTCGCGCGATATCACCGAGCGCAAGCGTGCCGAGGAGCGCGCCCAGTATCTCGCCAACTACGACGTGCTGACCGGTCTGCCCAACCGCTTCCTGATGCAGGACCGCGCCACCCAGGCGGTGGCGCAGGCGCATCGCAACCGGCTGCGGGTGGCGCTGATGCACATCGACCTCGACCGCTTCAAGGTGGTGAACGAAACGCTCGGGCATTACTTCGGCGACACGCTGCTCAAGCAGGCGGCCGAACGCATCCGGCGCTGCGCGCGCGAAGGCGATACCGTGGCCCGGGTCGGCGGCGACGAGTTCAGCATCGTGCTGCCCAATGTCCCCGGGCTGCAAAGCCTGTCCAATACCGCCGAGCGAATCCTGATGGATCTGTCGCGTCCGTTCCCGGGCCAGTCGCAGGAGCTGTTCCTGTCGGCCTCGATCGGCATCAGCCTGTACCCGGACGATGCGCGCAATGTCGACGACCTGATCAAGCAGGCCGACGCCGCGATGTTCAGCGCCAAGAATCTCGGCCGCAACAACTACCAGTTCTTCACCAGCGCACTGAACGAGGAGGTGCAGGAACGCATGCTGCTGGAAAGCGGCCTGCGCCTGGCCATCCAGCGCGACGAGCTGTGCCTGGTGTACCAGCCGAAGATCGACCTCACCACGCGCGAGCTGATCGGCACCGAGGCGCTCATCCGCTGGCGACACCCCGGCCTCGGGATGATCGCGCCCTCGCGCTTCATCCCGGTGGCCGAGGAATCCGGCATGGTCGGCCAGATCGGCGAGTGGGTGCTGAGAAGCGCCTGCCGGCAGATCCGTGCCTGGCAGGATGCCGGCATCGCCATGCCGGTGGCGGTCAACGTTTCGGCCCGCCAGTTCCAGCAGTACGATCTCGCCGAGCTGGTGCGCACCGTGCTCACCGAGGCGGCGGTGGCGCCGCGCCTGCTCGAGATCGAGCTTACCGAAAGCGCGGTGATGCAGGATGCCGAGGCTTCGGTCATCACGCTCGAACGGCTGAAGACGCTCGGCGTGCAGATCTCGATCGACGACTTCGGCACCGGCTACTCCAGCCTGTCGTACCTCAAGCGGCTGCCGCTGGACCAGCTCAAGATCGACCAGTCGTTCGTGCGCGACATCTCGAGCGACCCCAACGACGCGGCGATCGTTCGCGCGGTGATCACCCTGGCGCGCAGCCTCGGCATGAAAGTCATCGCCGAGGGCGTCGAGACCGAGGCGCAGCTCGCGTTTCTCAATGCCTACGGCTGCCAGTACGCCCAGGGCTACCTGTTCGGCCAGCCGATGACCGCCGAGGAGGTGCTGCGGCGGGTGCGCGCGCTGGCGGTGTGATCCCGCCGTTTCGCGATTGCGCCCGCATCGGGTAGCGTAGCGTCTGGCGCCGGCGTTTCGCCGGCGCCTTGCGTTGCAGCCTTCACAGAGGACTTTTCCGAATGACGCCCAGAATTCTCGCGTTCGCCGGCAGCCTGCGCGCCGGCTCGTGGAACAAGAAACTGGTGGCGGTCGCCGCGCGCGCGGCCGACCGCGCCGGCGCCGACGTTACCCTGCTCGACCTGCGCGATCTGCCGATGCCGATCTACGATGGCGATATCGAGGCGCAGCAAGGGCTGCCGGCAAACGCGAAGACCTTCAAGCGATTGCTGCTCGAGCACCATGGCGTGCTGATCGCCACGCCGGAATACAACAGCCAGATGCCGGGCGTGCTGAAGAACGCCATCGACTGGGCGTCGCGTCGCGAGACGGGGGACGCGACCCCGCTGGCGGCCTTCAAGGGCACGGTCGCCGGGGTGATGTCGGCCTCGCCCGGGGCGCTCGCCGCGCTGCGCGCCCA
>CALJLA010000050.1 GCA_937983055.1 uncultured Pseudomonadota bacterium
TCGCGGGCGTGCCGCGGCGAGCCGCGCGACGATGCGCTCCGCGGCCCGACCGTCAGCCGCTGGCCGTCGCACGCGCAGACCGCACCGCCCCCGGCCGCGACCGTCTCGATGGCGAGCGCCGGCGCGCCAGTCGGCGCGGCGTGCCGGCGCCAGCGCCGCGCGGCCGGCCTCCTGATGGCGGCGGGGAGGGCCCCGCATGAAGCTGCACGTCGTGGCAGTCGGCCTGCGACCACCCGCCTGGGTCAGGGCAGGGTTCGAGGACTATGCGAGGCGCATGCCCCGGGAACTGCCGCTGGGGCTGATCGAGATCAGGCCCTCTCGCCGGGCCAGCGCATCGGAAGCGCTGCTGGCGCGCGCCCGCGCGGAAGAGGCCGAACGTATTGTTGCCGCCATGCCGACCGGCAGTGTAAAAATAGCCTTGGACGAGCACGGCAGAACGCTGAGCACCGCACAGATGGCGAAGCAGTTCGAGCAGTGGATGCGGCAGGGGCGGGACCTCTGTTTCGTCATCGGCGGCGCGGACGGGCTGGATGAAGGGTTCAAGCGCAGCGCCGACATGCGGCTGTCGTTGTCGGCTCTGACCCTGCCGCATGCACTGGTCCGTGTGGTGATCGCGGAACAGCTCTACCGCGTAGTGTCGCTGATCCGCAATCATCCGTATCACAAAGAGTAGCCGCCCTCCGGGGCGCCGATAAAACGACAAAGGCTGCAATCATTGGCTTCCCTGGAGCGTCACATTTACCTCGCATCGCGCAGTGCCCGGCGCAGAGAACTGCTGAAGCAGATGGGCGTAAGTTTCGAGATGCTGCTGCTGCGGGAGGGCCCCGGCCGGGACGCTGACTTCGACGAAACGCCCCGGCCCGGCGAGGCGCCGCGCGACTACACCGAGCGGGTCGCACGGGTGAAGGCGGACGCCGGCTGGCTGCGCCTCGAGCAACGACGGCTGATGCGCCACCCGGTGCTGGCTGCAGACACCACTGTCGCGATTGGCAACGAGATTCTCGGCAAGCCGGCCGACCGCGACGATGCCGTGGCGATGCTGAAGCGTCTGTCGGGAACCACGCACGTCGTCTATTCCTCGGTCGCGGTGAAGTACAACGACCGCCTGGAGGAGGCGATGTCCGAGACGCAGGTGCGCCTGCGCGAGCTGAGCGACGACGAAATCCGGCGCTACGTCGCCACCGGAGAACCGTTCGACAAGTCCGGCGCATACGCGATCCAGGGCAAGGCGAGCCTGTTCGTAGAGCACATCGCCGGCAGCTACACCGGGGTGGTTGGGCTGCCGGTTTTCGAGACCGCCCAGCTGCTGGCTTCCTTCGGCCTGCGCACACTTTGAGCACCGACATCCTGATCAACGTCACCCCTCAGGAAACTCGGGTGGCCGTGATGCAGCAGGGCGTCGCCCAGGAGCTGCATGTCGAGCGCACGTCCAGCCGCGGCCTGGTCGGCAATATCTACCTCGGCCAGGTGTCTCGCGTGCTGCCGGGCATGCAGTCGGCGTTCGTCAACATCGGGCTGGACCGTGCCGCTTTCCTGCACGTGGCCGACATCTGGGGCCATCGGCAGAATGCCGGCGAGGTGCGGCCGATCGAGCGGCTGCTCCACGAAGGACAGCGCCTGCTGGTGCAGGTAATCAAGGACCCGATCGGCACCAAGGGCGCGCGGCTTTCCACCCAGATCAGCATCGCCGGACGGCTGCTGGTGTACCTCCCGCAGGAGTCACACATCGGTATCTCGCAGCGCATCGAGGATGAGGCCGAGCGCGCAATGCTGCGCGACCGGCTGCAGCAGTTGCTGCCCGGTACCGAGAACGGCGGGTTCATCATCCGCACCATGGCCGAGACCGCCAGCGAAGACGAGCTTGCGGCCGACATCGAGTATCTTCGAAAGCTGTGGTCGGACATCCAGGCGCTTGCGCAGACTGCCCAGGCCCCTGTGCCGCTGTACCAGGACCTGACACTGAGCCTGCGCGTGCTGCGCGACTTCGTCCATGACGACTGCGACCGGATTCTGGTGGATTCGCGCGAGAACCATCTCAAGATGCAGGCGTTCGCGAGCGAGTACATTCCGCGATTTGCTGACCGGCTTCAGCATTACACCGGCGACCGGCCGCTGTTCGACCTCTACGGCGTCGAGGAGGAAATAGAGCGCGCGCTCGCCCGCCGGGTACCCCTGAAATCCGGCGGCTATCTGATCATCGACCAGACCGAGGCGCTCACCACCATTGACGTCAACACCGGCGGATTCGTCGGCGGGCGAAACTTCGACGACACGATCTTCAAAACCAATCTGGAGGCGGCGCAGGTCATCGCGCGGCAGCTGCGGCTGAGAAACCTGGGCGGCATCATCATCATCGACTTCATCGACATGGAGAGCGAGGTGCACCGTGAGGCTGTGCTGACCGAACTGCGCAAGGCCCTGGCGCTCGACCGCACCCGGGTAACGGTCAACGGCTTCACCCAGCTTGGCCTGGTCGAGATGACGCGAAAACGCACCCGGGAATCGCTTGCCCACATCCTGTGCGAGCCCTGCTCCACCTGCCACGGCCGCGGCGAGATCAAGACTGCGCAGACCATCTGCTACGAAGTGCTGCGCGAGCTGCTGCGCGAGGCGCGCCAGTTCGATGCGCGGGAATTCCGCATTCTCGCCTCCCAGAAGGTAATCGACACATTTCTCGACGAGGAGGCGCAGGGCCTGGCCATGCTGGAACAGTTCATCGGCAAACCGATCTCGCTACAGGTCGAGACTGTCTACACCCAGGAGCAATACGACATCGTCCTGATGTAACCCCCGGGCGAGCGGTGCCGACGTCCCGCCCGCCCGCAGCGGCACCTGATCCCGGCCAACCGCGTCCCAAGGCCACGCGCCATCGGTTCTTTCCCATGCCCAGGGGAGGTGGGCCAGTTCTTGCCTATCGACACCCTGTAACTTGCGGGACGGCCCTAATAAGTTGCTGAAAATGCAAACAATTGTTAAGAAACCTCGGCCGGAGGCGGGCTGCATGCGATGCGGCCGTGCCTATACCGGACCGATGGACCGGACGGTGATGTGCTTCATGCCGAGCCCGCGGGGGGGAGTACCCTGCGGCGGCCGCATTGCCTGGCGGGGCAACCCAGACGACTGGATGCTGTGTCCGGACTGCGAGGGCAGCGGGAGCGATCCCCGCGACGCCTGCGCGCGTTGCCATGGCGATGGCTGGTTGATGGGGCGCGCCTGAGGATACGCCGCACGGACTGCCGATAATCGGCAGTTTCTTCCCCGCGAAGCTGCCCGCCTGCGGCGGTCCGGCGAGACGGCGGCGCCCGCTGCCGGAATGATGCGGCCTGCGCGCCCGCTCAGGCGACCTTGGCGATTTTCCTCGCCACCGGAATCTCGGCGTTGAGTACGTCGCGGATGCGGGTCAGCTCCTCGATCTGCTTCCCGAGAAGCAGTTGTTGCTTTTCCAGGTGCCGGATACGGTCCTGCAGCGTGTTGATGTCGCCGGCGATCTTCCTCAGGTTCTCGACGCGGTGCTCCAGCAGCTTCTGATGCTCGCGCAGCTGCATCGACAGTGGCGTGAGCGCACTCTTCAGCCAGGCGTCCAGTTCTTCGCGCACGTCCCGGAACAGCTGCATGCCCTGCCCAACCAGCTCGCGGTGAAAGCGCCGGATGACGAAGTGTTTCTCGCGTCCGAGCACGTTGACCGGATCCTTGCAGAACTGTTCGGTGCGCTGCTGCAGCGAATGCATGCGCAGAATCAATCGCTCGAGATTCAGTGGCGGGGGCGTGAGCTTCTTGAATCCATACTGCTGGTGAAAGCGGCTGTAAACGTTATCGACGAAGCCGCGGGTCTCTGCCGCGAACGCGAGGATCTTCTCCGCCTGGCGCGAGAACGTATCGAACAGCGCCTGCATGGAGCGCATCAGCCCGGCGGTGGTCCAGCTGCCCTGCATCACGGCCGTGCTTTTTTCCAGAATCTCGTTCAGCCGCGCTTCGTCCAGGGTCGCCAGCAGCGCTTCGCCCTGCTTGGAGACCGTCGCGTGGGAGTGCTTGAACCCATCGACATGCCTGCCGTATTCGGACTTGTCCTTCTCGAACTTGGCGAGCAGCGCCTTGGCGAGGTCGCGATTCTTGCCCGAGAGCTTCGCCATCTCCTGCAGTTCGGCGCGCGCGCTGTCGAGCTGGGTAATGACAGACTGCAATGACGATTCGACCATGCCGCCGATCTCGCGCGACACGGCCGCGCGCAGGATCTGCTGCTTCGAGGGAATAATCTGCTCGGCCAGCAGGCGCTCGAGCTGTTCGATGCGGCTGCGCCGCAGCAGGGTGTCATCATCGCGAATGCGCGCGACCAGCGCCTTCTGCGCCGACAGCGCAATGACGTGATCGCGCGGAAGTTCGAGCAGGCCCGAGGTTTCCTGGACCTGACGATCGATGCGCCCCTCGATATCCCGATCGGTCGTCAGATCGTCCCACATGAGATCGATCTTGTTCAGCACCGCGATGCGGCGGCTGACGTAATCGCGAACGTATTTCTGCCACACTTCGAGGTCCGACCTGGTGACGCCGGTGTCCATCGCCAGCAGAAACAGCACCGCGTGCGCGCTCGGAATCATCGACAAGGTCAGCTCCGGCTCGGTGCCGAGCGCATTGAGACCCGGGGTGTCGAGAATAACCAGGCCGTTCTTCAGCAGCGGATGCGGATAGTTGATCATTGCGTGGCGCCAGCAGGGAATGTCGACGCGGCCGCCATGCTTGACGATCACCGTGGTGGTGACGAATTCGGATTCATCCAGCAAGCCCAGCGCGCCGGCCTCCTCGATGCTCACCGACTTGGTGTCGGCCAGGCTGGCCATCGCTCTGGCCATTTCCTCGTGCGAGTCGAGGTCGAGCTTGATCTTCACCCACTCCACCGGCTTGTGCTTCATCGCGCTGATGCTTTCCTCGGTGGCGCGCGTCTCGATCGGGAGCAGCCGGATGTAGGGCTCGTCCGCCGGATCGTAGAAGATCTCCGTGGGGCACATGGTGGTGCGTCCGACGTCCGAAGGCAGCAGGCGCTGCTTGAAGTCGGAGAAGAACATGGCGTTGATGAGTTCGGTCTTGCCGCGCGAAAACTCGGCCAGGAAGGCGAGAATCATCCGGTCATTGCGCAGGCTTTCGGCAAGATCGTAGATGCGCAGGCTGCGCTGTATGTCGGCGTGGCCGTGCGTTTCCAGCCACGTCTGATACGCCTCGATGCAGCCGCGCAGCTCTTCGCGCCACTGCTGGTACTGGGCTACCTGGTTTTCGAGTTGGCTGCTCATCAGTCGACCAGAAGGCGGATGTGCTCAAGCAGCCCCGCCCCAGGTTCGTGGATCTCGACGATCTTGGTCCGGTCCTGCCTGCCTCTCGCAATCATAACCCGCCGCGCGGGCAGCTTAAAAGTTTTCCCCAGAAAATCAACGAGGAGGGTATTTGCCTTGTTTTCCACTGCCGGCGCGGCAACTCTCACCTTGAGGCTGTCACCGTACAGGCCGGCAAACTCGGTGCGGCGCGCGCCCGGCTGCACATGAAGGCGAAGCGAAAGCACGTTTCGCGCCGAATCGTACTGATACCAGTGCGAGACGGGCCCCGGGGGCTTCAAAGCATTCCGGTGAAATAGCGCTCGAGCGGCGCGACCGGCCACATCAGCAGCAGCTGGCCCAGCACCAGCACGAACAGCGGCGACAGGTCCACTCCCCCGATCAGCGGCACGTGGCGCCGGAAGAGATTGAGGAAGGGACGGGTCAGCGACTGCAGAATCGGCATCGCCGGGCTGTACGGGTTGATCCAGGACAGCAGCGCCTGCACGAAGGTGGTGAACATCACGATGTAGATGAACAGGCGAACGAGGCTCATGCCGGCGAGCAACAGGATGCCGACTCCGGCCTCGCCGACGGCGGCGCCGAAGTCGTGACCGGCCAGCGAGCGGGTCGCCACGACCAGCACGATCTCCACGATCCAGGCAAGCATCAGGGTCGCCAGGTCGTAGCCCCAGAGTCCGGGCACGATCCGCCGAGCGGGCAGCACCGCAAAGTTGGTGAGCGCCGCGATGAAGTTCGACAACGGGTTGCGCGCCGGCGCCCGCACCGCCTGCAGATAAAAGCGCAGCAGCAGCGCCAGCGAAAACAAGCCGAGAAAGGTGTGCAGCAGGAAAATAAGTGCCTGGTTCATGGTGCTCCGACTTTAGTCCGCGCCAAACGCGTCGCCCATTTCGCGCGCGCGCAGTGCGGCCGCCTTTACGCTGTCGATGATGGCCTGCCGCACGCCGGCTGACTCCAGGTGCTCGAGCGCGCGCTCGGTGGTGCCGCCCTTCGAGGTGACCTTCTGGCGCAGCACGGCGGGCGAATCCTCGCTGCCGGCAGCCAGTTGCGTGGCGCCGGCAAAGGTCTCGAGCGTGAGCGCGCGGGCCGCGTGGGCGTCTAGCCCCAGGTCGCGCGCCGCCTGCTCCACCGCCTCGATGAAATAGAAGACATAGGCCGGTCCGCTGCCCGAGACGGCGGTCACCGCGTCGAGCGCCTCTTCCCGCTCGAACCACTGCACGGTCCCGACCGCGCCAAGAATGCCTTCGGCCGAATTGCGGTCCGCAGCGCTGGCCGCCGGCATGGCATACAGGCCGGCGGCGCCGGCGCCGACCAGCGCCGGCGTGTTCGGCATTGCCCGCACGATGCGCTGATGACCCCCGAGCCAGCGCGACAGATCGCGCGTGCGGATGCCGGCCGCGATGCTGAGGACCAGCGAGCGCCGGCACTGCCCGGCCACCGACTGCGCAACCTCGCGCATCTGTTGCGGCTTAACCGCCAGGATCAGCACGTCGGCCGCCGGCATCTGCTCGACGGACGCGAAGGCCGCCACGCCAAGTCCGGTGGCCCGCTCGCGCGCCGCCGGTGAAACATCCACTACGGCAAGAGCGCGGCGGTCACAGCCCCGCTTGAGCAGCCCCCCGACCAGTGCGGCGGCCATGTTGCCACCGCCCACGAATACGATGCTGTTTGTCATCCGTTGCACGCGCCGGCAGGCCGCCGGTTCCGCCCCGACCCTGGGCTACCTGACGATCGACTTCAGGTTGTCGAGACCGGCCCGGTACACGCCCTCGATGAACTTGATCATCTCGGCGTCGTCATTGCCGGGCTTGGCGTTATAGCTGCCCTGCCACAGCACCGCGGAACTGTTCCTGCCGGTGCTGATCACCGCGATCGTCGACTCATAGTTCGCGATCGGCAATTCGTTCTCGCCGATGATGCGATAGCTCAAACGCCGGTTGGCGGCGTCGAAGCTCAGCAGCTCCTCGTCGAAAGAGGGGCCGTCCTTGACGGTGAGCCGGCGCGTCGCGCCCGGCGTGTTGTTGCGCCCGCCCGTGAGCACGCTGGCCGAGAACACCGGATGCCAGCCGCTCAGATTGCTGAAATCGTTGATCGCGGCCCAGGCCTGGCTGGCCGGCACCGGCAGATCGACCGTCTGATAGGCGTTGAGACGGGTCTGCTGCGCCCAGGTAATCGCCGGCAACAGCAACAACAACCATGCAAGGCGTCGGATTATCGCGTTCATTTGCTTCTCTCTCCCTTTTATCGCTTGATGTATGGCGCGGTCTGCACCGACGCCGCGGGCCGCGGGGGCGACGCAGTATAGGTGCTGGGCCGAAGAGGGGGCAAGGCGCACGGCGCTCAGGCGGCCGTACGGCGCGCGCCGAAAATGGCGCGGCCGATGCGCACCATCGTGGCGCCTTCGGCAATTGCGGCCTCGAGATCGTCGCTCATGCCCATCGACAGGGTGTCGAGCGCGAAACCGCGCCCGTTCAACGTATCGCGCAGCGCGCGCAACTGGGCAAAGCGGCGGCGCTGCAGCGCCGAATCCTCCGTCGGCTCGGGAATCGCCATGAGGCCGCGCAAGCGCAGCCCCGGCAGCGCCGCGACGACCTCTGCGAGCCCGGGCACCGCCTCCGGCGACACGCCGCTTTTCGAAGCCTCACCGCTGACGTTGACCTGTAGACAGACCTGCAGCGGCGGCAGATTTGCTGGCCGCGCCTCCGACAATCGCCGCGCGATCTTCTCCCGGTCTACCGAATGTACCCAGTCGAAATGCTCCGCAATCTGCCGCGTCTTGTTGCTTTGGATGGGGCCGATGAAGTGCCATTCCGGAGGGCGGAGCAGGGGCCCCGCCTGCGGGGATGCGACCTCGGAGGAATGGCGCGCGTCGCCCAAAGACTCCTCATCGTCCGGACCGGGCGCCGCGACGCGCCCATCCGGAGGGCGGAGCAGGGGCCCCGCCTGCGGGGATGCGACCCCGGAGGAATGGCGAATGTCGTCGCCCGGCGCCGCATCATCCTCGGCACGAGGTGACGCGTCGCGCCGCCGCGCCAAAGACGTCCCAGCGGCCTGCGCAGGCGATCTGGAGCGATCACCAACCCGCGCGCCGCCGGCAAGGGCCGACTCGACGGCATTCATCTTGGCGAGCGCTTCTTGGGCATAGTTTTCGCCAAAGGCAAACTGACCCGCGGCGATGGCTTCCAGAATCGATTCGGCCGGAAAGGTCTTGCTCACGGCAATCAGGCGCAATTCGCCCGGCCGCCGGCCAGCCGCCTGCGCAGCCGACCGGATGCGGGTGTGAACAGCTTGCAAGCGGGCCGCGATTGTGGTCATATTCTTCTTGCACTATTCACGCTAACCGCTGAATGCGTAAAGATTTTTTGGCTACCGCCGACAGATTCCCCGGCGCCCGCACCCTCTCTTCCTCGAGGCTGGACGAACACTAAATGGATATTGCCGAACTCCTTGCTTTTGCAGTCAAGAACAAAGCTTCCGACCTGCATCTGTCGGCCGGCCTGCCGCCAATGATTCGCGTGCATGGCGATGTCCGGCGCATCAACCTGCCGCCGATGGAGCACAAGGACGTACACGCGATGGTGTACGACATCATGAACGACGGCCAGCGCAAGTTTTACGAGGAAAACCTCGAGTGCGACTTTTCTTTCGCGATCCCGAATCTCGCCCGTTTTAGGGTCAACGCCTTCGTGCAGCAACGCGGCGCCGGCGCGGTGCTGCGGACGATTCCGTCCAAGGTGCTGACCATGGAAGAACTCAAGTGTCCGCCGATCTTCAAGGACATCTCGGAGTACCCGCGCGGCATCGTGCTGGTGACCGGCCCGACCGGCTCGGGCAAGTCGACCACTCTGGCGTCGATGATCAATCACATCAACGAAAACGAGTTCGGTCATATCCTGACCGTCGAGGACCCGATCGAGTTCGTGCATGAAAGCAAGAAATGCCTGATCAACCAGCGTGAGGTCGGACCGCACACGCTCTCGTTCAACAACGCGTTGCGCTCGGCCCTGCGGGAAGACCCGGACGTGATTCTGGTGGGCGAGATGCGCGATCTGGAGACCATCCGGCTGGCGATGACCGCCGCCGAGACCGGGCACCTGGTGTTCGGCACCCTGCACACCAGCTCTGCGGCAAAAACCGTCGACCGGATCATCGACGTCTTTCCGGCGGCCGAAAAGGAAATGATCCGCGCAATGCTGTCCGAATCCCTGCGGGCGGTAATCTCCCAGACGCTGTGCAAGACCAAGGACGGTGGCGGCCGGGTGGCAGCCCATGAGATCATGATTGGCACTCCGGCCATCCGGAACCTGATTCGCGAAGCCAAGGTGGCGCAGATGTACTCTGCCATCCAGACCGGCCAGAGCATCGGCATGCAGACGCTGGACCAGAACCTGACCGACCTGGTTCGCCGCAACGTGATCGCGAAGGAAGAAGCGCGCGGCAAAGCGGCCAACAAGGACGCCTTCGCCTGACCGGCGCCCGAACGCCGCACTGAAACAACGGAGTTGCTATGGAGCGAGACCAGGCAGTCAAGTTCATCCATGACCTGCTGCGGGCGATGGTCGCCAAGAAGGCGTCGGACCTGTTCATCACGGCCGGGTTTCCCCCGGCGTTCAAGCTGGACGGCAAGATGACGCCGGTGTCGAACCAGAGCCTGACGCCCCAGCATACCCAGGAGCTGGCGCGTGCGCTGATGAACGACAAGCAGGCGCAGGAGTTCGAAGCGAGCAACGAGTGCAACTTCGCGATCAACCCGCCGGGCATTGGACGCTTCCGGGTCAACGCCTTCGTGCAGCAGCAGCGTGTCGGCATGGTGCTGCGGACCATCACTACGGCGATTCCCAAGTTCGAGGATCTGGGGCTTCCGCCGGTGCTGAAGGACGTGGTCATGTCCAAGCGCGGCATCGTTCTGGTGGTCGGCGCCACAGGCTCGGGCAAATCGACGACGCTGGCCGCGATGCTGGGCTACCGGAACGAGAACAGCTTCGGCCATATCATCACGATCGAGGACCCGATCGAGTACGTGCATGAGCACAAGAACTGCGTGATTACCCAGCGCGAGGTCGGGGTCGATACCGAGTCCTGGGAGGCTGCGCTCAAGAACACGCTGCGGCAGGCGCCGGACGTGATCCTGATCGGCGAAATCCGCGACCGCGAAACGATGGACCACGCGATCGCGTTCGCCGAAACCGGCCACCTGTGCATGGGCACTCTGCACGCCAACAGCTCGAACCAGGCGCTGGACCGCATCATCAACTTCTTCCCGGAAGAGCGCCGGCCCCAGCTGCTGATGGACCTGTCGCTCAACCTCAAGGCCATGATCTCCCAGCGCCTGATCCCGAGAAAAGGCCAGAAAGGGCGGGCCGCGGCGATCGAGATCCTCCTCAACACGCCGCTCATATCCGATCTCATCTTCAAGGGCGAGGTGCACGAGATCAAGGAGATCATGGGCAAATCGCGCGAACTCGGGATGCAGACCTTCGACCAGGCCCTGTTCGACCTGTACGAGGCGGGCCTGATCAGCTACGAGGACGCGATGCGCAACGCCGACTCGATGAACGAGCTGCGCCTGCAGATCAAGCTGCACGGCAAGGATGCCCAGGACAAGGACATGATGTCCGGGCTCGATCACCTGAACATCGTGTAGGTCCGCGGCGGGATTACCCGCCGCCCTGTTGCGGCTTGCGCCGCATCGGGCCCGACACCAGCCTGAACTCGTAGAGCCGGCACTCGATCGCGCCGTTATAAAGGGGCGTGCGGCGCGATGGCGCCAGCCCGATCAGCTTCGGCAGCCGCAGGTCACCGGTGAAAATGTAGGCACGCCAGCCGGCGAAGCTGCGCTTCAACGCATCACCCAGCTCCGGATAGAAACGCGCAAGGCTGTCCTGCTGCGCCTCCAGCCGCACGCCGTAGGGCGGATTCATCACCAGAACGCCTTCCTCGGCAGGCGCCGCGATGGCGGTCACGTCGGCGACCGACAGCCTCACATGATCGGCCACGCCGGCGTTCGCCAGATTGCGCCTCGCGGTCTGCACCGCCCCCGCGTCGCGGTCCGACCCGAAAATCCGCGGCATGGCGGCAGATGCGACGCGGCGTTCCCGGCGGACGCGGTCCCAGAGCGCAGCATCGAAACCGTGCAGCCGCTCGAACCCGAAACTTCGTCCGGCGCCCGGGGCGATGCCCAGCGCGATCTGCGCCGCCTCGGCAAGAAAGGTTCCACTGCCGCACATCGGATCGAGCAGCGGCAGGTCCGGCGTCCAGCCGGCGAGACGCAGGATGCCGGCCGCAAGGTTCTCGCGCAGCGGCGCTTCGCCGGCGCCTTCGCGATAGCCACGCTTGAACAGTGCCTCGCCCGAGGTGTCGAGATACAGGGTGTAGTCGCCGCTGGTGAGAAACGCATGAATGCGCACATCGGGATTCGCGGTATCTACGCTGGGGCGCCGGCCGAACCGGTCGCGAAAGCGGTCGCACACCGCGTCCTTGATGCGCAGGGTCGCGAACTCCAGGCTCTTCAGCGGGCTGGCAATCGCCGACAGGTTGACGCGCAGCGTGCGATCGACGTCGAACCAGCGCGGCCAGTCCACCGCGCGCGCCGCGCGGTACAGGTCTTCCTCGCTCCGGTAGGTGCCGGCGGCGATTCGCCACAGTAGGCGGCTCGCGATACGGCTGCCCAGGTTGCAGCGATACAGGGTCTCCAGCGTGCCGGAAAATGCCACACCGCCATCGGTTGGCTGCGTCTCGGCCGCGCCCAGCTCCGACAGCTCCGCGGCGAGCAGGTGCTCGAGGCCGCGCGGAGAGGTCGCGAAGAAGCGCTCCCGCGCCTCAGAGCGGGAGGAAGATTTCAAGTTCGACCCTTTTCCAGGGATCGCGATGTTTGGTCAGCCGCACGATGCGCGCGGCCAGGCGGTTGCCGAAGTCGAGCTGGCGCGCGACCGCGGCGTTCTCCCTGCGCGGCAGGTAGCCAAGCACGTGTCCCTGCCAGTCGACGCGTACCGCAAGCGGATCGTGCGGATTGTCGGGCTCGCGCACCAGCGCCAGTGCGTCGCCGACACGCATGGAGCCCCATACGGCGCGTCCTTCGTGAAACTGGAACCCCGCCAGCGGCGAGACCTGTACCAGGATGCGCGCCTCGGTGGCCACCGCCGCCGACGCGATCCACCCCGCCAGCAGCAGGGCCAGCGCGGCCCAGGTCCGGCGCCTCATCAAAACGGCTTCAGCTCGACCAGGAACACGATCGCCACCAGCAACAGCACGGGTACTTCGTTGAACCACCGGTACCAGACATGCCCATGGGGATTGCGGTCATGGCGGAAATCGAACATCAGCTTGCCGCACCACACGTGGTAGGCGATCAGCAGGGCAACCAGCGCCAGCTTGGCGTGCAGCCAGCCGCCGCCGATGCCCCAGCCGAGCCACAGCCACAGCCCCAGCGCCACCGCGAGCAGCGCGCTCGGCGTCATGATGCCCCAGAAGAGCTTGCGCTCCATCAGCTTGAAGCGCTCGATGCCGACGCGGTCCTCGGCCATCGAGTGATACACGAACAGTCGCGGCAGATAGAACAGCGCCGCGAACCAGGTGATGACGAAGATGATGTGCAGCGACTTGACGGTCAGCATCGATCAGCCCAGAAGGCGCCGGCGCGACACTACCAGCGCGGCATAGAACCCGGCCAGCGCGTAGGCCAGCAGCACCAGCAGATGCAGGCCGATATCGCTCGGGACGACACCCGCCACCAGCGGCCGCGCCAGCAGCACCGCATGGGTCAGCGGGAGCACCGCGGACACCGATTGCAGCAGCGGCGGCAGCTGGGTCACCGGGAAGAACACGCCGCACAGCAGCACCATCGGCGTTATGAACAGCGTGAAGTAATACAGGAAGAAGTCGTAGCTCGGCGACAGCGCATTCATGACCAGGCCGAGGCTGCCGAAGGTGACGCCGATCAGCAGCGCCAGCGGCACGATCCACAAGGTCAGCGGCGAATAGGACAGGCCGAGCAGCCAGATGACGATCAGGATCGCCACCCCGGACAGAAAGCTCTTGCTGGCGGCCCACATCGCCTCCGCCAGCACGATGTCGTCGAGATCGACCGGCGCATTCATGATCGAATCCCAAGTCTTCTGCACGTGCATGCGCGAAAAGGCCGAATACAACGACTCGAAGGTCGCGGTGTTCATCGTGCTGTAGCACACGGTGCCCGCGGCAAGGAAGGTGATGTAGGGCAGCCCGCCGACTTCGCCGACCAGCGCGCCGAGCCCGTAGCCCAGCGCCAGCATGTAGAACATCGGGTCGGCCAGGTTGCCCAGCATCGACGGCACCGCGAGCTTGCGCCAAACGAGGAAATTGCGGCGCCAAATCTGAATGAAGCTCAGGCTGAAACGCGGCGGTGCGAAATCCTTGGCGCGCATCGGCTCAGTCCCGCAGGTCCCGACCGGTGAGTTTCAAAAAAACATCCTCAAGGTTGGCCGGCCGGTGCAGGTAGCGCAGCCCCTGCCGCCCCTCCAGGGTGGCGATCAGCGGCTCGGCGCGGTGGGTATAGGCAAACGCGGTCTCGCCGGTGCGTTCGACGCGCTCGGCCAGCGCGCTGCAGGCCGACAGCCATTCCTCCACGCCGTCTCCGAAAATCTCGACCACCTCCGGCTCGATGTGGCGGGCGATCAGCTCCCTCGGCGAGGCGGAGGAGATGATGCGGCCATGATCCATGATCGACAGCCGGTTGCACAGCCGCTCGGCCTCCTCCATGAAGTGAGTGGTCAGCAGAATGGTCTTGCCCTGGGAAACGAGCTGCTTCAGCCGGTCCCAGATCACGTGGCGGGCCTGCGGATCGAGTCCCGTGGTGGGCTCGTCGAGAAATATCAGGTCGGGATCGTTGACCAGCGCACGCGCCAGCGCCAGGCGCCGCTTCATCCCGCCCGAGAGCTGCTGGATACGCGAGCCGGCACGGTTGACGAGGCCGGCGAATTCCAGCAGCTCGGGCAGGCGGCTGCGGATCAGGGCATCGGGCTGGCCGAAATAACGGCCATAGACCATCAGATTCTCGGCCACGGTGAAATCCGGGTCGAGGTTGTCGTTCTGGGAAACCACGCCGACGCGCACCCTCGCCTGCCGGGCGGCTTTCGGCACCGGCGTGCCCAGTACCGTGATGTGGCCGGCGTCCGGTTCGACCAGCCCCAGGCACAGGCGCAAGGTAGTGGTCTTGCCCGCGCCGTTCGGTCCGAGCAGCCCGTAGCACTCGCCGCGCTGCAGGGACAGGCTGATCCCGCGCACCACCTCCGTGCCGCCGTAGGATTTCCTCAGGTCCCTGATTTCGAGCAGTTCCATGCGTCAGTCGCGGCAGAAGCGAACCACCAGTTGCTGCAGCGGCACCAGCATCCCATGAAAGAAATGGCCGGTGCCGGGAAACACCACGACAGGCAGCTGCTGCGGCCGCGCCCAGGCCATTACATCCGACAGCAGCACGACATCGTCTTCTTCGCCATGCACGATGAGCGTGCCCTCCGGCACCGCAGGCACCGGAAAACGGTTCACCGCCGGGGCGATCAGCACCAGCGCCTTCGGCGGCCGCGTTTTCGCCACTTCGGCGGCGACAAACCCGCCAAACGAAAAACCGGCGAGCACCAACGGCAGATCGCCAAAGGTTGCGCTCGCGTGATCGATAACGGCCTGCATATCCTCGCACTCGCCGCGACCGTCATCGAAAACGCCGTCGCTGTTGCCCACGCCCCGAAAGTTGAAGCGCAGCGTCGCCATGCCAACCGCCAGGAACGCCTTCGCCAGCGTCTGCACGACTTTGTTGTCGAGCGTGCCGCC
>CALJLA010000051.1 GCA_937983055.1 uncultured Pseudomonadota bacterium
CCGTGTCCGGCTCGACAAGTCGCTTCGCGCTGCTCGCCCGCGACTCGTTAGCCGAAGCCCCGCTCGCGGGAGCGGGCGAACCAGCGGCCCAATGGACGCCGTAGCGCTGTGACTCACTCAGAATCCAAAGTCCGTATCGACAAGTGGCTCTGGGCCGCCCGCTTCTTCAAGACCCGCGCCCTCGCCGCGGAGGCCGTTTCCGGCGGCAAGGTGCTGGTTGGCGGCGAGCGGGTAAAACCGGCGCGCGCGCTGAAACCAGGCGATCGGCTACGGGTGAAAACCGGCCCTTACGCCTGGGACATCACCGTTCAGGTACTGTCGGAGCGGCGCGGTCCGGCGGTTGAGGCGCAGTTGCTTTACCTGGAATCGGACGAGAGCCGCCGGCAGCGCGAGGCGCTGGCCGCGCAGATCCGGGCAGAGCGGGTGGCCAATCCCTTTCAGCGCGGCCGGCCGACCAAGCGCGACCGGCGCCAGATCGAGAAGCTGAAATCGGAGCCGGACTGAGTTGCGGCGATGCGCCGCAAGCGCCCGCCTGACGGCCTGCCTGCAGCCCGGAATTTCGCGTTCGCTCATGTAGTTGGCCTGAATTACAGAGGATATCGCGGCGCAACATCGCGCTCGACAATGGGCAAAGGCGGGGCGTAAACTCCGCCCCCTGCTTCTGGGCGAAGAACCTCAAGAGTTCGGCACACCACCCCGCCCGGCGCCGATCCGGGCCCCGCAAGAGGAGATTCACGCATATGGACGAGGTAGTCATCGTCGGCGCGGTTCGCACCGCAATCGGAAAATTCGGCGGCACCCTGGCAAAGACACCGGCGGCCGACCTCGGAGCGCATGTGATCAAGACGCTGCTCGAGCGCACCGGAGTCAAACCCGAGCTAATCTCCGAGGTCCTCCTCGGTCAGGTGCTGACGGCCGGCGTGGGACAGAATCCCGCCCGCCAGGCCGCGATCCGGGCCGGCATTCCTGACAAGGTGCCGGCCATGACCATCAACAAGGTGTGCGGGTCGGGCCTGAAGTCGACGCATCTTGCGGCGCAGGCGCTGAAAGCCGGCGACGCCGACATCGTGATCGCCGGCGGCCAGGAAAACATGAGCCTCGCGCCGCACGTGATGTCGGGTGTGCGCGACGGCCTGCGCATGGGCGAATCAAAGCTGATCGACACGATGATCGTCGACGGCCTGTGGGATGTATACAACCAGTACCACATGGGCGTAACGGCGGAAAACGTGGCGAAGAAGCACAATGTTTCCCGCGCAGACCAGGACGCGTTCGCAGCCGCCTCGCAGCAAAAGGCCGAGGCCGCACAGAAAGCCAGTCGGTTCAAGGACGAGATCGCGCCAATCACGATCAAGACGCGCAAGGGCGACATCGTATTCGACGGCGACGAATTTCCCCGTCACGGCACCACCGTCGAATCGCTGGGCTCGCTCAAACCGGCCTTCGACAAGAGCGGCACGGTCACCGCGGGCAATGCCTCGGGCATCAACGACGGCGCCGCAGCGGTGATGATGACGACCGCCCGTCGCGCCGCCGAGCTCGGGCTCGAGCCGCTGGCTCGCATCAAGGCCTATTCCTCCGCCGGGGTCGACCCCAGCATCATGGGCATCGGCCCGATTCCGGCGAGCCGGCTGTGCCTGAAGAAAGCCGGATGGAAACCGCAAGACCTCGATCTGCTGGAAATCAACGAAGCGTTCGCCGCGCAGGCAATCGCGGTGAACCGCGAGATGGGCTGGGATACCGACAAGGTCAACGTCAACGGCGGCGCAATCGCCTTGGGGCACCCGATCGGCGCTTCCGGCTGCCGCATCCTGGTGACGCTGATCCACGAAATGATCAAGCGCGATGCTCGCAAGGGACTCGCGTCGCTGTGCATCGGCGGCGGCATGGGCGTGGCGCTGGCGGTGGAACGCTGATCCCCGCCGCGGCCCTGCGCAAACGCAGTACGCGTTTCGGGGTATCTTGTGGTCTTGCGACAGCGGATCGAAGTTTGTATTCCGCATACGATAACTCCGTCGGATACGCCGGGCGTTCGGCCGTTTCCGACCTTCGTGACCAACGACCTGGGGAGGAGAAGTCATGAACAACGCACGTGAAGTGGTAGTGGTTGCCGGCGTACGCACTGCCGTGGGCGATTTCGGCGGCGCGCTCAAGGACCTGACGCCGACGGAACTCGGCGCACGCTGCGTCAGGGAAGCGCTGGCGCGCGCGAAGGTCAATCCGGAAGACGTCGGCCACGTCGTGTTTGGCAACGTGATCCATACCGAGCCGAAGGACATGTACCTCGCACGGGTGTGCGCAATCAACGGCGGCGTGCCGAAAGAGGTGCCGGCGCTCACGCTGAACCGCCTGTGCGGCAGCGGGCTGCAGGCGATCATCTCCGCCGCGCAGTCGGTAGCGCTGGGCGACGCCGACGTCGCGGTCGCGGGCGGCGCCGAATCCATGAGCCGCTCGAATTACTGGGTGCCGTCGGCGCGCTGGGGTCAGAAGATGGGCGACCAGAAGTTGATCGACGCGATGGTCGGCGCGCTTTCGGACCCATTCCAGGGCATGCACATGGGCGTCACCGCCGAGAACGTGGCCAAGCAGTACAGCATCAGCCGCGAGCTCCAGGACGAGTTTTCCGTCGAGTCGCACCGGCGCGCCGCCAACGCGATCGCCAAGGGCTATTTCAAGGAGCAGATCCTGCCCATCGAGATCAAGGACCGCAAAGGCACCAAGCTGTTCGACACCGACGAGCATGTGCGCAGCGACGTATCGATGGAGAATCTCGCCAAGCTCAAGGCGGTGTTCCAGAAGGACGGCACGGTAACCCCGGGCAATGCTTCCGGTATCAACGACGGCGCCGCCGCGGTGGTGCTGATGGAGCGCAAGGCCGCCGAAAAGCGCGGACTGAAACCGATGGCGCGGCTGGTGGCCTATGGTCACGCCGGCGTCGACCCGACGGTCATGGGCCTGGGGCCGATTCCCGCTGTGAAGAACGCCATGGCCAAAGCCGGTCTGAAAGTGTCGGACATGGACGTGGTCGAGTCCAACGAGGCGTTCGCGGCGCAGGCCTGCGCGGTTTCGAAGGATCTCGGCTTCGACCCGAAGAAGACCAATCCCAATGGCGGGGCGGTGGCGATCGGCCACCCGATCGGCGCCACCGGCTGCATCATCACCGTCAAGGCCCTTTACGAGCTGCAGCGCATCCAGGGCCGCTATGCGCTCGCCACCATGTGCATCGGCGGCGGACAGGGCATCGCGGCGATCTACGAGCGGCTGTAACCCAAAGGCTGCGGGCGCCCCACGGCGCCCGCGCCTCAGGCAGGACGGTCCGCGCCCGAGCGCATGCGCGAGAGCGCGGCCAGTTCTAGCCGGATGAAAGCCAGCGCCGCAAACGTGGGCGCGATCAGATTCACAACCGGAATGTAGTAGAGCAAGCCGGTCGCCAGGCCGAGCGCGAAGCGCGCCCCCGTTCCGGATTCGAACAGCCGCTGCAACTCCTGCGCGCTTGCGTGCTCGGCGGCGGCGTCATAGCGGAACAGCCGCTGGTTCAGCCAGGCTGATAACAGCCACGGGATCAGCGGCGCCAGCGGCCCGGCAAACAACCAGGCCGGCAGCGTGGCAACCCACATCACCGCAAAGCCACCAATGGCGATCACCGCGTTGGCGACGCTGCCGATCACAGTGCCGCCGCTGCGCCGTTCAAGCGCCGGAAAGTCGCGGCGCGCGACATGCTCCACCAGCACCGGCATCGCCAGCACCGCCGCGATCAGCGCGGCGGTGACGATGACCAGCGGAGCGAGGAGCAGAAACAGAACCACCGTGGCCGCAGCTCCGGCAAATCGCGACAGTTCGAGTGTCGCGATCCAGCCGGTGTCGCTCGCCGCCGCGATCAGCCCCTGGATAACGCCCAGCCAGGCGTCCCAGAACCACCAGCCAATCAGCAGCCAGCCGAACAGGGCGGCCAGCATCGGCAGCAACAGAACCCCCAGCACCCGCGGATGCAGCACGTTTTGCAACGCACCAGCCAGTGCGGCAAAGAGATCCTTGATCATCGATCTAGAGCCAATATTTCACAAGTTATTGATTAATAGTATTTATGTTCTAGGGTACTGAACCGGCCTGCATCACTTATCTGTTGACAACTCTCTCTAGGCAAGTAGAATGGGCGCCGATTTGTGCGTCGCAACACAAAGGGACAGGCGACGCCGTCTCGGCCCAAAACCGGCCGATCGATCAATTGTCGCTTTATCTCATTTGGAGGTCCGATGTACACGGTTCCTGAGCAGTTCGCGGTTAGCAGCAAGGAAAATGTCGAATCATTCCTCGAGTTTGCCGGCGTCGCCGCCGCCGCGACCGAGCGCCTGGTCGAGCTGAACCTCAGCACAGCCAAGGCCGCTTTCGCCGACGTGACCAAGGGCACCAAGGCCCTGACCGACGTCAAGGATGTGCAGGATCTGGCGGGTCTGCAGTCGAGCTGGACGCAGCCGTCGGTGGAAAAGGCGGTGGGCTACTTCAAGACCAGCTACGGCATCCTGTCCGACACCCAGGCCGAACTCAGCAAGCTGTTCGAAGCGCGCATCGCCGAAGTCAACAAGGGTTTCGTGTCCGCCATCGAGAAGGCCGCCAAGAACGCGCCCGCCGGGTCTGAAGTCGCCGTCGCCGCGGTCAAGTCCGCCGTTGCTTCGGTGAACCAGGCCTATGACGCATTCACCAAAGCCTCCAAGCAGGTTGCCGAAGTGACCGAAGCCACGGTTTCGGCTGCCGCCGGCACCCCGGCGAAGAAAAAAGCGGCCTAAGTCACCGCCGCGCCAGTTGCAACATGAGGCCTTCGGGGCAACCCGAAGGCCTTTTTGTTTGGTCTGCCCGCCGGAGACTCCCGCGGCGGCCACCGTGAGCCGGCGCGCCTGCCCGCTTACAATCGGGGCGTGCGGGTTGTCCCCGTTCCGGCAGGTCCGATCCGACGGCCCATGCACTGCAGACTGATTCATCATCCGGAGGGCTCATGGCATCGCTAACAGCGCGCGCAAGCTGGAAGGCCCTGGCTGCGCACGCCCGCGAACTACGCGACGTTCGCATCGCGTCGCTGTTCGAGACCGCACCGGCACGCGCCCGGGACTTCAGCCTCGAAGCCGCTGGCCTGTTTCTCGATTATTCGAAGAACCCGTTGACCGAGGAGACGCTGCGCCTGCTGGTGGCCGCCGCCGAAGACGCGAGCCTGCCCGACCAGCTTCGGGCGATGTTCGAGGGGCGCCGCATCAACACCACCGAAGGACGCGCCGTGCTGCACACTGCGCTGCGTAACCGATCGGCCCGCGCAATCCCGGTGGATGGTGCCGACGTCATGCCCGAGGTGCGCGCGGTGCTGGAGCGCATGCGCACCTTCACCGAGGCGGTGCGCGCCGGCACCTCGCGCGGCGTCACCGGCCGCGCATTTACCGACGTAGTGAACATCGGCATCGGCGGCTCGGACCTCGGTCCGTTGATGGTGACCCGGGCGCTGGCGCCCTTTGGTGCCGACGGACCACGACTGCACTTCGTGTCCAACGTCGACGGCGCTCACCTGGCCGCAACACTGGCCGCGCTGGAACCCGAGACGACCTTGTTCGTCGTCTCGTCCAAGACCTTCACCACCCAGGAAACCCTGACCAATGCGCGATCTGCTCGAGAGTGGCTGCTTGCACACTTAAGCGCCCGCAGCGATCGCAAAGCGATTATCGCCGCGCACTTCGCAGCGGTATCCACCAACCTCGCCGCCACCGGGGAGTTCGGCGTCGCGCCGGATCGGGTGTTCGGTTTCTGGGACTGGGTCGGCGGGCGCTATTCCTTGTGGTCCGCCATCGGGCTGCCGATCGCGCTGGCAGTGGGGTTCGCGCGCTTTGAGGAATTGCTGGACGGCGCGTTTCAGATGGACGAGCACTTCCGCAGCGCGTCGCTTGCCGCCAACATGCCGGTGCTGCTCGGCCTGATCGGCGTCTGGTTCTGTAATTTCCTTGGCGCCACCACCCATGCGGTGCTGCCCTATGCGCAGGATCTGCTCTGGTTTCCCGGCCATCTGCAGCAGCTCGACATGGAAAGCAACGGCAAACGGGTAACCCGTGCGGGCACCCCCGTCGACTACGCCACAGGCCCGGTCATCTGGGGCGCGCCAGGCACCAACGGTCAGCATGCTTTCTTTCAGCATCTGCATCAGGGCACCCAGGTGACGCCCTGCGACTTCATTGCAGTAGCCAATGCCGAATGGGGCCCGCAGGGGCATCACGACATTCTGCTCGCCAACTGCCTGGCGCAGGCCGAAGCGCTGCTCCGCGGCAAGACCGAGGCCGAGGCGCAGGCCGAGCTGGTCGCCCAGGGCATGCCCGCCGATCAGGCCGCCAAGCTCGCGCCGCACCGGACCTTTCCCGGCAATCGTCCGAGCAACATGCTGGTGCTGCCGCGGCTGGACGCACGCACGGTCGGCGCGCTGGTTGCACTGTACGAGCACAAGGTTTTCGTGCAGGGCGTGATCTGGAATGTGAACTCTTTCGACCAGTGGGGCGTGGAACTGGGCAAGCAATTGGCGCGCACCACGCTTGACGATCTGCGCAGTGGAACCGCCGGCAGCAGCCACGATGCTTCGACCGCCGCGCTGATCGAGAAACTGACCGTCCTGAGGAGAAAGGCGTGAACGAAGAAAACTTCAACATGAGCATCCGCAAGTTCCTGAAGATGACCGGCGTCGGCTCGCAGCGCGAGATCGAGCAGGCCGTCGGCCGTGCGCTGGCGGCCGGCAAGCTGAAAGGCAGCGAGCGCCTGCCGGTCCGCATGAAGCTGACCATTCCGGCGCTGGGACTGGATGTGGATTTCGAAAGCGAGATCGCGCTCGAGTAGCCGCGCGAGCCTGCCGCCGTGGGGGCAGGCAACCGGTCGCGGTTCAGACTTTCAGGAAGTGCTCGCGGTAGTACTTCAGCTCGTCGATCGACTCGTGGATGTCGGCAAGCGCTTCGTGCTTGCCGTGCTTGGTCAGCCCGGCCGCGATCTCGGGCTTCCAGCGTTTTGCCAGCTCTTTCAGGGTCGACACATCCAGATTGCGATAGTGAAAGTAGGCTTCGAGCTTCGGCATCCAGCGCGCGAGAAATCGGCGGTCCTGGCAGATCGAATTGCCGCACATGGGCGAGGTATTGGGCGGCACATGCAGTTCCAGGAAAGCGAGCATGCGCTGCTCCGCCTCCACCTCGGTCAGCCGCGAGGCCTTGACCTTGTCGATGAGGCCGGATTTGCCGTGCGTACCCTTGTTCCAGGCGTCCATCGCGTCGAGCACCTCGTCGCTCTGGTGAACGACCAGCACCGGCGCCTCGGCAACCGTATCGAGCCCGGCGCTCGTCACGACGATGGCGACCTCGATAATGCGATCATTGTTCGGGTCGAGCCCGGTCATCTCCATGTCGATCCAGGCGAGGTAGGTGGCGTCCTGTGCCATACTTCCTTGGTTTTCCGTCCGAATTTTCAGCCGTGTATTGTGTCACAGGGCTGGGACATCCCCTAACACCGCAGACCGAAGACAATGAACGCCTTCTCGATCCTTTTCCTGCTGGCGCTGGTCGTGGCGACGGCAACCCGCCTGTGGCTGGCACGGCGGCACGTACGGCACGTCCAGGCCGAACGCGATCGCGTGCCCCCGGCGTTTTCCGCCGACATCTCGCTCGAAGCCCATCGCAAGGCGGCCGACTATACCGCGGCGAAGACCCGCCTCAACGCAAGCGCCATTGCATTCGACGCGCTGGTGCTGGTCCTGCTGACATTTGGCGGCCTGCTTCAATGGCTGAATGCGGTTGCAGGCGGGCTGTTCGAGCACGGCATTCTGCAGGGCACGGCCTTTATCGTGATGCTCATGGTGCTGACCTCGGCGATCGAACTGCCCTTCGGCCTTTACCGCACCTTCGGCATCGAAGCGCGGTTCGGCTTCAACAAGATGACGCTCGGCATGTGGATTGCCGACCTCCTCAAGAACGCGCTGGTCGGCGCGCTGTTCGGCATTCCCCTCGTGCTGGCGGTCCTCTGGCTGATGAACGGGATGGGGAGCCTCTGGTGGCTCTACGTCTGGCTCGTTGTCGTCGGCTTCATGCTGTTCATGCAGTTCATTGCACCCACCTTCATTGCGCCGCTGTTCAACAAGTTCACGCCGATGAAGGAAGGCGAGATGAAGCAACGCATCGAACGCCTCATCGAGCGCTGCGGATTTGCCTCCAGCGGTCTGTTCGTGATGGATGGCAGCAAGCGCAGCTCGCACGGCAACGCCTATTTCACCGGCTTCGGCAAGACCAAGCGCATCGTGTTCTTTGACACCCTGCTCGAGCGGCTGGATCTGCCCGAGATCGAGGCGGTGCTCGCGCATGAGCTGGGCCACTTCCGCATGCGGCATGTGATGAAGCGCATTGCGCTGCTCGCGGTGTTCTCGCTGCTGTTCTTTTTCGTGCTCGGTCTGCTGAAGACGCAGCCCTGGTTCTTCGAGGGACTCAACGTTCGCTTCCCGGCAAGCGACGCGATGGCGCTCACCCTGTTCTTTCTGGTGGTGCCGGTGTTTACTTTTGCGCTGCAGCCGCTGCTGGCAACCTACTCGCGCAAGCATGAGTTCGAAGCCGACGAGTATGCCGCGCGCTTCACGCCGGCGCGCGACCTGGTGACCGCGCTGGTGAAGTTGTACAAGGACAATGCATCGACCCTGACACCGGACCCGCTGCATTCCGCCTGGTACGACTCCCATCCGCCGGCGGCAGCGCGCATCGCCCGCCTGCAGCAGATGGCCAAAGCTTGAGGCGGCGCGTACACAATTAGAGGACTCTGAGGCAAACGATCCGTTGGCATTCCCTGTGCGGCCGCTTAACCGCGCATAGAACGTCGATTCTCTCTGGGTTCTCTGTGAACTCTGTGGTCAGGCAAGCGCTTTAAAGGAGACAGCAATGACCGACATCGCACTGGACCTGGTGCGCAAGAAGTGCAAGCCCTGCGAAGGCGGCGTGGCGCCGATGACCGAGACCGAGATCGGCCGCATGCTGAAGGGCCTGCAGGGCTGGGAATACAAAGGCGGCATGATCCGCAAGACCTACAGCTTCAAGGACTATTACCAGACCACCGCGTTCGTCAACGCCACCGCCTGGATCTCGCACCGGGAAGATCACCACCCCGACATCGAGCTGGGCTACAACAAGTGCACCGTCTCCTACATGACCCACGCCATCAGGGGCATTTCGGAGAATGACTTCATTTGCGCAGCCAAGATCGATTCTCTATTCGAGCTTTGAGTTCTGGGCGCCGAAGACGACGCCAGGCAATCATCGCGTTCAGTTTCCGCAGTGCCCCGTCTAGAATAGCCGACAGGGCCGGCTCGACCGGCGCACCTTAAGTACGCTTCGCGATTGCCCCGCGCACCTCGAGCTGTCAAGCACGCCGAAATCCTTCACGGCCTTGTCGTCGGCGTGCACGGCCGCCACTATCGGGTGGAGTTGCCGGAGGGCGAAGTGCTGCACTGTTATCCGCGCGGCAAGAAGAGCGCGCTCGCCTGCGGCGACCGGGTCGCGCTTCGTCGCAGCGCGCCCGACCAGGGCGCCATCGTTTCCATCGCGGACCGAACGTCCCTGATCTACCGCTCGGACCAGTTCCGGGAAAAGATCATTGCCGCAAATGTCACGCAGGCCGTCGTGGTGCTGGCCGGGAAGCCGGCATTCAGCGAAAGCCTGCTGGTTCGCTGCCTGGTGGCAATCGAGAGCCAGCCGGTCAAGCCCCTGATCGTGCTGAACAAGGCGGACCTGCCGGAGACCGCGCAGGCGCGGCAGGCACTGGCGCTCTACGAGCAGCTCGACTATCCCTTGATTGCGATTTCGGCCAATCGCGACATCTCGCCGCTGCTGCCGAAGCTGTCGGGCGAAACCAGCGTGCTGGTCGGACAGTCCGGCATGGGCAAGTCCACCATCGTCAACGCGCTGGTGCCGGGCGCGGGCGCGGCCATCGGCGAACTCTCGGAAGCGCTCGGATCGGGCCGGCACACCACCACCAGCGCCAGCCTGTATCACCTGGACGCCGGTTCGCACATCATCGACTCGCCTGGGATGCAGTCGTTCGGCCTGCATCATCTCGACCGGGCGCAGCTTGTGCACGCCTTTCGGGAGTTCAGGCCGCACGAAGGCCGGTGCAAATTTGCGGACTGCCGCCACCGGGTGGAACCCGGCTGCAGCATTCTCGCCGCGGTCAAGTCGGGCCGGATCGACGCCCGCCGCTGGCAGGCGTTCAGCGAGCTGGCGGCGGAACTCGAGGGCCGGCCGCCGGCGTGGGCCTGAGGATTCCCGGCTAGCCGCCGAACCAGGCGGCAATCGTGACCAGGCCGATCACACCCATCCAGATGATGAGCGCGCGCCAGATCAGGCCGACCGCGCTGGTCATGTAGTTCACATCGGCCTCGTCGCCCAGCCCGATTTCGGGCCGGAACGCGACCGTGCCATGCTGGTGCAACGTCTCGCCAAGGCGAACGCCGATGGCGCCGGCGCCGGCCGACAGCACGATGCCCTGCTCCGGCCGCAGCCAGGTCTGGGCCTGCGACCGCCAGCAGAACACCGCATCCTCGAAATCGCCCGCCACCGCGAAACTGATCGCGGTCAGCCGGGTCGGTATCCAGTCGATCGCCTCGAAAATCTGGCGCGCGAACTCTCCGAACCGGCTCTCCTCTTCCTCGGCCTGCCCCTGACCCCATTTGTCCGCGAGCAGCGCCGACAGGCGGTACAGCACGGCACCCGCCGGCCCCGGCAGGATCACGAACCAGAAGATCACGCCGAAGACATGGCGATGCGATGCCAGCAATCCGTCCTCGATCGCGACCTTGGCGATCTCGGTGCCGTTGTACTCTTCGGCCGGCTCGTTGCGCCAGTCGGTCAGCTCCTTGCGGGCAGCTGCCAGGTCGCCGGCCCTCAGGGCCTCGATGATGGCGGTGAAACCGTGGCTGAACTGGCGAAACCCCATGGTCACGTACAGCACCGCGACACTCCAGGCCAGCGCCAGCAGCACGCTGACCGACAGCAGCAGGTAATGGACGATCGCAACGCCGACGACCCAGGGCAGTACGCCCAGCAACCAGGCGATCACACCTTGGCGACGCTCCCCGGCATTGAAGTGCTTGCCGAGGCTGTTGGCATACCGGGTGTACAGACGGAATACCGCCGAGCGCCGATCAAGCGGACGAACCTGCTCCAGCAGCAGGGCAACGAGCAGCGATATGAATGTCATGCCGGGATTCTAGCATCCGACGATTTCCCGGCCCGTACCGACACCGTGGCAGGCACAGCAAGCGGGCATGCCCGGGCGACGGCGCGCTGAATCGGTGCACGTCGGCTGCGGCGTCCACGTCTTCGGCCGCGCGGAAAATTGTTTCACTCGGATTTTTCCGTGTGCGGGCGTGTAGTTGCGTCGATCGAAGCGCTCTGGCACCAAGCTTGCAGACTTGGCTTCAGTCGGCGAGTGGTCCTGTCAAACGACGGGATCCGGTAGGGGGACTAGGGTTCCGGCCTTTCGAGGCGTCTGGTCCGAGAGTCCCCCGGCCTTTTGCCCGGCCGCGACTGCGCAGCCGACGGCGAAAGGCTCCACGGAGGGATAAAAGCCCGGGAGAGCAGGACTGCTCTCCCCGCATTTAACCCGTTCCACAGGAGCCTTTCATGCGCAACATGTTCCGCACCCTTGTCCGATCTCTCGTTCGCGCCGTCATTGGCGCCGCGCTGATTGCAGCACCTGCCGCGCACGCCGCCGACAGTGCCAAGATCGGCACCGTCGTCTGGATCGGCTATGGCCCCTACTACGTGGCCAACGCGCTCGACCTGTTCAAGAATTCGGGCGTCAAGGTCACTCTTCAGTTCTTCACCGATCCGGCCCTGATTCCGCCGGCGATCGAGAGCGGTGCAGTGGACGGCGGCATGCTCACCTACGACCAGGTGATCGCCCAGGTGGCACGCGGCAGCACCCAGCGCGTCGTCATGCCGATCGACTATTCAGACGGCGGTGACGCGATCGTCGCTTCGAAGAAGGTCAAGTCCATTGCCGACTTCAAGGGCAAGAAGGTCGCCTTCAACCCGCTCTCGCCCTCCGACTTCCTGCTTTCCTATGCGCTGCAAGCCAACAAGATGACCGAGAAGGACGTGCAGGTGATCAACATGACGCCGGAGGCGATACCGGCGGCCATGGCCTCGGGCAGCCTGCCGATCGGCGTGACCTACGAACCCAATGTCTCGCAGATCGTCGGCATGAACGGCGGCAAGGACTTTCACGTGGTGTTTTCCACCAAGAACGCGCCCGGCCTGATCACCGACGTGCTGGTGTTCAAGAAAGAGACCATCGCGGCCAAGCCCGCGGTAGTGAAGGCGCTGATGCAGGGCTATCTCGACGGGCTCGCCTACATGATGAAGAACCCGGATGAAGCCTACAAGCTGATCGGCAAGGCGATGGGCATCAGCGCCGCCGAGGTCAAGGAACAGCTCACCGGCGTCTACAACCTGACGCTTGCCGACATGCCGACCGTGTTCGCCAAGAGCAAGGACACCCGTTCGCTATTCATGAGCGGCGAACTGATCGGCGGCATCCTCAAGTCCAAGGGGCAGATCGCCGCGGTGCCGCGCATCGAGGATACTTTCGACGACTCGCTGCTGAAGTCGCTGAAGAGGTAACGCGGAGGCCGGTCCCGGCACGCCAGCGGGACCGGTCGCCGCAGCAACAGGCACGGCCGGAGGTACCACAACATGATCAAACACGTCTTCCGCAACCCGCAGGGCGCATGGGCGAACATCGCCGCCATCGCCTACTCGTTGCTCGGCTACGGCGCTGGTATCGCGCTCATGGCCGTGCAGCCGTGGTACGCCAACCTTGCCGGCGTGCTGCTGACGGGCCACGCGCTGATCATCAGCGCCTACCTGCTGCACGAGTTTGCCCACCAGAGCATCTTCCGCTCGGCGGACGCGAACAACCGCTGGGGCACGCTGATGAGCTGGATCAACGGCAGCTGCTATGCGCCGTTCCAGGCCCTGCGGCGCAAGCACATGCGCCATCACATCGATCGCGCCGACGTGCTCACCTTCGATTACAAGGCCTTCATGAAGGCCTCGCCGCGCTGGTTCCGGCAGCTGGTGATCGCCGCCGAATGGGCCTGGATACCCGCGGTGGAGTTCATCATGCACGCCTATGTGATCGTGCTGCCGTTCGTGAAGTCCGCCCGCAAGGCTGAGCGCCCGCGCGTGATCGCGATCGTCGCCGCGCGGACCGGCGCCTTTGCACTGCTCGGCTGGCTGTCGCTCAAGGCCCTGCTGCTCTATGCCGTGGCCTACATGATCATGCTGCATGTGCTGCGCTTCACCGACGCCTATCAGCACACCTACGATGCCTTTGCCGTGCTGGAAGAAGGCGAGATTCCTGACGACAAAGTGCGCGACCGCGACTACGAGCAGGGCAACACCTACTCGAACCTGGTGTCCGTCGCGCGCCCCTGGCTGAATCTGCTGCTGCTGAATTTTTCCTATCACAACGCGCA
Source organism: uncultured Pseudomonadota bacterium (assembly GCA_937983055.1). Classification (GTDB taxonomy): domain Bacteria; phylum Pseudomonadota; class Gammaproteobacteria; order Burkholderiales; family Eutrophovitaceae; genus CALJLA01. The sequence continues at coordinate 13,523 of CALJLA010000051.1, forward strand.
TCACGAGCGGCCGATCGTGCCCTGGCACGATCTGCCGAAGCTGCACGCCCAGCTTTTCGATCCGGCCTATGTGCAGGTCATCCCGATGGGCGAACTGCTGCGGCTCTACCACCGCGACCGCGTCGCCCGCATCCTGTCGGACGACTACGGCGAGGTCGCCCGCAGCGGGGACAACCGCGCCAACGGCTTTCTCGGCGCGGCCGGCGTCTCGTTTCTGACGGCGGTCTGATGCGCGGGCGCATGGACTTGTTACCGGCGCAGGCGTCCGGCAGCCGGGTTACGGCACGCCGTCATCTCCGATGACCGCAGCACCACTCCAGGGGAAAACCGCGCTGGTCACCGGCGCCGCCACCGGCATCGGCCGGGCGGTGGCGATCGCGCTGGCGGCCTCCGGCGCCAGGGTTGCGGTGAATCATCTCGGCCGCGCGCACGACGCGCGACAGGTGGTGCGGGAAATCGCCGCTGCCGGCGCCAGCGCGATCGAGGTCGAGGCCAATGTCGCCAGCGCGGCGAAAGTCGAGCGCATGGTGGGCAAGGTGGAAGATGCCCTCGGCCCGGTGGACATCCTGGTCAACAACGCCGGCGTGATCCTGGAAAAGCCGTTCGCCGAAACCACCGAGGAGGACTGGGACTTCGTGCTCGACACCGACCTCAGATCGGTGTTCCTGTGCTGCCGCGCGGTGCTGCCGTCGATGCAGGCGCGCGGCGCCGGAGTGGTGATCAATGTCGCTTCCGAGCTCGGCGTCATCGGCCGCGAACGCTACGCACCCTACTGCGCCGCCAAGGCCGGCGTCATTGGACTCACCCGGGCGCTGGCGCGGGAGTTCGCGCCGCAGATCCGGGTCAACGCGATCGCGCCGGGGCCGGTCGAGACGCCAATGCTGTCGCTCGAGCACATGAGCCCCGAGGTGCTGGCGCGCGAGCAGGCCATTCCCGCCCGCCGCGTCGGCCAGCCGGACGAGATTGCCGGCACCGCTGTGTTCCTTGCCTCCGAGCAGGCAAGCTTCTATTACGGGCAGGTGCTGAGCCCCAACGGCGGCGCCTGGATCGGCTAGGGTCAGGCGACAGGCCATGCGCGAAAACAATCGTTCAGTAGAGCGGCGGCGACCATGACCGGCCCGGAGACAGTTCGCCCCGCAGTATTCAGGGAAAGCGCCGGGCGGCTGCCCAACTCGCTGGCGCTCGGCTACGCGCTGGCCGGCTATGCCGCGGGCGTCTGGCTGATGGCGAGCGACGCCTGGGCGGTTGCCGCGGCGGGCGTGCTGCTCGCCGCACACGCCATGGTGATCGCCGCGTACCTGGTCCACGAGGCGGCGCACTACACGCTGTTCGCATCGGCCGCCCACAATCGCCTCGCCGGCGAGGCGATGAGCTGGATCGCCAGCAGCGCCTACGCCTCCTTCGAGCGCATCCGCCATCTGCACCTGCGCCATCACCGCGACCGGGCGGACGTGACCTGCTTCGACTACAAGGCATTCCTGCGCGCCCGGCGGGTCCTGCGCAGGCTGGTCGTGGCGCTGGAGTGGCTGCATCTGCCGGCAGTGGAACTGCTGATGCACGCGCAGGTGATGTTCCGGCCCTGGTTCGACCGCTCGC
>CALJLA010000052.1 GCA_937983055.1 uncultured Pseudomonadota bacterium
GGATGCGGCCGCGCCGGCGCACCTCGAGCTCGTCCGCGCGCACGCCGAGGCGCGACCCAGCCACCAGGAATAAGCCCACCAGTACCCCCAGACCGAACAGCAGGCCGTGCGCGCGCAGGCTGGCGGGATTCGAGCGCGAATTCTCGACGAAGGTGAGCACCTTGATGCCGACCACCGGGAAAACGCAGGGCATCAGGTTGAGCAGCACGCCGCCGATCACCGCCAGCCCGAGCGCGAGCCATAGCGTGAGCGACCCGCCGCCGCCGCCGTCGACTGGCGCCGGCGGCAGGGCGGCGGCCACGGTGAAGGGCAGCGAAACGGTGGCGCTGCCGACGGCGAGCGCGGGGAAGCCGGGCTCGGCTTTCAGCAGGCCGTCGAGCCGCTGCGCGTCGACGCCCGGCGCAGCGGCGAAACGCAGCTGCCAGCGGTCGCCGACCGCGCTGAGCTGCTGCGTCGAGGCATAGTCGATCACGCCCTCGTCATGCGGAAAGAATTCCAGGCGCTTGAGTTCCGGCGCGCTGTCGCGCGGCAGGGTGATCAGCCACTCGCCGCCGGCGAGCGTGGCGCTGGCCTGCAGCGCCTCGCCGCTGCGCGGCAGGCCGGCTCGGGTGCGCTCGATGGCCGCGGCCCACAGCGCGTTCGGCTTGGCCGGGCCGACCGGCAGCGACAGCGCGAATTCGGCATCGCCGGGAATGCAGATTTCCTCGCATACCAGCCAGTCGGCGCGCGCCGCGACCGGCACCTGCGCGCCGGCATAGCCGGCCGGGGTGCGGATGTCGGTCAGCAGCAGCACCTCGCCCTCGTAGCCGTAGTTGGCGAGCGGGCCGACGTCGATGCGGGTGGGGGCGGGCCACTGGATCTCGCCCGCCTCGAAGCCCTCGGGCAGGGTCCAGCGGATTTTGGTCGCCAGGCCGGAATCGCCCGGGTTGCGCCAGTAGGTATGCCAGTGCTCCTCCATGCGCAGGCGCAGCGCCACCGTGAGCGTGCGGCCCGGCTCCACCGCGGTGACCGCCGGGATCAGCTCCGCCTCGATATGGTCGCGCGCGACCGGGTTGGCGCCGGCAGCCGCCGAGAACAGAAAAAAGGCAATGAAAAGAGCGCGCAAAGGCATGGAAGGGTTGTTGCAGTCTCAGGTTTCAGAGCGTTGCCGGCGCGGTTAGTTCGCCGCCGGCGGGCCTCAGCCGGCGCCGCTGCGCCGCACCTGCACGCCGTCGCGCCGCGGCAGATCGGGCAGCAGCCGGGTGCCGAGGCCCGGGCCGGCGAGCGGCTCGACCCGGCCGTTGCGCACCACCGGCAACTCGGTCAGCAGATCCTTGTACCAGGTCGAATAGTAAGCGCGCACCACCTCCATGATCAGCGCGTTCGGGATGTGCGCCATGAAGTGAATCGACGCCACCCAGACCACCGGCCCGTTGCAGTCGTGCGGCGCCACCGGCCGCTGCCAGGCCTCGGCGAGCGCGGCGATCTTCTTCGCCTCGGTCAGCCCGCCGCACCAGCCGAGGTCGAGCATCACGATATCGACCGCCTGTTTCGCCAGCATGTCGCGGAACGGATACGTGCCGCCGAGGGTTTCGGATCCGCACACCGGGATCGAGGTGCCGTCGCGATAGGCTTTCAGCGTGTCGGCGTCGCCCATGCGGATCGGGTCTTCGGACCAGAACGGGCGGTAGGCTTCGAGCGCGCGGGCGATGCGCAGCGCCTGCTCCAGGTTCCACAGCGAGTGGAACTCGGCCATGATCTCGATGCGGTCGCCCACCGCCGCGCGAATGCGCCGCCACGGCTCGAGCGCGAGCTCCAGGTCGGCGTGCGACAGCATGCTGCCGTCGCGGTCGGCGGCGAAGGGATCGAAGGGCCAGATCTTCATCGCGCCGATGCCTTCTTCCAGCAGCGAATGGGCGAGTTCTTCCGGGTGGTGCACGAAGGCGATCTGGTCGTCGTACGGGCCTTCGCGCGCCGGCGCCGGCTCGTCGGCGCGCACCGCGCGCCGCGCCACGCTGGTGTTGTTGTAGCGATAGCCGGCGCAGGTGTTGTAGACGCGGATGCCGCTTCGGCAGCGCCCGCCCAGCGCCTGCCACAGCGGCTGGCCGCTGGCCTGCCCGAGAATGTCCCACAGCGCGATGTCGATCGCCGAGGCGGCACGCACCTCGGTGCCAGAGGACTGAAAGCCGAGATAGCTCGCCATCATCGCGCGGTGCTGGCCGGCGATGTCGAGCGGGTTCTGCCCGATCAACTGCGGCGCGAGCAGCTCGTGGATCTGCGCTTCGACCGCCGCCGCCCCGCGCGACGTCTCGCCCAGGCCGGTGAGCCCCTCGTCGGTGTGCACCTGCACCAGCAGCAGGTTCGGCCGCCCGGTCAGCCGCAGCGTCTCGATCGCGGTGATCTTCACCGCGGGCTCACTGCAGTTCCTGGGCGGTGATGCCGCGGGCGCGCACCACCTCGGCCCAGCGCGCGACCTCGGCGCGGATGTGTTCGCCGAACGCTTCCGGCGTGCCGCCGGCAGGCTCGGCTTCCATCTTGCGCAGCTGCACCTGCACTTCCGGGTCGGCGATAGCCTCGTTGAAGCCGGCATCGACCCGCTGCACCACCGCGTCCGGCATCTGCTTCGGCGCCCTCCCGCCGAACCCGGGGGCGCTCACGAACCCCGTTAAGGCGGCCTCCTCCAGGGTGGGCACGTCCGGCAGCGAGGGCAGGCGTTTTGCGGAAGTGACCGCCAGCGCCCGCAGCGCGCCGGAGGTGACATGCGGCAGGATCGAGGGCGTGTTGTCGAAGAACAGGTGGGTCTGGCCGCCGCGCAGGTCGATGATCGCCGGCGCCGAGCCTTTGTACGGCACGTGCAGCAGCTCGACCCCCGCCATCAGGCCCAGCAGTTCGCCGGACAGGTGCGGCGAGCTGCCGTAGCCGGACGAGGCGTACGCGATCTGGCCGGGCGAAGCCCTCGCCAGCGCGACCAGCGCCTGCACGCTGTCGGCCTGCACTGCGGGATGCACCGCCAGCACGTTGGCCATCTGCGCGAACAGCACCACTGGTCGGAAGTCGCGCTCGAGATCGTAGCCGGTGTTGGCGTACACCGACGGATTGATCGCGCAGGTGCCGATGGTGCACTCGACCAGGGTGTAGCCGTCGGGTGCGGCGCGCGAGGCGGTTTCGGTGCCGATGTTGCCGCCGGCGCCGGCGCGGTTGTCGATGACGATCTGCTGGCCGAGCGCGCGCGCGGCACGCTCGGAAATCACGCGGGCGATGATGTCTGAAGACCCGCCCGCCGGGAACGGGACGATCAGCCGGATCGGCTGCGAAGGATATTCATCCGGCGCCTGCGAACACCCGGCCAGCAGCAGGAATGCTGCCGCCCATCTTGCGATTGCCGCCACCGCGCGCTCCCCCTTTTGAGTTGTGGCGGCATTCTAGCCGCGCGGGCGGCGGCGCGCTGCGCGCTTATTTGTAGATCAGCACCGGCACCTTGGTGTGCGACAGTACCTTGGCGGCCTGGCTGCCGAGCAGCAGGCCCTTCAGCCCGGACCGGCCGTGCGAGGCCATGAAGATGAGGTCGCATTTCTTCTTCTTCGCGGCGTCGACGATCGCCTGCCAGGGCGCGAGGCTCGCCTGGTAGTAGCCCTGGTACTGTACCCCGGCGGCCTTCGCCTGCTTCTCGATGTCGGCCAGCACTTTCTCGGCGGTCTTCTTCGAGCGCTTCTGCCACTCGGCACGCGACACCAGGTCGGGCGGAAAGTACTCGCCGTAGGCCAGCACTTCGTACTGCTCCGGCGAGAAGAAACCGGTGACCTTGGCGCGCTGCTCCTTGGCGAACTTGATGCCGGCCTTCACCGCCTTCCTGGACAGCGCGGAGCCGTCGGTGGGCAACAGGATGTGCTTGTACATGGTCTCCTCCTCGGTTCCCGGACTCTTGAATGATGACAGAGTCTGCGCGGACGAGTTCGCGCCGGGCTTGACCTCGGTCAAGCCGGGTCACGACATTGGCATCCGGTATAGTTCCGCGCAGTTTCAGGGGCAACACCGCATGAACGTTTATACGCTGGCCGCGCTGCGCATGCTTGAGGACGGCGGATTCCATTCCGGCGAGGTGATCGCGCGCCGCCTCGGCGTCACCCGCGAGACCATCTCGGCGGCGCTCGAAGGCGTCGAGGCGCAGGGACTGGCGATCGAGCGGGTGCGCGGCCGCGGCTACCGGCTGCTCACCCCGGTGCGCTGGCTGGAGGCCGGGGCGATCCGCCGCGCGCTCGGTGGGCACGCGCCGCGTTTCGATGTCGAGGTGGTCGACACAACAGTATCGACCAACGACGACCTGCTGGCAGCGGCCGCGCAGGGCGCGCCCTCGGGCAGGGTGCGGGTGGCCGAGCTGCAGACCGGCGGGCGCGGCCGCCGCGGGCGGCAATGGGTGAGCGGTCTGGGCGGCGCGCTCACTTTTTCGCTGCTGTGGCGGTTTGCGCAGGGCGCGGGATTTCTCTCCGGCCTGTCGCCCCCGGTGGGCGCAGCCCTCCTGCGCGCGCTGCAGAGCCGCGGCGTCGAGGCCGCCCGGCTCAAGTCCCCAGCCGCGGCGCCGTGGCGACGTCTCAAGCTCGCCGGAATTCTCATTGAACTGAACGGCGACGTGATGGGGCCCACCTGCGCGGTGATCGGCATCGGGTTGAACGTGCGCCTGCCCGAGACGATGCGCGACCGCATCGACCAGCCGGTAACCGACCTGGCCCGCGCCGGGGTCGATGCCGACCGCAACCGGGTGCTGGCGGCGGTTCTGGCCGAGATCGACCGGGTGATGGCGGTGTTCGCCGAGCAGGGCTTCGCGCCGCTGCGCGCCGAGTGGGAGCAGGCGCATGCCTACCGGGATAAAATGGTGCGACTTCGCATGCCCGACGGCGCCGAGCAGGAAGGGCGCGTCGCCGGCGTGTCAGACGACGGCGCGCTGCTGCTGGCGGTGCGCTCGGGCACCCGCAAGTACTACGGAGGCGAGATCAGTCTTCGCCCTTCGCGCTAACCGACCTTGACCGAAACTTCCCTGACCCTGGCGGTGGATGCCGGCAACAGCCGCATCAAGTGGGCGCTGCACGACGGCACGCGCTTCGTGCGCGAGGGCCATCGCGAGCGCGCGGCGCTCGATCGCCTGGACGCGGACTGG
>CALJLA010000053.1 GCA_937983055.1 uncultured Pseudomonadota bacterium
GGCGGCCCAATCGCGGATTCGACAGTAACCACACTGCAGTGACGGCCCAGCCAGCAGCAGCACGCGCCACGTTTCCGTCATGCTGCCGACGCGATCACGCGCACCCCGGCCCAGCGCGCGGCGCTCGGCGCCTGAAACCGCGCCGGCGATGAAACAGCTGATAATCGCCAGCAATAATACCGGCAAGCTGCGCGAAATTTCGCAGTTGCTTTCGCCGCTTGGCATCGAGGTGCTGGCGCAGGCCAGTCTGGGCGTACCGGAGGCGCCGGAGCCGCACCCGACCTTCGTTGAGAATGCACTGGCCAAGGCCCGCCATGCCGCCCGGCTGACCGGTCTGCCCGCCCTCGCGGATGACTCCGGCATCTGCGTACGGGCACTCGATGGTGCGCCCGGCGTGCATTCGGCCCGGCTGGCCGGGGAGCCGCGCTCGGATGCCCGGAACAACGAAAAACTGCTGGAATTGCTGCGGCCGCACGCTGATCGGCGGGCGCATTACCACTGCGTCATGGTCCTGGTACGCCATGCGCTGGATCCGCAGCCGCTGATCGGCGAAGGGGCCTGGCATGGCGAGATCCTGACGGCGCCGCGTGGCAGCGGAGGGTTCGGTTACGATCCGTTGTTTCTCGATCCCCGGCTTGGCAAGACCGGCGCCGAACTTTCCGCGGCCCGCAAGAATCGAATCAGTCATCGCGCGCGGGCCCTGCGCCGTTTGCTGAGCGCCCTGCGGGCGGCGGACTGAGCGCTGCCGCGCAGGTTTGATCTGGCTCAAGATATGCTCGATCCGGCCGCCGCCCCATCGAGGCGGCATTTGTATCCGATGATGAGTTCACCATGAAAAAAGAAGTCACTACAGACAAGCTGATGGCCGACCTGCAGGCGGTCGTCACCGACGCAGAGGAGTTGTTGAAGGCAACCGCAGGCCAGGCCGGCGAACGGGTTACGGCGGTGCGCGCCCGCGCCGAAGAATCGGTTCGCGCCGCCCGCGCGCGCCTGGCTGCCGCCGGAGAGCGCATCGGTGAACAGTCACGCGAGGCGGTGAAGCACGCCGATCATTACGTGCACGAGAATCCATGGAATGCCATCGGCATCGCGGCGGGCGTCGGCCTGCTGCTTGGCATCCTGATCGGGCGCAAGTAACGAGGCGACATGTCCGCTGACCCGGCGCACGGGCCGGAAGACGCCCGGCCGCGCGGCCTGACCGAATCGGTGCGTACGCTGCTTGCCAGCGGGGTGGCGATCGTCCACACGCGGCTGGCGCTGTTCGGCGCCGAGATCGACGAACAGCTCGAACGCATTGCATCGATCCTGCTGTGGGGGCTCATCAGCCTGTTCGGCGCGTTTCTGGCTGTCGTGCTCTGCGCGCTGGCGCTGATCGTGGTCTTCTGGGACACGCACCGGGTAGCGGTGGCCGTCGGGCTGGCGGCGGTGTTCACGGTGCTGGCCTTGCTGGCAATTCGCGGCTTCATCGTGCGTGTGCGCGCTCGGCCGACCCTGTTTTCGGCCACGCTCGATGAGCTGAACAGGGATCACGAACGGCTGAGCCGGTGAACGCGCGCCTCATAGCTGCGGTGAAGCGACGCGAAACGCTGCAGGCGCGCAGCGCCGCCTTGCGCGATGAGTTCGCCGTCGCCGCCGGCGAGGTGCGCAGTTCGCTCTCGCTGGTTGACCGCGTGGCGCGTGCGGTGAGCGCCTTGCGCGCGCGGCCGGTGCTGGTCGTCGCCGTGGCGGTTGCGGTGCTGATCGTGGTGCCGCGCCGCCTCGCACGGGCGGCGATGCGCGGCAGCCTGCTGGCGCTGTCGGTGATGCGCCTGACGCGCTCGCTGCACTCGAGACGCCCGCCGCCGGCGGACGCCTAGCGCGACAGCGGCAGGACTTCGACCCGGCGCCCCCACAGTGGCGCAATGCGCGCGGCCAGCGAGGCCGGGGTTCCGCTGGTCCAGAAGCGCTCGTCTCCCTGTCCGTGACTGCGCGCAAGGCCGCGTGTTTCGAGTTGCCGAGCGAGTTCGCGTGCGACCGGCTCGCCCGTGTCCAGCAGGGTGACCGACGGGCCCGCCGCCGCCCGGATGGCCTGCTCTAGGAACGGGTAGTGGGTGCAGCCCAGCACCAGCGTGTCGATGCCGCGCGCCACCAGCGGCTGCACGTAGCCCTCCACCATTCGCCGTGTTTCATCGCTGCCGGCAAGGCCAGCCTCGACCTGCTCCACCAGCCCCGGACAGGGCTGCACGATGATCTCGACGCTGTGGCCGAAGCGCCTCAGCAGGTTGCCGAGCCGGACGCTGCCGGTGGTAGCGCCGGTCGCCAGCACGCCGATCCTGCCGCTGCGGGTCATCGACACCGCGGGCTTGATTGCCGGCTCAACACCGACAAACGGCACCGGCAGGCGCTCGCGCAGCAGTTCGATCGCTGCCGCCGTGGCGGTGTTGCAGGCAACCAGGATGGCTTTCGCACCCTGTGCGATCAGGAATTCGCTGACGGTGAGCGCACGCGTCTGGATCTCCGCGACTGTTTTCTCGCCGTAGGGCAGGTAGCCGGCGTCGGCGACATAGATCAGGTCTTCGTGCGGCAGACGCGCCCGCACCGCCCGCAGGATCGACAGCCCGCCCAGCCCCGAGTCGAACGCCCCGACCGGTTGCGCTGCGGCAGCGGCAACGCTCACGGGGCGGCGGCATCGACCGGACGGTTGCCGCTCGGACCGATGCCGCTTTCCTGAAAAACCGTCTCCCCTTCGAGCACCGCGCTGAAGTGCGGCAGCCCGGCGGGAACCGTGTAGAAGCTGCCCGCCGGGTAGGCGACCAGGGCGGCCGCGTCGAATCGCTCGCCCACGCCGCTCCAGTAGGTGCCGGAGAGCACAGTGATGGTGCGCTCGTCGGGGTGTGTGTGCGGCGGCAGGCGGTGCGGCGCACGGGCGCGCACGCGAAAGGTAAAGCTGCCGGGCCGTGCCGGGTCGCCATGCAGCAGTGCATACGCCAGGGGCGGGTCGGCGCGGCGCAGCGTCCACGGCAACTCATCGGGCAGGTAGGACTGCAGCCCTTCCTGCCCGAGCGCAGCCGGCGCGGCCAGCAACAGTACGGGCAGCCAGCGCAGGCGCCTGACGGCACGCGAGGGCAGGTGTTTCATCGACGGGGCGCCCGGCGCGCCTCAGCGCCGTGCGCTGAGCACGGTAAAGCCTTCGCCGATCAGGGTGCGCTGCGGCGGCCCGGAAAATCCCGCATGGGCGAGGAGGGCTTCCTGCTCGGCGCGGGTAGGAATGACGTTGCCCCACACCAGTTCCTCGAAGCCGGTCTGCACCGGGAACTGGAACTCCGGCCGGCGCAGCTCCGCCAGCGAGGACGGATAGGTCTCGTCCACGATCAGCAGCCACCCGCCGGGCTTGAGCAGCCGCGCGCAGGCATCGACAATCGGTTGGCGCCGCGCAGGGGCGATTTCGTGCAGGACTTCAATCATCACAGCGGCATCGAAGCTGGCCGGCGCGCCGACGCCTGCCACGTCGCCTTCGATGACGCGAACGCGCTGCGAGAGCCCGGCATCGGCGATCGAACTCCGGGCAAGGGCCAGCCCGCTCGGGTCGATGTCGACGCCGGTGGCTTGCACTGCCGGCCAGGCCTTGGCCAGCTGCAACAGAAAGCGTCCGGTGCCGCAGCCGATTTCGAGTACCTGCGCGCCCTGCTCGAGCCGCGCCTTGAAACCGTCCAGATCGGGCAGAAGCTTGCGCGCGGTCACCACGTGCAGCCCGCCGATGGCCTGACCGATCACATCGGCGAAGGCATGACTGCGGTTCTGGAACGGCAGGCTTGTCCCGTCGCGAAACGCATCGCGGCAGCGCCGGAAATCTTCGGCGGCGAAATCGGTACCCAGGCGCACGTAGCCCCCCAGATAGCGCGGATGCGCCGGGTTGGCGAGAATCTGGTCGAAAAACGGGGCTAGGCGGTAGCGGTTCTCGACATCGGCCTCGAGCAGCCCGAAGGCGTAGGCGGTTTTGCACCAGACGTCGACATAGGGTGCATGCAGCGTCAGCCGTTTCGCGACCTGCTCGGCCCTGGCATCCGGTGTATCGGCGAACGCCTTGAACAGCCCCAGCTCGACGCCGAGATCGATCAGGTGGATGGCGTTGAAGCCCCGTCGCCAGGCGAAGATTCTGGCGACCTGGTCGTCGGCCGTGATGTTCATACTTGCTGCCGGCTGCGTCATCGCCCCCTCTCGTCGTTCGTTTTGTTGAGCGTTTTTCGCAGGTTACCAGATGCGGCCCGGTCGCCCTCGGCGACCCTCGCGGCTGGCACGCAGTTTGAGTGCGGTAAGCGTCGTCCAGGTGTCTGCGAGCGTGGTACCTTAACGCGGCGACATCTTCTGTTGACCCCCTGCCCGGAGGAGGCTGCGACATGAGAGGTGTAATTGCGGGTGCGGTGTGCCTGCTGATGAGTGCCGGCGCGCCGGCTTGTCAGCCCGAGGATTTCTTCGCGGATGTATTGATGTGGGGCGAATCGTCGTTTGCCGGCCTGATCTTCAGCGGCTGCCCCAAAGACGCGCGCCTGAAAATCAAGGTGCGCATCAACTCCAAGAACTACGCGCCGCTCGCGACCGAGTGGGTCGAGGTGCGTGTCCCCGCCCGCGACACCGTAGCCTTCCAGGGCGCTTTCCCGAAGCGCAAGATGGCATGGGCGGTGCCGGATCACCGACAGGTCTGGATCGTCGGCGCGAGCATAGCGCCGGCCGTGGTGCGGCCGGCGGCAGCGCCCGATCCGCTGCCGGCCAGCGCATTTGCCGAACTCGCGGCACTGACGCCGGCCTACGGCCGCCGCTGAATTCCGCGCCCGTGGCATCGGACGCCCGGCTGGCGGGCGTGCCGTCGCACCGGTAGAGGGCATCGCCTGCGCTACACTGGGGCCTGCCGCGCGCTGCGGAGGGCCTGCCCGGCGACGCGTGGCAGCTTCGTATGGCGAGCCACACCCGCGAATTCCCGTCAGGTACATCCAGCGTTGATGCGGCGACGCCGCGTCTGAAGGCACTGCCGCCGCTGGCACTGTATATCCACGTGCCTTGGTGCGTGCGCAAGTGTCCGTACTGTGATTTCAATTCCCACACGTTGCGGGAGGGCAATCCGGCCGCCGATGGCACGGCGGCGGGTCTCGATGCCGCGATGGAGCGGCGCTACACCGACGCCCTGACTGCCGACCTGGACCAGTCGCTGCCGTCGGTGTGGGGTCGCCGGGTCGCCAGTGTTTTCTTTGGCGGCGGCACGCCCAGCCTGCTGTCACCCGGTGCGGTCGATGAACTTCTGTCGCGGGTGCGTGCCCGGCTGCCGATCGACCCGCATGCCGAGGTGACGCTGGAGGCGAATCCCGGCACGGCAGAAGCCGACAGGTTCGCCGGCTTCCGGGCGGCTGGCGTGAACCGGCTGTCGCTCGGCATCCAGAGCTTCAATCCTGGGCACCTGAAGGCGCTGGGACGCATCCACGACGACCGCGAGGCGCGGCGCGCGATCGAACTCGCGCAGCATCACTTCGACAACTTCAATCTCGACCTGATGTATGGGCTGCCGCGGCAGACGCCGGCGCAGGCGCTCGAGGACCTGCGGCAGGCCTGCGACAGCGGCGCGCCGCATATCTCCGCCTACCATCTGACCATCGAACCGAACACCTATTTCGCGCGCTTCCCGCCGACGCTGCCGGATGACGACGGCGCCGCCGACATGCAGGCGGCGATCGAGGCGCTGCTGGAAAGGGCTGGCTACCGCCATTACGAGACCTCGGCCTTCGCGCGCCCGGGCCGCGAATCGCGCCACAACCTGAATTACTGGACCTTCGGCGACTATCTCGGCATCGGTGCCGGCGCGCACAGCAAGCTGTCGTTTCCCGACCGCATCGAGCGCGCGGTGCGCCACAAGCACCCGCGCGCCTATCTGGACCACGCGGCGGGCGGCGATGCGGTGGCACAGCGCCATTGCGTCGCGCCGGCGGCGCTGCCGTTCGAGTTCATGATGAACGCGCTGCGCCTCGTCGACGGCGTGCCGCAGTCGCTGTTCGCCGAGCGCACCGGGCTTCCGCTGACGATCGTGCTGGCGCGCCTTGAGCGCGCGCGCGCGCGCGGCCTGATCGAAACCGACGCGCTGCAATTGCGGCCGACCCGGCGTGGCCAGCGCTTTCTCAACGACCTGCTGGAGCTGTTCCTGGACTGAGGCGGCGCCCGGCCGCTTACCCGACAACAACACACGAGAAGGGGGAAATCCATCATGCAGGTCGAGTCGATCGACTTCTTTTACCTGTCGATGCCGGAGGTGCTCGACATCGGCGACGGCAGCCAGGACGCGCTGCTGGTGCGGGTGCGGGCGGGCGGCTACGTCGGCTATGGCGAATGCGAAGCGGCACCGCTGCCGTCGATTGCCAGCCTGGTGTGCCCGATGTCGCACAGTGCGTGCAAGCCGGTGGCGGCCTCGGTGCTCGGCGCACGGCTCGACGACGTCGCCGACATCGCCCGCATCGGCGACGCGGTGCGCGCCAACAGCCTCGACCTGCTGCAGGCCGACCATACGCTGTCGGGCATCGACATGGCGCTGTGGGACCTGCTGGGCAAGCGGTTGTCGGAACCGGTGTGGGCGCTGCTCGGCTGGCCGCGAAACTATCCCAAGCTGCCCTATTTCTCGGTGCTGTTCGGCGACACGCCTGAGGACACGCTGGCGAGGGCGCGCGCCGCGCGGGCACGCGGATTTCGCGCCGCCAAGTTTGGCTGGGGGCCATTCGGCCACGGCGCGGTCGCCGAGGACGAGGCGCAGCTGGCGGCGGCACGCGAGGGGTTGGGCGAAGACGGCGTGCTGCTGGTCGACGCGGGCACGGTGTGGAATGCGGATGTCGCTGCAGCACGCCGACGCCTTCCCGCGCTCTTGCGCTGTCGCGCCGCCTGGCTGGAGGAGCCGTTCGTCTCCGGGGCGCTGGCGGAGTACCGGCAACTGGCTGCCGACAGCGGCGCCGTCAGGCTGGCCGGCGGCGAGGGTTGCCACAATTTCTTCATGGCACGCCACATGATCGACCTCGCGGGTCTTGCGTACGTGCAGATCGACGCCGGCCGCATCGGCGGGATCAGCGTGGCGAAGCAGGTGGCGGATTACGCGCTGTCCCGCAACGTGACGTATGTGAACCATACGTTCACGTCGCACCTCGCGCTGTCGGCCTCGCTGCAGCCCTACGCCGGCATCGAAGCGCACGAAATCTGCGAGTACCCGGCTGACCCCAAGGCCTTGGCGCTGGCCATTACCCGCACCCATCTGCAGCCCGGCACCGACGGACGCGTTCGGCTGCCGGAGGCGCCGGGGCTGGGCATGGAGGTCGACCCCGGCGCGCTCGCGCCCTACCTGGTGGACACGGAGATCCGCGTGGGCGGCAAGGTCCTGTACCGCACCCCGGCACTGTAAGCCTGCGCGGGCTGGCTGCGTTTCAGGCGCCGCAGGCGCGGCGAAACACGAGGTCCCGCACCGGATGGCCGAGCTTCAGCCCGCGGTGCTCGAATTTGGTGAGGGGCCGGTGATGCGGACGCGGCGCGAAATCGGGCGCAGTGTTCTCCAGCAGCGGCTCGGCGCGCAGCACCTGCAATGCCTGCTCCGCATAGTCCTGCCAGTCGGTGGCGACATGCAGATAGCCGCCGGGCGCGAGCCGCCGTGCAAGTTCTCCGACGAACGCCGGCTGCAACAGTCGGCGCTTGTGATGACGTTTCTTCGGCCAGGGGTCGGGAAAGAACACGTGGATGCCGGCCAGGCTGTCCGGTGCCAGCATGTCGCGCACCACCTCGACGGCGTCGTGCTGGACGATGCGCACGTTGGTCAGCGCTTGGTCCCGAATCCGGTTGAGCAGGCTGCCGACGCCGGGCGCATGCACCTCGATGGCCAGAAAGTCGGTCTCGGGATGCTCTGCCGCGATTCGGGCGGTGGTCTCGCCCATGCCGAAGCCGATTTCCAGAACCACCGGCGCGTCGCGGCCGAAAGCCTCGCGCAGGTTCAGCCGGCGGGGCGCATACGCAAGGCCGAACTGCGGCAGCAGATCGGCCAGGGCGCGCTGCTGGGCATCGGTAATGCGGCCCTGGCGGCGGACGAAACTGCGAATGGGGCGTCGTGCGGCGGTCACCGGGCGCGATGATAGCGCCGCGAGGTCGCCCGCGTCACTGCGCGCGCGGATTCCCGTCTACGCGCTGAGCGATCGGCGCCAGGTCTGTCGCGAAGTCGCGCGTGCCGTCGACGCGCAGGCTGAACTCGCTGAAATCCGGTCGCGGCAGCATTTGCACGTTCAGCGGCGCTGCCGACACCGTGGCGGAGGGCACGGGCACCGGCATTGCGGCGGTCGCCTGCGGCGGCCACCACGACTGCCACATCCAGGCGCCAAGACCGCCGGTGGCTAGCGCTGCAATGCCGGCAGCGATGCGCCAGCTGCCACGTCCGCGATCGGCCCGCACCGCGATGGGCGGCAGGGTGAAGCCGGCAAACGGTGCGTCGACCCCGACGCGCTCGCCATCGGCGTGTGTCGCCGCGCAGGCGCCCGGGTTGCCCTCGGCGTTGATCCCCGGGGTGGCGCCCGCGCTGGCTGCGGTCTCGGCCAGGGCTGGCAGCGGCCGTTCGTCCGGCGAGATGTCTGCGGGCGTCGGCGCCGCAGCGGACGTTTCCTCGGCCAGGGCAGCTGCCGCCTCGCGCGCCTCGATCAGCGCGACGGCTTCGAGATGGCGGCGCTCCCGATCGCGCACGGCGCGCGTTCGGCGGCGAGTCGCTTCGTTTCGCCGGTGCAGTGCGGTGCGCGCCGCCTGCGCCGCTTCGGCGTAGTCCTGGTCGAGGCGGGTGCGCTCTTCGGCGGCGGCCTGGGCGGCCTGTTCGGCTTCGATGCGCTGCTGCAAGGCGGCGCGGGCCCGCTCCTCGGCGCGCGCCCGGGCAAGATGCGCGGCCTGTGCCTCGCGTTCAGCGGCTTCGCGTACCGCCAGGGCGTCGAGCATGCGTTGCTCGGCGGCCACGTGCTCGGCCTCCGCGACGGCCTG
>CALJLA010000054.1 GCA_937983055.1 uncultured Pseudomonadota bacterium
CGGCGACGCCGCCGGCCGGGCGCTGGCACGGCTGTTCGCGCGCTGGCCGGTGACCCCGCTTTGGGTGAGCGGCGAGGCGGCGCGCTGCGGGGTGACCAGCCGTTACGACGATCCCGCGCAGCTCGGGCCGGACCGCTGGTCGGCGATGATCGCAGCGCGGGCGCGCGAGTCCGGCGACTGCCTGGTGATCTGCACCGGCACCGCCACCACGGTGGACGCGCTGTCTGCCGCCGGCGAGTTTTTCGGCGGCCTGATTCTGCCGGGCATCGACCTGTTTCACGAATCGCTGGCGGCAAAAGCGGCGCGGCTCGCCGCCGAGCAGGGCCGCTTCACCGCGTTTCCGCGCGCCACCCGCGACGCCATCACCACCGGCGCCATCCAGGCCACCTGCGGCGCGGTCGAGCGCATGCGCGCGCAGATGCTGGCCGCCGGCTGCGGCGAGCCGGCGATCCTTGCCTGCGGCGGCCGCGCCGCCCTGCTGGCCGAGCATCTCGGGCGCCCGGTGCAGGTGCATGAGCGTCTGATCCTGGAAGGCGTGGTGCGCATCGCGGAGTCGCGACGATGAGATGGGTCGCGCTGCTGCTGCTGCTGGCGAACGTCGGGCTGGCCGGCTACATCTACCTGCAGAGCACCCGACCGGACCCCGACGCCAACCTGATCAGCCTGCAGATGAACGCCGAGCAGATCCGCGTGGTGCCGCCGCGCGCGCGGCCGCAGGCGCCGCGCACGGTGGCGTGCCTGGAGTGGCGCAGCTTCGGCGACGCGGAGCTTTCGCGCGCGCTGGCGGCGCTGGCACCGCTAAACCTCGGCTAGCGGCTGACGACGCGCGAGATCGGCATCGACAGCCGGTGGTGGGTGTACATGCCACGCCAGAATTCGCTGGCGGCGATGGAACGCAAGGCGGGCGAGCTGCGCGACCTCGGCATCACCCTGTTCACCCCGATCGTGGAGCCGGGCGAGTGGCGCTATGCGATCGCGCTCGCGCGCTTTCGCAGCGAGGCGGGTGCGCGCCATTACCTGGAGGTGCTGCGCGCGCAGGGCGTGCGCACCGCCGAGGTGGGCCAGCGCGACCAGCGCGCGACGCACCGGGTGCTTACCGTGCGCGAGCCCACGCCCGACGAGGCGGCGCGCCTGGCGGCGCTCGCCGCCGATTTTCCTGAAGCCGAGCTGCGCGCGCTGGATTGCCCGGCGTGAGGACCGCCGCCTAGGCGGGCGCCAGCGCGCTCGGGCCGGCCGCGTTCGACTGCAATTCCAGCCGCTGCGCATGCAGGGCGGCCAGCGCGCGCCGGTGGCCGATGCTGACGATGGCGGTGCCCGGCAGCCGCTCGCGCAGCAGCCGATAAAGCCGCTCCTCGTGCGCCTCGTCGAGGGCTGAAGTGGCTTCGTCTAGAAACAGCCAGGACGGACGGATCAGCAGTGCGCGCGCGAAGGCGATGCGCTGCTGCTCGCCGGGCGAGAGTTCGAGTGCCCAGTGGCGCGATTCGTCGAGCCGGCCGGCGAGGTGCGCGAGCCCGCAATCCTGAAGCGCCTGCGCCACCGCGTCGGTGCTGAAGCTGCCGGCCGGGCGCGGAAAGGTCACCACGTCGATCAGGCGGCCGATCGGCAGATACGGCCGCTGCGGCAGGAACAGCGCGTCGAAGCGCTCGGGCAGGCGCACTGCGCCGGAGCCGAACGGCCAGATGCCGGCGATGGCGCGAAACAGCGTGCTCTTGCCCGCGCCGGATGGCCCGCGGATCAGCAGGCTGTCGCCCGGTGCCAGCGACAGGCTGGCGGGCGCGATCAGCGGGCGGCCGTCGGGCAGGGCGAGCGCCAGCCCGTCGAGCTGCAGGTTCTCGCCCTGGCCGGCGGCGACCTCGACCCCCGCGCCGGCGGCGGCCGCGCGGCGCTCGCGCTCGATCGCGTAGTGAAAGCCGAGCAGCCGGTCCGAGGTGGCGCGCCAGCTGGCGAAGGTGTTGTAGGCGCCGATGAACCAGGACAGGGCGCCCTGCACCTGGCCGAAGGCGTTGGAGATCTGCATCAGGCCGCCGAGCGGAATCGCGCCGGCGAAATAGCGCGGCGCCGCCACCACGAAGGGAAACACGTTGGCCGCCTGGTTGTAGCCGACGGTGAACGAGATCAGGATCTTCTGCCGGTGCATGATGCGCAGCCAGTTGTCGAACACGGCGGCGAAACGCCCGCCGAAGCCCTTGAGCTCGTCTTCCTCGCCGCGGTAGAGCGCGACGCTCTCGGCGTTTTCGCGAAAGCGGATCAGGCCGAAGCGGAAGTCGGCCTCGAAGCGCTGCTGGTTGAAGTTGAGCCCGATCAGCGGCCGGCCGATGCGGTGCGTGAGCCAGCTGCCCGCGATCGCGTACAGCAGCGCCGCCCACACCATGTAGCCGGGCACCACGAAGCCATCCTCGCCGAGCGGAATCGTCAGCGGACCGGACAGCGTCCACAGGATGCCGACAAAGGACACCAGGGTGACCACGGCGTTGAGCAGGCCGAGGCTCAGGTTGAGGGTGTCGTCGACAAACAGCCGCAAATCCTCGGCAATACGCTGGTCGGGGTTGTCGGTGCCGGTGCCGGCGAGCTGCATGCGGTAGTAGGCGCGGCCGCCGAGCCATTCGCGCAGATAGCGGTCGGTCATCCAGCGCCGCCAGCGGATCTGCAGCAGCTGGTTGAGATAGAAGGCGTACACCGCGAGCGCGATGTAGATTGCCGCCAGCAGGCAGAAGCGCAGTATCTGGGTCCAGAATTCCTCGGCCTTCTTTTCCTGCAGCGCGTTGTAGAACAGGTTGTACCACTCGTTGAACACGACGTTCATGTACACCATGGCAAGCGTCAGCCCGACCACGGTGAGCAGCAGCAGCCAGGCGCTCGCCTTTTCCTCCGACTGCCAGTAGGGCTTGATCAGCGACCAGGTGTCGCGCCAGAAGCGGGGCTTGTCGTTCATCGTGTTGTCCCGGGTGAAAGGCGTTCAGGGCGCCGGCGGCCGGCGTCGCGCGCAGGCAAGCGCCACCGGCGCACAGCGCGCGCCGGGCAGTATACGGGCGGCACGTCAGGCGCCGGCGGGGCGTTCGGCCGGCGCGGCGCCGGCCACGTCGATGTCGAAGGCGGCGGCGATCAGCGCCCGGGTGTAGGGGTCGGCCGGCTGTTCGAAAATGCGCGCTGCCGGGCCGCGCTCGACCATGCGGCCGTCGCGCATGACGATGACTTCGTCGCTCAGCGCGCGCACCACCCGCAGGTCGTGGCTGATGAACAGGTAGGCGAGCCGGTGGCGCGCCTGCAGCTCGCGCAGCAGCGCCACGATCTGCGCCTGCACCGACATGTCGAGCGCCGAGGTCGGCTCGTCCAGCACCACGAAGCGCGGCTTCAGCACCATCGCGCGGGCGATGGCGATGCGCTGGCGCTGGCCGCCGGAGAATTCATGCGGATAGCGGTGGCGGGTGCCGGGATCGAGGCCGACTTCGGCCAGCGCGTCGATGATCATCTGCTCGCGCGCCGCCGGCGTGTCGGCCAGGCGGTGCACATCGAGGCCTTCGCCGACGATGTCGGCGACCGACAGGCGCGGGCTCAGGCTGCTGAACGGGTCCTGGAACACGATCTGCATCTCGCGGCGCAGCGGGCGCAGCGGCTTCGACCGCAGGCCCTGAATCTCGCGGCCGCTGAAGCGGATGGCGCCGCGGCTCTGCTCCAGGCGCAGCAGCGCCAGCCCGAGCGTGGTCTTGCCCGAACCGCTCTCGCCCACGACGCCGACGGTCTGGCCTTCGCGCACGGTGAGGTCGATGCCGTCGACCGCCTTCACATGGCCGACGGTGCGGCGAAGCACGCCGCGTCGGATCGGGAACCAGACCTTGACGCCGCTCGCCTGCACGATCGGCGGCGCATCCGCCGGCACCGGCGCCGGCGCGCCGCCGGGCTCGGCGGCGAGCAGCCGGCGGGTGTAGGGATGCCGGGGCCGCTCGAACACTGCGTCGACCGCGCCCGACTCGACCACCTGGCCGGCCTGCATGACGTACAGGCGGCTCGCCATTTTGCGCACGCTGCGCAGGTCGTGCGTGATCAGCAGCATCCCCATGCCGAGCCCCGGGCGCAGCGCGTCGCGCAGCGCAAGAATCTGCGCCTGCACGGTGACGTCGACCGCGGTGGTGGGCTCGTCGGCAATGAGGATGTCGGGTTCGTTGGCGAGCGCCATCGCGATCATCACCCGCTGGCGCTGGCCGCCGGAAAGCTGGTGCGGGTAGGACTTGAGCCGCAGTTCCGGCTCGGGGATGCGCACCAGCTCGAGCAGTTCGAGCGCGCGCGCCCGCGCCGCCGGCCGCGACAGGCCCTTGTGCAGCATCAGCGTCTCGCAGATCTGCTTTTCCACCACATGCAGCGGATTGAGCGAGGTCATCGGCTCCTGGAAGATCATCGAGATGCGGTCGCCGCGAATCTGGCGCAGCGCCGCTTCGCTGGCGCCGACCAGCTCCTGTCCCCGGAAGCGGATCGAGCTGCCCGCGGTGTGCACCGCGGTGGGGTAAGGCAGCAGCTGCAGCACCGACAGCGCGGTGACCGACTTGCCGGAGCCGCTTTCGCCCACCAGGGCGACGGTTTCGCCTTCACCGAGTTCGAGCGACACCTGGTCGACCGCGGTCACGGTGCTGCCCGGCTGGCGGAAGCGCACGCCGAGGTTGCTGACTTCGAGCAGTTTCGCCGCCATCGCCGGGCTCAGTTGGGAGTGGCCATGGTCGACGGCGTGTCGCCGCGCGCGGCGGGGGCCTCCGGCTCCACCGGCGCGGCGGCGCCGCTGTAGAGCTTGCGCGGGTCGAAGGCGTCGCGCACCGCCTCGCCGATGAAGATCAGCAGGCTCAGCATCAGCGCGATGACGAAGAAGCCGGTGAGCCCGAGCCACGGCGCCTGCAGGTTGGCCTTGCCCTGCGCCAGCAGTTCGCCGAGCGAGGGCGAGCCCGGCGGCAGGCCGATGCCGAGAAAATCGAGCGAGGTGAGCACGGTCACCGAGCCGGCCAGGGTGAAGGGCATGAAGGTGATCGTCGCCACCATCGCGTTGGGCAGCACATGGCGCAGCATGATGGCGCCGTCGGTGAGGCCCAGCGCGCGCGCCGCGCGCACATAGTCGAAGTTGCGCGCGCGCAGGAATTCCGCCCGCACCACGCCGACGAAGCCCATCCAGCTGAACATCAGCAGCAGCACCAGCAGCCACCAGAAGTTCGGCTCGACGATGCTGGCGAGGATGATCAGCAGGTACAGCGCCGGCATGCCGGCCCAGATCTCGATGAAGCGCTGCGCCAGCAGATCGGTCCAGCCGCCGAAGTAGCCCTGCACCGCGCCGGCCGCCACGCCGACCATCGCGCTGACGATGGTGAGCACGAAGCCGAAGAGCACCGAGATGCTACAGCCGTAGATCACCCGGGCGAGCACGTCGCGCGCCTGGTCGTCGGTACCCAGCCAGTGGGTGGCGTCCGGCGGCGACGGCGCCGGCACCGGCAGGTCCCACGCCACGGTACGGTGGCTGTAGGGCACCGGCGGCCAGATCATCCAGCCGTCGCGCTCGATCAGCTGCGCGACGTAAGGGTCGCGATAGTCGGCCTCGGTCTCGAATTCGCCGCCGAACGCGGTTTCCGGGTAGGCGCGGAAGATCGGCATGTACGCCTCGCCCTGGTGCACCACCAGGATCGGGTTGTCGTTGGCGATGAACTCCGCCGGCAGGGTGACGAGCAGCAGCGCGACGAAGATCCACAGCGACCAGAAGCCGCGCCGGTTGGCGCGGAAGTTGTGCAGCCGGCGGCGGTTGATCGGCGACAGCCAGGCCTTGCGCGGTGCGGCGTTGTTCCTGTCGGCCATGTCAGGCGCCCCTGCGCTCGAAGTCGATGCGCGGATCGACGAGGGTGTACATCAGGTCGCCCACCAGGTTCATCAGCAGCCCGAGCAGCGAGAAAAAGAACAGCGTGCCGAACATCAGCGGGTAGTCGCGGGCGAACGCCGCCTCGAAGCCGAGCAGCCCGAGCCCGTCGAGCGAGAAGATGATCTCGATCAGCACCGAGCCGGTGAACAGGATGCCGACGAAGGCGCCGGGAAAGCCGGCGATCACGATCAGCATCGCGTTGCGGAATACATGGCCGTAGAGCACCCGCCGCTCGGGCAGGCCCTTGGCGCGCGCGGTCATCACGTACTGCTGGTGAAGCTGGTCGAGGAAGGAGTTCTTGGTGAGCATGGCAAGGCCGGCGAAGCCGCCGATCACCATCGCCAGCACCGGCAGCGCGATATGCCAGAAATAGTCGAGCACGCAGGCGGCGCTCGCCACGCAGCCGGCGAAGCCGAGGCCGAGATACTGCTCGGACTGCAGCCCGCGCAACGGGAACCAGTCGAGATAGCTGCCGCCGGCGAACACCACCAGCAGGAACACCGCGAACAGGAAGCTCGGAATCGCGGTGCCGATCACCAGGGCGAAGCTGGTGCCGATGTCGAAGCGGCTGCCGTCGCGCACCGCCTTGGCGATGCCGAGCGGAATCGACACCAGGTAGACGATGAGCGTGGTCCACACGCCGAGCGAGATCGACACCGGCATCTTGGCCAGCACCAGGTCGACCACGTCGCGGTCGCGGAAGAAGCTCTGGCCGAAATCGAAGGTGAGGTAATCGCCCATCATTTTGAAGAAGCGCTCGTGCATCGGCTTGTCGAAACCGAAGCGCTGCTCGAGTTCCTGGATGAAGGCGGGGTCGAGGCCCTGGGCGCCGCGATAGCGGCTGCCGGCGCTGTCCTCCGCGCGGGGGGCGGGCGCGACCGCCTCGCCGGTGCCGCTGCGGGTGATGCGCTCGGTGATCGGCGAACCCTGGCCGGTGAGCTGGGCGATGGCCTGCTCCACCGGGCCGCCGGGTGCGGCCTGCACGATCACGAAATTGAGCAGCATGATTCCGAACAGCGTCGGGATCATCAGCAGCAGGCGGCGGATGATGTACGCGGTCATGGGCGGGCGGGCTCGCGTCGCGCGCGCCTGACAAGAATTACCAGCCCGGCGGCGGCCGCGGCGCCGACGACCAGCAGCACCGCCCAGGCCGGCGGGCCGCCGGCGTCGCCGTCGCCTCTCGGCGTGACCGCTCGGGCCTGCTCCAGCTGCCGCGCCTTTTCCGGGTCGAACCACCAGTACTCGACCGAGGTGCCGTTGCGCGGCGTGACCGCCGGCCGCGAGAACCTGTCCCAGTAGAGAATGCGCTGGGTGTTCAGATGCCAGTGCGGAATCACGTAGTGGCCGGCGAGCAGCACGCGGTCGAGTGCGCGGGTGCGGGCGACCAGGCTTTCGCGGTCGGGCGCCGCGATCACCAGCTCGACCAGCCGGTCGATCACTGGATCGCGCACGCCGGCGTAATTGTTGGCCGCCGGCGACGCGGCGGCCTCGCGGGTCCAGAAGCTGCGCTGCTCGTTGCCCGGCGATTCGGACGAGCCCCAGCCGGAGACGATCATGTCGTAGTCGAAGCTGCGCAGCCGGTTGATGTACTGCGACTGGTCGACCAGGCGCACGCGCGGCTCGGTGCCGAGGCGTTTGAGATTGCGCACGAAGGGCAGCACGATGCGCTCGAACGCCGGGCTTACCAGCAGGATCTCGAAGCGGAACGGCTCGCCGGTGCGCTCGTTGACGAGCTGCAGGTCGCGCACCACCCAGCCGGCCTGCGCCAGCAGCTCGAAGGCCTTCGCCAGGTTTTCGCGCGGCCAGCCGCTGCCGTCGGTCGACGGCGCGGCGTAGGGGCGCGAGAACACTTCGTCGGGAATGCGGCCGCGGAAGCGCTCGAGGATTTCCAGCTCGTCGCCCCCGGGCAGGCCGCGCGAAGCGAGCTCAGAGTTGGAGAAGTAGCTCTCGGTGCGGGCGTACTGACCGAAGAAGAGGTTCCTGTTGGTCCACTCGAAGTCGGAGGGGTAGGCCGGCGCGCGCCGAACGGGGCGGTCGGCGACGCGGGCGCGGCGGGGGGTGGAGGCGAGGGCCTGCATGCCCGTGGGACTCTAGTGGCGAATCTCTTCCTTGACGATCCAGCCGCGCGCGACCGCGGGCACGTCGTAGTCGAGCGCCCAGGCCTTGGCCTGGTTCTCCAGGCGGAAGTCGATCTCGCCCGCCTTGAAGGCCTGGCGGATCACCGTGTCGTCGCGGTAGTAGTCGTAGCGGATACGGTCGAAGTTGTTCTGCCCGCGATTGACCGCGAGGTCCTTGCCCCAGTAGTCGGCGACGCGCTCGGTGATGATGTAGCGCCCGGCTTCGAAGCTCGCGACCCGGTAGGGCCCGCTGCCGAGCGGCGGCTCCAGCGTGGTGGCGGCGAAGTCGCGCGTTTCCCAGTAATGCTTCGGCAGGATCGGCAGCTGGCCGACGATCAGCGGCAGCTCGCGATTGCCGGTTTCGGAGAAGCTGAACTTCACCCGCCGCGGCCCGACCTTTTCCGCCTTGGCGACGCCGCCATAGTAGAAGCGGAAGAAGGGCTGACCCTTGGACTTCAGCGTCTCCAGGGAAAAGATCACGTCCTCGACGCTGATCGGGCGGCCGTCGTGCCAGCGCGCCTCCGGCCGCAGGGTGAAGATGACCCAGGAGCGGTCCGGCGGCACCTCGATGCGCCCGGCAATCAGGCCGTATTCGGTGAACGGCTCGTCGGCGCTGGCGGTGAGCAGCGTTTCGTTGGCGCTGCCGGCGCCGGGATTGCCGCGCGGGATGAAGGCATTGAAGCTGTCGAAGGTGCCGGCCACCGCGACCCGCAGGGTGCCGCCCTTGGGCGCCTGCGGGTTCACGTAGTCGAAGTGCTCGAAGTCGGGGCCGTACTTGGGCTCGCCATGCATGGCGATCGCATGGGTGGCGGGCGCGGCCTGCGCGGTGTGCATCGCCAAGGCCGCGGCGGCGAGGATGCCGGCCAGCAGCGCCGCCCGCAGGCGGCCGGTCCGGCGCGTGCTGCCCGCCGCGCTCATCCCTTGCGGATCCGCGCGATGGTGTCGGTGGTGGAGCGCTCGAACTCGAACGGAATCGAGTGAACCTTTCCGCCCCAGCCGATCACCTCGGCGCCGCCGACGATCCTGTCCACCGGCCAGTCGCCGCCCTTTACCAGCACTTCCGGCCGGCAGGCGAGGATGAGCGCGAGCGGCGTGTCGTCGTCGAACCAGGTCACCAGGTCGACCGACGCCAGCGCAGCCACCACCGCGGCGCGGTCTTCCTGGCGGTTGATTGGCCGCTCCGGGGCCTTGCCGAGGCGGCGCACCGAGGCATCGGTATTGAGCGCGACGATGAGACTGCCGCCGAGCGCGCGCGACTGCGCAAGATAGGTAACGTGGCCGCGGTGCAGGATGTCGAACACGCCGTTGGTGAACACCCGCGGGCGCGGCAGCGCCGCCGCGCGGGCGGCCAGGGCGTCAGGCGGGCACAGCTTGTGTTCGAAGGCGAGAGGCATTGCGAAAGACCGCGAGACCAGCGGCAATGATACAGGCGCCGCCTTGCCGCGGCGGCGCCGGTTCAGGCGGCGACGGCGGCGGCGAACTGCTTGCGGTAGCGGTTCAGGTCTTGCGTGCTGGCGAGCGCCACCCCGAACAGGCTGGACAGATTGTGCAGGATCATTTTCACCACGCGGTTCTCCCAGTCGCGGTCGAAGGCGATCTGGCCGTCGAGCCAGCGCTCCAGCCACTGCGGATCGGGCAGGCGGCTTTGCACGGTGTCATTCGGGAACAGGCCTTTGTTCACATGCAGGTTGGTCGGATGCAGCGGCTTGCCGCTGCGCGCGCTGGAGGCCATCAGCACCCCGACCCTGGCGAAGGCGGCGCGCGCCCGGTCGCCGAAACGCTCGATGGCGCGCTTCATGTAGCGCAGGTAGGCGCCGCCGTGGCGCGCTTCGTCGCGCGCCATGATGTCGTAGACGCGCTTGATCACCGGCTCGGTATGCCACTGCGACGCGCAGCGGTACCAGTGGTTCAGGCGCACTTCGCCGCAGAAGTGCAGCATCAGCGTTTCCAGCGGCGGGGCCGGGTCGAACTCGAAGCGCACCGCGTGCAGCTCTTCCTCGCTGGGCACCAGGTCCGGCCGGAAGCGGCGCAGATACTCCATCAGCACCAGGGAGTGCTTCTGCTCCTCGAAGAACCACACCGACATGAAGGCGCTAAAGTCGCTGTCGTCGCGGTTGTCACGCAGGAACATCTCGGTGGCCGGCAGCGCCGCCCACTCGGTGATGGCGTTCATCTTGATGGTGAGCGCCTGTTCGTCGGACAGCCGGCCGGCGTCGAAGTCGTTCCAGGGAATATCCCGCTCCATGTTCCAGCGCACGCTTTCCAGCTGCCGGAACAATTCCGGGTAAAGCATCGTGGTCATCGGTCGGTTCTCGTCAAAAGGCCTGAATCGGGTTGCGAAATGATGGCATGCATGTATGACGGCTCGGCGACATCCGCTCAGAGCGAGGCCGGATTATCCAGAATTATGCGGGCCTGTGCCCGGATGGCGGCCCGCTCGGCCTGCGGCAGCCGCCGCAGCGCTTTGACCATCAGGGTGGTGCGCGGATTGCGTTCCAGCCAGTCGGCGTGGCGGTCGATGAAGTTCCAGTAGAGCACGGTCATCGGGCAGGCCTTGTCGCCGTGACGTCGATCCGGGCGGTAGGCGCAGCCCGTGCAGTAGTTGCTCATGCGGCGGATATAGGCGCCGGAGGCGGCGTAGGGCTTGCTGGTGAAGCGCCCGCCGTTGGCGAACAGGGCCATGCCGGCGGTGTTGGGCAGTTCGGCCCACTCCACCGCGTCGACGTACACCGCCAGGTACCAGTCGCAGACCTGACGCGGCTCGATCTGCGCGAGCAGCGCGAAATTGCCGGTCACCATCAGCCGCTGGATGTGGTGCGCATAGCCGGTGGCGAGTGTCTGGCCGATGGCTTCGCGCAGGCAGTTCATGCGGGTTTCGCCGGTCCAGTACCAGGCGGGCAGGTCGCCCCGGTGCCCGAAGAAATTCTGCTCGGCGAGCGACGGCATCTCCAGCCAGTACACGCCGCGGATGAATTCCCGCCAGCCGAGAATCTGGCGTACGAACCCCTCCACCGCGGCGATGGGCGCGCGCCCCTCGCGCCAGGCGCGCTCGGCGGCGGCGATGACTTCGCGCGGGTTGAGCAGCTTGAGATTCAGGCTGGCGGACAGCAGCGAGTGCCAGCCGAAGGGCGTGGCGCTCCACATCGCGTCCTGGAAGCGGCCGAACTGCGCGAGGCGAACGTCGATGAAATGTTCCAGCGCGAGCAGCGCCTGCTCGCGCGTGACCGGCCAGCCGAAGTAGTCGAGCCGGCCGGGATGGTCGGGAAACTCGCGCTCGACCGCCGCGATCACCGCGCGCGTCACGGCGTCGGGCTCGAACCAGGGCGGCGAGGGCAGATCGCCCGGACCGTCGCGGCCGAAGCCGGCGCGGTTTTCCTTGTCGAAGTTCCAGCGCCCGCCGGCGGGTTCGTTGCCGTCCATCAGCACGCGGTGCCGCCGGCGCATGTCGCGGTAGAAAAACTCCATGCGCAGCTCGGCGCGCCCGCGCGCCCATTGCGCGAAGCGCGCTTTCGGGCACAGGAAGTGATCGTCCTCGCGCCATTCCAGCGCCGCGCCGGCGCGGGCGCAGGCGTCGGTCACCGCGCCCTGCAGCCGCAGCTCGCCCGGCTCGCAGCAGATCAGCCGCTCGGGCGAGAGCCGCCGCAGGCAGTGCTCGAGCACGCTGCCGAGCTCGGCGGGACCGCCGTCGCCGAGCGCGTGATAGATCACATCGCGACCGGATCGGCGCAGTTCTTCGGCGAAGTGGCGCATCGCCGACAGGAACAGGACGATGCGCGCCTTGTGGCTCCAGACATGGCGCGCTTCGCCGGGCGCCTCGATCATCAGCACCCGGTCGACAGCGGGGTCGAACCCTTCGAGCGCCGTACTGGCGGCGTTCAGCTGGTCGCCGAGGACGAGCACCAGGTTACGCATGGCGCTTGGCCCTGCGGCAGCGATCGGAGCAAAACCGCACCTGCGGCCAGCAGCGCGCCCAGCGGCGCCGCCACTGCATCGGCTGGCCGCAGCCGGCGCAGGGCTTGACGGGCAGGTGCGGTTTCCTGAAGCGCATGGCTACCAGGGCTTGGCCGGGCGCTTCTTCAGCGTATCCGGCATCGTCATGGTGTCGAGGTCCCAGCCTTCCAGTTCCAGCACCTGCGTGAGGCAGGTCTCCAGGCGCGCATGCGCATCGAGCGCGGCCTGCGCGATGGTTTCGTGCACCAGCCGGTCGTTGGTCGATTCGTTGGCGCAGTTGAGCTGATAGCGATGCAGGTCGCGCAGTTCGAGGACGGCTCTCGACACCTGGGCCGGGCAGGCGCACTGGTAGACCAGCGACTGGTCGATGATGCGGGCGAGCGCGTGCTCGTCGAACAGGGTCTTCAAGGCCGGTGCTCCGGTTCGGCGAGAGCGCCGAGCGCAGCGTGCGGCGCGGCCGCGGGATCGAGACAGACCACCGCGGACTCGACGCCGGGCACGCGCACCGGCTGCTGGCGCACATGCGGCTGCGTCGCGCCGGCCGAGATCAGGGTGTCGCGGTCGGCGAGCGCGCAGCCGGCGGGCGC
The DNA here is from genome assembly GCA_937983055.1 of uncultured Pseudomonadota bacterium. GTDB lineage: Bacteria > Pseudomonadota > Gammaproteobacteria > Burkholderiales > Eutrophovitaceae > CALJLA01. The sequence continues at coordinate 12,540 of CALJLA010000054.1, forward strand.
GGCGCGGCTCAGGCGTGCCGCCAGTTCCACCGCCGCCCCGGCCACCTCGTACTGCCCCGCGCCGCCCGAGTGCAGGAAGCCGGTAACCGCCAGCCCGCTGCACAGGCCGACCGCCAGCTCGAGGTCCGCCGCGGACACCGCATGCGCGCCGAGCAGGCGTAGCGCGCAACGCAGCGCCAGGTGCGCCCGGGCGGGGCCGGCAAAGGTGGCGACCAGGCCGCCGCCGCCCAGCCTGAGCACGCTGCCGTCGGCCGCGCGCACCTGCCGCGCATGTTCGGCATTGAGCGCCTCGACGCGCTCGAAGAATTCCGCGGGCTGCAGTTGCGGCAGAACGCCGAGCGGCCGCCGCAATTCGGTGACCAGGACCGCGAGCTCCGCGAAGCGGGCCTGGACCGGGGCCCGCGCTTGTCCGTCGGCGCGGCGCGCGGGCCGCCCGGCGGCCAGCGCGCGCAGCGCAGCGTCGATGCGCTCGCCGCTCACCGGCTTTTCCACGATGGCATCGATGCTGCCGGTGCGGGCCGACCAGTCCTGCAGATCGCGCAGCGCGGCACCCGGCGCCGCCAGCGCCAGCACCGCGCACCCGGGCGCCGCTCGGCGCAACCGCGCGACCGTGTCGAGCAGGCCGGCCCGGCCGAAATGGAAATTCACCACCACAATGTCCGGACGGTGACGATCGACTTCTGCGCACAGCACGGCGTCGTCGAGCACGATCGGCGCGACGAAACCGCTGCTCGCCAGCATGTCCTGCAGCACGCGCGCGGTGTAGTCATCCGGATCGAAGACGAGCAGGCGCGGAATCAGCATCGGCAATTCGGCGCGGACCGGGATCAGTATGCAGTGCGCTCGGCGCGCCACTGCCTGACGATGTCGACCATGCGCTCCAGGCTCGGCACCAGCTCGACGCCCTCGATCGGCTTGCGGATGCGGGCAACCGCGGCCCCGCCGGCGCACAGCAGCGCCGCTGGTGGCAGCAGACCGCGCAATTCGCGAAGGCCCTCCGCCGCCTTGGTTTCTGAATAGGCGGCACTGAACGAGAGCGCGACGATGTCGGCGCGGTGCGCGCTGGCGGCTTCGGCAATTTCCGGCGCCGGCGTCTCGGTGCCGAGGTTCACGCATTGCGCGCCCTCGACAGCCAGCAGGGCTTCGAGCATCAGCAGGCCGAGGCTGTGCTGCTCGTTGGGCAGCGAGGTCATCAGCACGCGCGGCGCACGGCCCTGGGATTGCAGCGAGGCGATCGCATTGCGCAGCAGGCTTTGCATCATCTCGGTGTAGAGGTGCTCCTCGAATACCGCGAGAAAGCCGCGCATCCAGGCCTCGCCAACGCTCACGTTGAGCGGGCCCACTGTTTCCAGCACGAAATCCTGCAGGCCCTGGCGGGCGAGTGTCTGGGACAGATGGCGCCGGAGCTCCGCGACCTGGTGCGACTTGATCAACCGAAGGAAGACCTCCAGCTCCTGCCGCGGCGGTTCGACAGTGACGGCACGCGCGCCCAGGTCGGACAGTTCCCCGCTGCTCAGGCCAATGATCTTGCCGGGCCGGAAGCCGCGGTCGAGCAACCGCTTGAGCAACCGAAGTTTCTCAATTTGTTCAGGTGGATAGGCGCGCTCGCCATGAGCGTCGCGGAATGGCTGCGGAAAGCCGTAGCGCCGTTCCCACATGCGCAGGGTGTCCTTGGTCAGACCGGTATCCCGCTCTACCGCGCTGATGCTGCTCAGGTTTTCCTCATGCTCAACTTTTTGCATGGCTTTCATTCCGTATTGTCATGGACAAAATCTTGACATATGGCATTTCGAGGCCTATTGTAGAGCCTAAATCTCGTTTTGACTAGGACAAAACATGAACAAAACAACAAGTCTTCTGGGGTTGGCGGCGTTGTCCGGGGTGTTCTTGCTGAGTCCGGCGAGCGCCGGCGAGGCGGGATGCGAGGCCGGCAGCCTGCAGCGCATCGCGTGGGCCGATGCCGCCACGCCTTCGCGCCTGCCGATTGTCGCCGCGGCAGCGCCCGCAGCCGAGGCGCCGTCGACCGAACTCCTTATTTACATGTCGCTGCACCAGCAAACGGTATCGCACGGTCCGCGCGCGCTGCTGCCGATGACCGAGCTCATGCCGCGGGCGAACTGAGCGCGGCGCAGCGAGCCGGTGCAACCGACCTTTCACGACCACTCTTCAGCGCGCACTTAAACAGATGAACGCTCGCGAAAAATTTTTGCTTCCTGATATTCAGGCGAGTGCCGCATACCTGGACGTGGCCATCGACCGCGTCGGTGTGAAGTCGGTGCGCCATCCGCTTCGGGTGCGTCGCGCCGACGGGTCGGTGCAGTCCACGGTGGCAAGCATCGACATGTATGTCGGCCTCGGACCCGCCGACAAGGGCACGCACATGTCGCGTTTCCTTGAGTTGCTGCTGGCGGAGCAGGGTGCGCTGGACGCGGCCGGGCTGGAGTCGCTGATGAAGCGCATGCTCGAGCGGCTTCAGGCGCGCAGTGGCTACATCGAGATGCGCTTTCCGTACTTCATTGCGAAGCGCGCCCCGGTGTCGGGCGTGGAAAGCCTGCTCGACTACGAGGTGACGTTCAGGGCGGAAGCAGGCATTGCGGACCGCTACCGCTTCGAGCTGACCGTATCGGCGCCGGTTACCAGCCTGTGCCCGTGCTCGAAGGAAATATCCGACTATGGCGCGCACAACCAGCGCTCGCTGATCACCATCAGCGCCGAGCCGGCGGGCCCGATGGCGATCGAGGAACTGGTCGCCATCGCGGAAAAAGCGGCGTCGTGCGAGGTGTACGGCCTGCTCAAGCGGCCGGACGAGAAATGGGTAACCGAGCGCGCCTACGACAATCCGAAGTTCGTCGAGGACCTGGTGCGCGACATCGCGCTCAGCCTGGACGCGGACGCGCGCGTGCGTCGCTACACCATCGAATCGGAGAACGTCGAGTCGATTCACAACCATCCGGCCTACGCGCTGATTCGTCGCGACAAGCGCGCGGCGGGCGTGCTCGCCGCATGAGCAGGGCCGGCGCCCGCGACGTTTCGCAGGCGCCGGGACAGATCACGGGCCTGGATGCAAGGCCTTGTCGGTTTCAGCTTGGGTCAGCGCGCAAGCGTCTGGCTCCAACCCGGGAATCTCCCCTCCCCGGCCCGGGTGGTCCGATTCCGCGCGCAGGGGTTGCGACCTGCCGCGGGACTGGCCCGAGCTGAGCCTTTTTTGTTTCCGGCCGCGGGCCGGGCCGCGCCCACGGCGACGTGCGCGCGGACAGAACGAGGAACCATGCAGACCGAATCGATTGCCGTCATCGGCGGGGGCATTGCCGGCCTGTCGGCCGCCTGGCTGCTGTCTTCGCGCTACCGGGTCACGCTGTACGAGGCGAACGACTACCTCGGCGGGCACACCAACACCGTCGACGTCGCCCTCGGCGGCGTGTCGGCGGCGGTCGACACCGGCTTCCTGGTCTTCAACGACCGCACTTATCCGAACCTGGTCGCGCTGTTCGACCATCTCGGGATGCCGGTCGCAGACAGCGACATGTCCTTCAGCGTGCGGGTCGACGAGGAGCGCCTGGAGTGGGCGGGCAGCAATCTGGCCACGGTTTTTGCCCAGAAGCGCAACCTGATCAAGCCGGAGTTCTGGCGGATGCTGAAGGACATCCTGCGCTTCAACCGTGAAATCACGGTCGCGCTCGCCGACGGCAGCGCCAGCGACGCCACCCTCGGCGAATTCCTGCAGGCGCGCGGCTACGGTCGCGCCTTCCGCGACTGGTACCTGCTGCCGATGAGCGGCGCCATCTGGTCGTGCCCGACCCGTCAGATGCTGGCGTATCCGGCGCAGACCTTTTTCCGCTTCTGCCACAACCACGGTCTGCTGCAGCTGAGCGACCGGCCGCGCTGGAAGACGGTGGCCGGCGGCGCGCGCCAGTATGTGCGCGCGCTGGCCGCGCGCATCGGCGAAGTACGCATCGCCACGCCGGTGGCGGCGGTGCGGCGGGAAGGGCAGTCGGTGTGCGTCGTGGAGCCGGACGGTTCGCGCCGCCACTTTGCGCAGGTGGTGCTGGCCTGCCACGGCGACCAGTCGCTGGCGCTGCTCGACGATGCGGACGAGCACGAGCGCCGGGTGCTCGGCGCGGTGCGCTATCAGCCCAACCGGGCGGTGCTGCACACCGACGAGAGCCTGCTGCCGCGCGCGCGCGACGCCTGGGCCGCCTGGAACTATGTCGCCGGCAGCACCGGCCCCGACGGCAGGCCGGTGAGCGTGAGCTATGTGATCAACCGCCTGCAGCCGCTGCCGTTCGCGACGCCGGTCATCGTCACGCTCAATCCGACCCACGAGCCGCGCGAGGATCGCGTGATCGGGCGCTATCGGTACGCACATCCGGTGTTCGACCAGGGATCGATCGCGGCGCAGGCGGTGCTGTCCGGCATCCAGGGCCGGCGTCGCAGCTGGTTCTGCGGCGCGTGGACCGGCTACGGTTTTCATGAGGACGGGCTGAAGTCGGGCCTGCGGGTGGCCAATTCGCTGGGCGTGTACGCGCCCTGGCAGCAGGCGGCGGTCGCCGCATGAGGCGGGCGGACGTGCAGGCCGCGACGCGCGCCGGTGAGCCAGAGCTGTGCTTCGGCAGCGTGATGCATGCGCGCCTTAAACCGAAGCGCAACAGCTTCACCTATCGGGTGTTCTACCTGCGGTTGCCGCTGTCGGCGCTGGCGCGGGCACGGCGGCCACTGTTTTCGCTCAACCGCTGGAACCTGTTCTCGTTCCACTACGCCGATCATGGCGCGCGCGACGGCTCGCCGCCCGAACCCTGGATCCGCGGCCTGCTCGCCCGCGAGGGCCTCGGCCATGTCGACGGCGAGGTGGTGTTGCAGGCCTTCCCGCGGGTGCTGGGCTACGTCTTCAATCCGGTGAGCTTCTGGCTCTGCCACGACCGGGCCGGGGCGCTGCGTGCAGTGCTGTGCGAGGTGAACAATACCTTCGGCGAGCGCCACAACTATCTGCTGGCGCATGCCGACGCCCGCCCGATCGCGCCGGGCGAACGGCTGAGCGCGCGCAAGGTGTTTCACGTATCGCCGTTCTTCAAGGTGGACGGCGCGTACCAGTTCGAGTTCTTCGCCGGAGACGACGCCAACCGCGTGTGCATCGACTACAGCGACGCCAACGGGCGGGCACTGCTCACCGCGATCGGCGGCCGGCCGGCGCGCCTGTCGACGTCGAATCTGCTGCGCGCATTCGTGTGCTATCCGTGGATGACGCTGGCGGTGATCGTGCGCATCCACTGGCAGGCGCTGAAACTGTGGACAAAAGGCGTACGTTATGTGCCGAAACCGGCGCCGCCCGATCAGGAGTTGAGCCGATGAATCCAACCGATGTTTCGCGCGCCGCGCTCGCCGTCGCGCTGCCGCGGCCGGCGCGCTGGCTGTTCCGCCTGCTCGATCGTCTGCAACGCGGAACGCTTGAACTGCAGGCGCCGGACGGCGCGCGCTTCAGCTTTGCCGGCCGGGAACCGGGCCCGCGCGCGGAAGTGCGGCTGCACGACTGGGGCGTGCTGTCGCTGCTGCTGCGCAGCGGCGACATCGGCTTCGCCGAGGCCTTCATCGACGGCCGCTGGAGCACACCCGACCTTACGGCCGTGCTGCAGCTCGCGCTGCGCAACCGGCGCGCGCTCGAGCGCGCCATCCATGGGCACTGGCTCGGCCAACTCTTCTACCGCCTGCGGCACTGGCGACGCGCCAACAACCGGGCCGGCGCGCGTCGCAACATCGAGGCGCACTACGACCTGGGCAACGCGTTCTACCGCGCCTGGCTGGATGAGAGCATGACCTATTCATCCGCCCTGTTCGACGGCGATCGACGCCTGAGTCTTGCGCAGGCGCAGGCGCGCAAGTACGACCGCATTCTCGACCGGCTGGCAGTGCAGGCGGGGGACGAGATTCTCGAGATCGGCTGCGGCTGGGGCGGATTCGCCGAGCGTGCGGCGCGCCGCGGCGCGAAGGTGCGCGGCATCACCCTGTCGCCCAGCCAGCTTGCCTACGCGCAGCAGCGCTTTGCCCAGGCCGGCATCGCCGGGCTGGCGCGCGCCGAGCTGTGCGACTACCGCGACGCGCGCGGCCGCTACGACCATGTCGTTTCGATCGAGATGTTCGAGGCGGTGGGCGAAGCCTACTGGCCGGCGTACTTCTCGGCGCTGCGCGACCGGCTGCGGCCCGGCGGCAAGGCGGTGGTCCAGACCATCGTGATCGACGACGCGCTGTTCGAGAGCTATCGCCGCGGCACCGACTTCATTCAGCAATACGTTTTCCCCGGGGGCATGCTGCCTTCGCCGTCGGCGTTCCGCGAAGGCGCGGCGCGTGCCGGGCTGACCGTGCACGACGCGTTTGCATTCGGTCACGACTACGCGCGCACGCTGGCCTGCTGGCGCGAGCGCTACAACGCCGCCGCCGCCGGGCTGCGGCCACTCGGGTTCGACCCGCGCTTCGAGCGGTTGTGGAACTTCTATCTGAGCTACTGCGAGGCCGGCTTCAGCGCCGGCAGCATCGACGTGATCCAGTGGGAACTGCGCCATGACTGAGCTTCGCGCAAGCGAGGCCGGCGACCGCGAGCGCCGGCGGGCGGTGCCGGCCGGCTGGCTGGCGCAGATGCTTGCCGCGCTGATGCTGACGGCGGTGCTGCTGGCGCCGGCGCCGGCGACGGCAATTCCGCTGCCGGATTCGGTGCGCGAGGCAGTGCCCGAGCTGCGGCTGGCCGGGGAAGGGCGGCTGCGCTGGTTCGGCCTGCTGATCTACGACGCCTCGCTGTGGGTGCGCGGGAACGCGTTCGATCCGCAGCGGCCGTTCGCGCTCAATATCCGCTACGCGCGCAACCTGCGCGGCGACCGCATCGTCGAGACCAGCGTGGACGAAATGCGCCGGCTCGGCTGGCGCGACGAGGCGCGCCTTGCGCGCTGGGCGCGGCAGATGGGCGAGCTCTTCCCGGACGTGCGCAAGGGCGAGCGGCTGACGGGCGTGAACCTGCCGGGCGCGGGTGTCGATTTCTATCACGATGGGCGGTTCGCCGGCCGAATCGCCGATCCGGATTTCGCCGACGCATTCTTCTCGATCTGGCTCGACCCGCGCACGCGCGAGCCGGGCCTGCGCCAGTCGTTGATCGGCGGGCCGTGAGCGCGCTTGCCCGCGGTCCGCTCGCCGCGTACTCGCTGCTTGCCCTGCCGCTGGCGATGGCGGCGCTGCCGGTATACGTGCACGTGCCGAAGTTCTACGCCGACACGCTGGGCGTGCCGCTCGCCTGGGTGGGCCTGCTGCTGCTGGCGGCGCGGCTGATCGATGCGCTGCAGGACCCGCTGCTGGGACTGCTGAGCGACCGCGCGTCGCATTCGCGCTTTGGGCGCCGCGTTCTGGTCGCGGCGGGCGCGCCGCTGCTCGCCGCCGGCTTTGTCGCCCTGTTTCACCCACCCGAGGGCGGCGCTGTCGCGCGCTCGGCCTGGCTCGCCGGCAGCCTGGTGGTGGTGTATCTCGGTTTCAGTGCGGTATCGGTGAGCTACTACGCGATCGGCGCGGAGCTGTCGGCGGACTACCACGAACGTACGCGCATTACCGCCACGCGCGGCGCCTTCGGCGTGTTCGGCATTCTGGTGGCGGCAGCGGTGCCGGAGTGGCTGTCGCGCGAACTTGGCGCGCAGGCCGGGCTTGCGCGGTTCAGCCAGCTGTTTCTGCCGCTGCTTGCCGTGTGCACGATCGTGATGCTGGCGCGCGCGCCGGCGGCGGCCGTGCCGGAGCGCCGGCGTGCCGCGCGCTGGCGCGACATGTTCACGCCGTTCGCAAATCGCGACTTTCGCTGGCTGATGGCGGTGTCGGTGGCCAGCGGCGTGGCCGGCGCGATTCCCGGCACGCTGATTCTGTTCTACGTTGCGGACGTGCTGCAGCGGCCCCAGTACGCGCCGCTGTTTCTCGGCCTGTACTTCCTGGCGGGCGCGCTCGGCATGCCGGCGTGGATTGCGCTGGCGCGCCGCTACGGCAAGCGCGGCGCCTGGGCGACCGGCATGCTGATGGCGATCGTCGCCTTCGTCTGGGCGTTCGCGCTCGGCGTCGGCGATGTCGCGGAGTTTGCGCTGGTGTGCGTGCTGTCCGGCATTGCCTACGGTGCCGAGCTGGCGCTGCCACCGTCGATGCTGGCCGACGTGGTGGACCGCGAAGCCGCGCCCGGCCACGCTCGCCCAGATGGCGCTTTCTTCGGCGTCTGGCAGATGATCGAGAAGCTCAATCTCGCGCTGGCGGCAGGGCTCGCGCTGCCGCTGCTGGCCTGGCTGGGTTACCAGCCGGGCGTCGCGCAGAGCAGCTACGCCGCGTTGTCGGCGATGTATGCGCTGCTGCCCTGCGCGATCAAGCTGGGCGCCGTGGTGCTGCTGTGGTGGTCGCCGCTCGATCCGGCCGCGGCCGGCCGCGGCGGGCTGGTTCGACAAGGAGGCATTGGATGACACGAGTATTCTTGGCCGGGATGCTCCTGCTGCTGGCGGGCTGCGCGGCAGTGCCGGTGAGCAGCTATCGGGACGAGGCGCCGCCACTGGATCTCGCCGAGTACTTCGACGGCGAGGTGGAGGCCTGGGGCATGTTCCAGAACCGCTCGGGAAAGGTGGTGCGCCGCTTCGAAGTCGCGATCAAAGGCACCTGGAACGGCGACACCGGGGTGCTGGAGGAAGATTTCCGCTACGCCGACGGCAGCACCAGCCGGCGGGTGTGGACCCTCCGGCGTCTCGACCGGCATCGGTACGTCGGCACCGCCGACGACGTGATCGGGGAAGCCAAGGGCGAGGCTTACGGTAATGCCTTGCGCTGGCGTTACGTGCTGGCGCTGGAAGTCGACGGCAAGACCTATCATGTCGACTTCGACGACTGGATGTATCTGATCGACGAGCGCACGCTGCTCAACCGTTCGGAAATGAGCAAGTTCGGCATCAGGCTGGGCGACGTTACGCTCGCCTTCAGAAAGAAGGGCTGACCGGCATGCGGGCGAACCATTGCTGCCGATTCAGGGCCGCCTCCGTGGAGGTGATGTGATGCCGATGAACCGGCCGATCCGGGAATGGCGCGGCCTGCGCGTGTGGGTAATCGGCGCGAGCTCGGGCATCGGGCGCGCGCTCGCAGAAGCGCTGCTGGCGCGCGGTGCGCGCCTGGCGCTTTCAGCGCGTTCGCGCCCGCCACTCGAGGAGATCGCGCGAACGCGACCGGAAGACGTCTGCGTGCTGCCGTGCGACGTGACCGATGGACAGGCGCTGTCGGCAGCCTACCGGGAGATCAGGACGCGATGGTCGGGCGTCGACCTGGTCGTGTGCGTCGCCGGCAATCATTCCCCGGTTCGGGCGTGGGAGCTGGAGGCGGATGAGGCCCGTCGGCTGTTCGAGGTCAACGTGTTCGGCGTGCTCAATCTGCTGCCGGCGGTGGTGCCGGACCTGGTGTCGCGCGGCGGCGGCGCCATCGCGATCGTGTCCAGCGTCGCCGGCTACCGGGGCCTGCCGACCAGCCTTGTCTATGGCGCCACCAAGGCGGCGCTGATCAATCTGGCCGAAACGCCTTTCCTCGTTCCGCTGCCCGAGGGGGTCGGCGTGTTTCTGGTCAATCCCGGCTTCGTCAAGACGCCGCTCACCGACAAGAACGAGTTCAGGATGCCGGCGCTCATCAGTGCGGAGGAAGCGGCCGTACAGATGATCCGCGGTTTTGAGCGTGGCGAGTTCGAGATTCACTTTCCCAAGCGTTTCACCCGCTTCATGCGGTTGCTCCGGGTGCTGCCTTACCGGTTGTTCTTCCCGGTGGTGCACCGGATGACCGGGCTGTGATGCGAACCCGGGGCGAAGGCGCGGCGGCATGAGCCGATACGATCGCGCCCTGGTCTGGTTTCGGCGGGATCTGCGCTGCGACGATCATGCGGCCTTGTTTCACGCCCTCAAGGACGCGCGCGCGGTGCACTGCGCTTTCGTGTTCGATACCGAGATTCTCGATGTCCTGCCGAGCCGCGCCGACCGTCGCGTCGAGTTCATCTGGGACAGCGTCACGGAGCTGCGCGAGCGGCTGCGCGCGCTGGGCGGCGAGCTGTTCGTGCTGCATGGGCGCGCGCGCGCGCAGGTGCCGGCGCTGGCCGCCGAGCTGGACGCACAGGCGGTATACGCCAACCACGACTACGAGCCGAGCGCGCTCGAGCGCGACCGCGAGGTGGCGTCGCGCCTGGCCTCGGCGGGGCGCGCCTTTCACAGCTTCAAGGATCAGGTGATCTTCGAGAAGGATGAGCTGCTGACCGGTCAGGGCGGTCCCTACACGGTGTTCACGCCGTACAAGCGCGCTTGGCTGGAGAAGTTCCAGCCGTTTTATGCGAAGGCGTATCCGGTGGAGCGTTACGCCGCCGCGCTTGCCCGCGGCCGGGCGTCGGCCACGCCTTCGCTGGAGAGCATGGGCTTCGAGCGCACAAATCTGCGCGCGCTGCGCATGCCCACCGGCATGTCGGGCGCCCGGGCGGTGCTGGAAGATTTTTCGCGCCGAATCGACCGCTACCATGAACGGCGCGACTATCCGGCGCTGCGCGGGCCGTCCTATCTATCCGTGCACCTGCGCTTCGGCACCTTGTCGGTGCGGGAGGCGGTGCGAACGGCTCGGGGCGATGCCGGGCCGGGCGCCCGGACCTGGCTCTCGGAACTGGTGTGGCGCGATTTCTACTTTGCGATCCTGCACCACTTTCCGCATGTGGATGGCCATGCGTTTCGGCGGGAATACGATTCGATCCGCTATCCCAACCCGGCGGGGCATTTCGAGGCCTGGCGCGAGGCCCGCACCGGCTATCCGATCGTCGATGCGGCCATGCGCCAAATCAACCAGAGCGGATACATGCACAACCGGCTGCGCATGATCGCGGCCTCCTTCCTGGTCAAGGACCTGCACGTGGATTGGCGCTGGGGGGAACGCTACTTCGCGGAAAGGCTCAACGATTTCGATCTCGCCGCGAACAACGGCGGGTGGCAGTGGTCTGCGTCGACGGGCTGCGACGCGCAGCCGTACTTCCGCATTTTCAATCCGGTGCTGCAGTCGAGGAAGTTCGATCCGGAGGCAAAGTTCATCCGCCTGTTCCTGCCGGAGCTGGCGCGGATGCCGGACCGGTACATTCACTCGCCCTGGGAGGCGCCGGAGACGGCGCAGCGCGAGGCCGGCTGCGCGATCGGCCGGGATTACCCCGCGCCGATCGTCGACCACGATGCCGCGCGCAAGGAAACCCTGGCGCTTTACAAGGCCGCGCGGGCGGCCTGAGCGGGCCTCAGTCCAGGTACTCGAACACCTTGACCACGCGCGACACCCCACCCGTGGTCGCCGTCACCTGTGCGGCGGCCTCGGCTTCGGCGCGGGTCACCAGGCCCATCAGGTAAACGGCCCCGTTCTCGGTGGTCACCTTGACGTGGTTGGCGCTGACCTCGTCGTTCTGCACCAACCGGCCCTTGACGCGGCTGGTCAGCAGCCCGTCGTTGCTGCGAGCGACCAGCGAGATGGTGCCCGCGATCTCGAGTTCGTTCTGCACATTGCGTACGTTAGGCGTCTCCAGCGCAATCGCGGTGATCTCGTTCTTGATTTCCTCCGAGGGGACCTGACCGGTCAACAGCACGAAGCGGTTGTAGCTGGTCACGTTGACGCGCACCCGGTCAGCGTAGCGTTCCTTGATCCGGTTGGAGGCCTTGATCTCGATGGTCTGGTCTTCAAGGATGGTTGCGCTGGTGCGGCGGTCCTCCGCCACCATCACGCCGGCGCCGACGCCGGCGCCCACCAGCAGCGGCGCGCAGCCCTGCAGCACGGGCAGCACCAGAAACACTGCAAGAGCAAGATACGGAAGTCTCATCATTCGGCTCCGAGCAAAAGACAATCGATAGCGTCACAGAGGCAGTGCAGGCACAGCAGGTGCACTTCCTGGATGCGGGCGGTGCGATCGGCGGGCACGCAGATGTGCACGTCGTCCTGGCGCAGCAGCCCGGCCATTTTCCCGCCGTTCCTGCCGGTCAGCGCGATCACGCCCATCTGGCGGTCGTGGGCGGCCTCGATCGCGCGGATCACGTTTGGAGAATTGCCGCTGGTCGAGATGGCGAGCAGCAGGTCGCCGGGGTTGCCCAGCCCGCGCACCTGCTTCGCGAACACGTCGTTGAAGTCGTAGTCGTTGGCGATCGAGGTCAGCGTCGATGTGTCCGTGCTGAGTGCCATCGCGGCGAGCGGCGGCCGCTCCATCTCGAAGCGGTTCAGCAGCTCGGCGGCAAAATGCTGGGCATCGGCGGCCGATCCCCCGTTGCCGCAGGCGAGAATCTTGTGCTCGCCGACCAGGCAGGCGACCATTCGCTCCGACGCCCGCGCCAGCGGGTCGGCAAGCACGTCCACCGCACGCAGCTTGAGGTTTGCGCTGTCGTTGAAATGCTGGTTGATGCGGGAAATCAGATCCATGAAGAAAAGCCAGTGGGTCGGCTGGCGGGGATTATTGCATAAAGCGCTGCTGGCGCATCGAGCCCGGCGTCATTCGCCGAAGGCATTGCGTACCCATTCGATCCGGGTGTCGCCATCCAGCAACACCGCGTCGAAACGGCAGGCCGGCAGGTCGTGATGCGCGCTCATGAAATGCCGGGCCGCCGTCAGCAGGCGCGACCGCTTGCCGGCGGTGATGCTTTCGGAAGCGCCGCCGACCCGGGTCGAGCTGCGCATGCGCACCTCGACAAAGACGATCTGGGCGGCGTCGCGCATGACCAGGTCTATCTCGCCGAAACGGCATCGGTAGTTGCGCTCGATCAGGCGCAGTCCGCGCGCCTGGAGGAAGCGAAGCGCGGCATCCTCGGCGTTCCTGCCGCGCAGGCTCATCGTGGCGCGTCGGCGGCGGGTAGGCGCGCGGGGCCGGCGGAGAAATACGCCGGCACCGGTTGGCGCTGGATCTGGCGGGTGCGGGTGAGGGTGATGGAGGCGGTGACGCCGTCGATGGCGAGCGACGCCGGATCGCGCTGAAGCAGCGCGCGGATCACCCGGTAGGCATCGATGCCCAGGGCGTAGAACCGCTCCTGGTCCAGTGCGGCCGACGACACGTCCGGTCGCAGGTAGCTCATGACCGCCGCGTGGTCGGGCTGCAGAAGCCAAGGCATGTCGACGAAACGGACACCGTCCAGGTCGTAGAGCTCGAGGCGGTCGGCATTCGAGGCGTAGACCATCGACGTCGCGTAGATCGGCAGCCGGTTGCCGAGGTAGGAGCGGATGAAGCGCGCGCGCGTGGCGTCGAGCGACAGGAAGATCGCGTCGGCGGTGGTGTTCTTCACCAGCTGGCGGAGCTGGCCGAGAGTGGCCGCCTCGGTGGAATAGACGAACTCGTCGGCGACGTCCGCCTTCAGGCGCCGCCATTCCTCCTTGAACGCCTGCGCGATGCGCCGACCGACCGGTGTCTCGCCGATAACCACCAGCGCCTTGCGCCCGCCCTCGCGAAACGCGTAACGGGCCACCGCCCGGGCCTCGGCCTCGATCTGCAGTCCGAACACATACAGGTTCTCGGGCAGGCGGATCTCGGTTTCCGGAGAATTGAGTGCGAGCGTCGGCACCTCGATGCGGCCGCTTGCGGCCACGGCGGAGACGCCGTCGCGGGTAAGCGGGCCGATCACCGCGCGTGCGCCCGACGACATCGCCCGCCGGTAAGCATCGGTGATCTGGTAGGTGTCTTCGGTGGTTGCGTAGACGATGACCGGCAGCGAAGGATCCTGCGCGAACGAAGCAGCCGACAGCACGCCGAGCCGGATCGCGTCGGCGTAGCGGCGAAACGCGTTGGACTGCAGCGGCAGGAGCAGCGCGATATGCGGATTGTCCAGCCGGTAGCGGTTGTCTTCCACCGTTTCCGGGCGCGTGTCCGTCGGGGGCAGCGGTGCCTGCGCCGGTTGCCGCTCGCCCGGCACGGGCTGCACCCCTGAGTCCGGCTGCCGGTCGGGCGGACGCTGCTGCAGATCGCGTTGCCCGTCGATGGATTCAGCCGGCGGCTCTGGCGTCTTGGTTTGCGCGGGGGGCGCGGTCTCCTCCGCAAACAGCGGCACCTGCGCAAGCGCAGTGTGGGTGGATAGCGTTGCTACCGCCCAGTATAGTAGCGCCCAGACGAGCAGCGACAGGACGGACCCGCGGTGCATGGAGAAATTTTCGTGGCGAAACAGGCCACATTATATGTGGTGGCCACGCCGATCGGAAATCTCCGCGATATCACCTTGCGCGCGCTCGACGTGCTTAGGACGGCGGACATCATTGCCGCCGAGGACACCCGGGTTACCGGCTCGCTGCTGTCGAGCCACGGCATCAGCACGCGGGTGATCTCGACCCATCGTCACAATGAACGCGAGTCCGCGGCCGGCATCGTCAAGCTGCTTGCCGAAGGCAAATCGGTCGCGCTGGTGAGCGACGCCGGTACCCCGGGGGTGAGCGATCCTGGGGCGGTTGCGGCCGCGCAGGCCATGGCCGCGGGCTTCGACGTGGTTGCAGTGCCCGGGCCGAGCGCGCTGTGCGCCGCGCTGTCGGTGTGCGGACTGAGCGCACCGCGGATCTGCTTTACCGGATTCCTGCCGGCAAGGCAGGCGCAGCGACGCGAGTTGCTGGCCTCGCTCGCCCTTGAGAAAGGGCTGCAGGTATTTTTCGAGGCGCCGCACCGAATCGAGGAGAGTGTGGCGGACATGATCGATGCCTATGGGGCGCAGCCGAGAATCGCCATTGCGCGCGAGTTGACCAAGCTTTACGAGGAGGTCCATCAGTGCGCGCTGGGCGAAGTGCCCGCGTGGCTCCGACAGCGGCCGGAGAGAATGCGGGGAGAATTCGTGGTGGTTGTCGACAGCGCCGGTGCCGGCGACGAAGCCGCGGAAGCCGAAGCCAACCGGGTGCTCGGCCTGCTGCTCGACGCGCTGCCGCTGAAGCAAGCGGTGAAACTCGCGGCCGACATCACCGGGCACAAGCGCAATCTGCTGTACCAGACGGCGCTGGCGATCAAGGGGGCTGGCGCCGCGCGCTGAGCCCCGACGCGGACAATCGGTCGGAAAAACATGCAAAGACTCGACATTACCCGTCCGGACGACTGGCATCTGCATCTGCGCGACGGCGATGCCCTGCGTGCCGTGCTTCCCGATACCGCGCGGCGATTTGCCCGCGCGATCGTGATGCCCAACCTGAAGCCGCCGGTCGTCGATACCCCGCGCGCGCAGGCCTACCGCGAGCGTATTCTGGCCGCGCTGCCGGCAGACAGCGATTTCAGCCCGCTGATGACGCTTTATCTCACCGATCTGACCTCGGCGCAGGAGATACGGCGTGCGCGCGAAAGCGGCATCGTATACGCGGCGAAGTATTACCCGGCCGGCGCGACCACCAACTCGGAGTCGGGCGTGACCGATATCCGCAGGTGCGCGCGAGCCCTCGAGGCCATGGCGGAATCCGGCCTGCCGCTGCTGATCCACGGGGAAGTTACCGATCCGTCGGTCGATGTGTTCGACCGCGAGCGCACGTTCATCGAGCGCGAGCTGACCCGCCTGGTGGGGGATTTCCCGGGACTGAAGATCGTGCTCGAGCACATCACCACCCGCGACGCGGTGCAGTTCGTGCAGGAGGCACCGGGCAACGTCGCGGCGACCGTGACCGTGCACCATCTGCTGCTCAACCGCAACGCGATATTCCAGGGCGGTCTGCGCCCGCATCATTTCTGTCTGCCGGTGCTGAAGCGGGAAGTTCATCGCCAGGCGCTGGTGGCGGCAGCAACTTCGGGAAATCCGAAATTCTTTCTCGGCACCGACAGCGCGCCGCATGAACGCAGCACCAAGGAAGCGGACTGCGGCTGCGCCGGCGTGTACACCGCGCACGGGGCGATCGAACTCTACGCCGAAGTGTTCGAGGCCGCCGGCGCACTCGACCGGCTCGAGGCCTTCGCCAGCTTCCATGGCGCGGATTTCTACGGGCTGCCCAGAAACCGCGGACGCCTGGTACTCGAGCGGCGCGCCTGGCGTGTGCCGCCGGTGCTTGCCTTCGGCGGCGGCGAACTGGTGCCGCTGCGCGCCAGCGGTCAGATCGAGTGGCAGTTGTCGCATGTTTAGCAAGGAGATGACGATGAAGCAGATGGCTTTCGCTCGAATCGGCGGGTGGGTGCTCGGCGGTGCGCTGCTCGCGCCGATGGCCGCCCCGGTTGCGGCGGCGGATCTCGACCGCCTGGGCATCCTCGGACAGGGCCAGTTCCGGCTGTTGTCCGAGGATCTGGCCGCAGCGCTGTCGTACAAGCCGGTTATTCCGGCTGAACCGCTCGGACTGACGGGATTCGACATCGGGGTCGAAGTCAGTGTCACCGACCTGCGCAGCGCCGAGGC
>CALJLA010000055.1 GCA_937983055.1 uncultured Pseudomonadota bacterium
CTGGGCATGCTGCTGGCGCAGCGCGGCAGGCTGGTGCTCGGCCTGGAAATGTTCCCGCGCCGGGTGCAGCCGGTGCTCGACCGCTGGGTCGCGGGCGAGCTGACCGAGGAGGCGCTGCTCAAGGATTCGCAGTGGAACAAGGTGTGGGGCTTCGACCCGCAGCTCTATCTGCCGCTGTTTCACTTCGCCCGCCTGCACCGCGTGCCGATGGTGGCGCTCAACGTCGAGCGCAGCCTGATCCGCGAGGTCGGCAAAGGCGGCTGGGCGTCGATTCCGCCGTCTTCGCGCGAAGGCCTGACCGATCCGGCGCCGGCCGCGGCCGCCTATCGCGAACAACTGCGTGAAGCCCACGCCCTGCACGCGGCGCACGGCGCCGATGCCGGCATGTTCGAGCGCTTTGTCGAAGGGCAGCTGGTCTGGGACCGCGCCTTTGCCGAGGGGCTGAACGCCGCGGCGCGCCGCCATCCCGGTGCGCTGGTGGTCGGCATCATCGGCACCGGTCATCTGCGCGACGGCCATGGCGTGCCGCACCAGCCGCGCGCGCTCGGCATGCAGCGCATTGCGACCTGGCTGCCGGTGCCGGCGGAAACGCCCTGCAGCCAGCTCAGCGCCGGCCTGGCCGACGCGGTGTTCGCGGTGGAAGATGCGCCGCGTCCGCCGCCGGTGCGCCTGGGCGTGATGCTTGAAGAAGAAGAATCGTCCGGCGCCCGGGTGCAGAAAGTGATTCCCGGCAGCGTGGCCGAAACCGCCGGCGTGAAAGAAGGCGACCGGGTGGTGGCCGCGGCCGGCGAGAAGATCGGTTCGGCGTCGGACCTGGTCGCCGCGGTGCGGCGCCAGTCGCCGGGCACCACGCTCGCGCTCAGGGTCTTGCGCGCCGGACAGGAAATCGACCTGATCGCCCGCTTTCCCGCGCAGCCGTGAGGCGTGCGGCCGCCGCCACCGCGCTGGCGCTGTGGGCCGCGCTGGTCTCCGCGCAGGTGCCGCATCTGGAGATTGCCGTCGAGGTCGATCCCGGCAGCGGCGCCTTCGCCGCGCGCGCCGAGCTGACCTCGAGCGCAGGCGGGTCGGTCGCGCTGGCGCTGCCGGCGCTCGAAATCGACGCCGCGACGCTCGACGGGCGTGCGCTTCCGGCAACGGTGCGCGAAGGCGCCTGGCGCGCCGACCTGCCGCCCGGCGCGCGGCTGCAGGTCGAATACCGCGCGCGGCTTGCCTCGCTGGACGACACGCTGTCGCACCGCGAGGTGCTGGCCGCGCTGCTGCCGGCGGCATCCGCCGAGGGCAGCTATCTGCCCGCAGGCAGCGGCTGGTATCCCGACCCCGGCATGCCTTTCACCTACCGCATCGAGATCGTCACGCCGCACGCGCAGATCGCGGTGGCGCCGGGCGTGCCCGCCGACCTGCCCGCCGCCGTAGGCAAACGGCGCGTCGCTTTCGAGCATGCGCATCCGGTCGACGGCATCGACCTGATGATCGGGCCGTACACGGTCACCGGGCGTACGGGCGACGCAGGGGGCACGCGCGTGCGCCTGCGCACCTATTTTCATGCCGAGCTGCGGCCGCTGGCGCAGGCGTATCTCGACTCCGCCGCCGGCTACGTGCAGCGCTATTCACGCGAGATCGGCGCCTATCCGTTCGAGAATTTCAGCATCGTCTCGAGCCCCCTGCCCACGGGCTTCGGCATGCCCACGCTTACCTATCTCGGGCGCCAGGTGCTGAAGCTGCCTTTCATCCGCCATACGTCGCTCGGCCACGAAGTGCTGCACAACTGGTGGGGCAACGGCGTGCGGGTGGATGTCTCGCGCGGCAACTGGGCCGAAGGGCTGACCACCTTCATGGCCGACTACGCCTATAAAGAAGACGAGGCCGCCGACGCGGCGAAGGAGATGCGCCACGGCTGGCTGCGCGATTTCGCGGCGCTGCCCGCGGGCGCCGACCGCCCGCTGTCGGAATTCCGCGCGCGTCATCACACCGCCTCGTCCGCCATCGGCTACGGCAAGTCGGCGATGCTGTTCGTCGAACTGCGCGACCGGCTCGGCGAACCGGTGTTCAACCAGGGCATTCGGCGCTTCTGGCAGGCGCACCGCCACCGCGCCGCAAGCTTCGACGACCTGCGGCGCGCTTTCGAGCAGGCCGCCGGTCAGGACCTGGGCGGGTTCTTCGACCAGCGGCTCGACCGACCCGGCGCGCCGCGGCTGGCGGCGAGCGGCGCCGAGTTGCGCGACGGCAAACTCTTCGTGACGCTGACGCAGGATTCTGCCGGCTACCGGCTGCGCGTGCCGCTGGCGCTGGAAGGCGCTTCGGGCGTGCGCACGGCAGTCGTCGACTTCGCCGCGCGCGAGACGCGCTTCGCGCTCGGCGCCGCGCGGGATGTGCGCAGCGTGACCGTGGACCCGGCGTTTCGCGTGTGGCGCGCCCTCGCGCCGTCCGAAGCGCCGCCGATCCTGCGCGACGCGGTCGCCGCCGAACGGCTGCAGGTGCGCGCGCTGGACGATGCGCTGCGAACGTCCGCGCAGGCGCTGGCGCGCGCCTTTGCCGAAGGCGACATCGTTCCCGCCGACGACAACGCCGACGGACGCGGCGCACCGCTGCTGGTGGCCGGCGCACAGGCCGCGATCGACGCCGAGGCGCAGCGGCTCGGCCTGGCGCCGCGGCCGGCGGAAGCGCGCAACGGCGACGTGCAGGTATGGATCGCGCCGGACGCTGCGCGCCGCGTGGTGCTGGTTTCGCTGCCGGAACAGCCCGAGGCCGCGCGCGCCGCGCTCGAATTACTGGCCCGCCGCCTGCCGCATCTCGCGCGCTACGCCTGGCTCAGCTTCGACGGCGAGCGCATCGCCGGCCGCGGCACCTGGCCGGCGCGCTCGCCGGTGGTCGAGGTGCGGCGGTGAGCGCCAGCGTGCTCTATTACTTCCGCCCGCAGGATGTCGTCGCCGACGACGTGCAGGCAGCCGAGCGCTACGACGCCTACGACGACGCGCTCACCGCCGCGCGCTTTCTGCACCTCGGTACCTATCGCTTCGCGCGGCTGTGCCACGACGGCGAGCACGACCGGCTGTTCATCACCCCGCCGCCCGACGCCTACCTGATGCGCCAGGAGCGCGCCGAAATCCAGAACTGGCCGCGCCCGCCGGCCTGAATCTCCACGCCGCTTTCCCCGGTTCCGAAACCGCCGGCGCATTCTCTTGCGTTCGCGCGCGGCGATCTTGCCGGCGCCCGAACTGCGGACTAAATTTCTAGCGTGGATACCAGCGTCATGAAAGGAAGCTTAACCGGCGAAAAAATAAGAAAGCATCAATGTCAGTATGGATTTCAAAAGGCCGCGCGCGTCCGCGGCGATCCGCTCGCCCGGCCGATGCGGCGGCTGTATGTGCCGTTAGAACCTGGAAGGAGAGGAAAAATGAAGAGATTCGTTTTGCTTGTCGCTTTGGTCATGTGGGCTGCCTTGGTTTCGGGGGCCGAGGACATGGGCATTCACAAGCCCTCCGAGATTCAGTGGAAGAACGGCCCCGGCTCGCTCGAAGCGGGCGCCAGGGTCGCCGGGCTCGATCGCGAACCGGGCACGGAAGGTCCGGTCGTGATGCGCCTGTGGATGCCGGACGGATTCAAGATCATGCCGCACTGGCACCCGAAGACCGAACGCATCACCGTGATCTCCGGCACCTTCAACCTCGGCATGGGTGAAACTTTCGACGCCGCCGCCACCATGGAAATGCCCGCCGGCACCTTCGGCTACTGGGCAGCCGGCATGCGCCACTTCGTGTGGGTCAAGGGCGACACCGTGCTACAGCTGCACGGCATCGGGCCCTGGAGCCTTACGTACGTGAATCCGGAGCACGACCCGCGCAACCGGAAGCAGTAGCGACCCGTTCGCACCGGCCGGCCACGGCCGGCCGATTGCTAAGCCACTTGCGGCCGCGCCGGATCACCGGCACGGCCGCTTCTCTTTTCCGGGCACATTCACTCCGCTTGCCCGGCGCCGGTTGCCGCCATCTGCTAGCCTGTGCCCGCCAGAACACCGAGGGAGGATGACATGGGCAAGCCCGTCAACGTCGGCGTCGCCGCCAGGATCGGCAAGTACAGCGACGCGGTCGAGATCGCCGCCGGCAAGCGGCAGCTTCACGTTTCCGGCACGCCCGGCATCCGCAAGGACGGCAGCGTGCCGCACACCTTCGAGGAACAGGCCGACCTCGCCTGGCAGAACCTGGTCGAGATTCTCAACGCCGCCGGCATGGGCGTGGAGAACCTGGTCAAGATCAACCAGACCCTGGTGCGCGCCGAAGACATCCGCGCCTACCCCGCCATCCGCCTGAAATACCTCGGCGACCACCGTCCCGCCTCGATGCTCTCGGTCGTTGCCGCCCTGGTCAAACCCGACATCCTGTTCGAGATCGAGGCGGTCGCTGCGGACTGAAGCCGCCCATCCGGCGCTGGCGCCGGATAGAGATCGGCGCTAGCATGCTGTTCATCCATACAGCCCCAAGGCGGTGTCATGGAAACGCGGGCCACTCTCCGGCCGGGACAGCGCGGCACCCGTAAGCTCCTTGACCAGTTCGGCGACCGGCTGGTGTGCGTCCGCTATCGCTACGATCTCGCCACAGGGCGCCGCCCTACCACGGTCGAGCTCATCGTGGAAACCGCCCCTTGGCAAACCACTCCGCCAAACAGACAGCCACGCGCGCGACCCGAGCCGGCGAGCACCACGGTGGCAGCCGTCCAGATCCAGTATCGAGAGTCGGAATTGCGGCAACGCGTCAAGCAGGCTGGCGGCACTTGGCACCCAACCGAGAAACTCTGGTACCTGCCCGTTTCCGCCATTCGCGCACTGGGGTTGCAGGACCGTATTGTCATCAGCCGCGGCGAAGGCTAATGTTTCTACATCTAGGTACTTGTACGTACCGGTGCCAGCATGTCACTAAATGTAGCGATCCCTGTCCTGCCGTATAAATCACGTTAGCTGGCTGAGACGTGCCCACGCAGATTGAGCGATTAGAGGGATTGGCGAGACATCTACTAGATGGGTTTCTTCAACTTAGGGAGCGTTACGCCTTCCTAGATCCCATGATCTTCGACAAAGAAGTGGTGTCGAAGAGAGGCTCCGTTAGGCAAGCGCGTGGTTTTCGTACGCTCCGTAGTTCACTTTTCTTGACGTGCGTTCAAGACATCGCCAAGTACACCACCGACGCTGATAAACGCACACCGAGCATTCGTAATATCGTCGAGGCGCTAGAGGACAGCACGCTGCTTGCTGAGTTGAAGGAACGGTATGCAATTTGGCGATTACCACCACCCGAGGAACAGACCGATCCTGCCATCATTGAGGCATTACAACGGATCGAGATGCGGGAACAGGCTGAGCGTCGCGTACAGTTCGATAAACATTACCGCGAACTTCGTGCCTCCTGGGAAAAATTGTCTTCTATGGAGGCATTGGAAGGCTTCCGGACGATCCGCGACAAGCTTACTGCTCACACAGAGATTCGGTTCGTTGCGGACAAGTATCAGCCCATTGATATAGGCGAATTGGGCATCCAATGGGGTGACCTCAAGACCGTGATGTCGGAAATGCAGGTGTGCGTCGAGCTGATTGGCCTCATCGTTCGGAACGCTGGCTTCGCATGGGAAATGCTCGATGAACAGCTCACTGAAGCGTCGCGGGGGTTCTGGTCTGATGCAGCCAGCTAACAGCGCGTTGGTGACCGACGCTTGCGCTGCGGCGCTGCGCGCCTTCTTTAGCGCGGCACAACGCGGACGTTAGACATCATGCCGGGTATGTTTACGCTGACCGACAATCCCATAATCTTCGCATTGCTCCTCGTCTTGAATGTGCCGTTTTACGCGGCTATCGGTCGCCGGGTCTTTGGACCGTCCACCAGAGCCGGGTCGGACCAACCTAACGTCCTGACGAATGGGATCTAATGGCGATAGCCGGGCCGTTTCTGATGCTTGGAAGCCCCTTTTCGATGGCCAAATTGCGGCGCTAACGGTTTCCATCGCCTCCGATGCCTCGCGTCGCGCTTCACTTCGCCTCGGCCTGGTCTGGCAGTTCACTCATCACTGTCATCAGACATGACGTAGCGTAGTCCCCCCAACTGGTAATGCGCGTCTTCAGTTCCGGAGGTGCACATGAAAAGCCTGCTGTTTGGCGCTGCCAGCTTGCTTGCCTTGCTCCCGCTTCAGGCGGCCGAGGTGGACCGGTTCGATATCGCGACGTTTCGCGCGCCGGCGGGCTGGGAGCGCGCGGCGGCTCCGGGGATGCTGTCTTTTCGTTCGCCGCAGACGGCGCGCGGGGCGGCGCAGATTTTCCTGTTTCCCAGCCGCGCGGGTGGCGCGTCGCCCGAGACCAATTTCAGGGCCGATTGGGCGCGATTGATTACGGCGCCGCTGGGAGTCGGCGTGCCTTCCGAGCTGCACACCAACCAGACCCCCAGCGGCTGGACGGTGGTCACCGGGGCGGCGGACGTCACGCACCAGGGCGGCACCTTCACGGTGCTGCTGGTGACCGGCACGTCCTCTGGACGGACCATGAGCATCGTGACCAACGTGGTGGGCGACGCGCACTTCGCCGAGATTCAACAGTTCTTCCAGCAAATGGAGTTCGCGGCCGTCGCCAGCGATGCGCCATCCGCCAGCGCGCGCCGCGACAGCGCAACGCCCGCGGATGCGGGTATCACGGCACCTTCCGCCGCGCCGGCCGGACGCGCGAGTCGCGCTCACGTCGGCGCCGCGCGCATGGAGAACAACACCCCTGCCGGCTTGTTCTTTGAGCTGCAGACGGATTTCACCGGCGGCGGGCGCCTGGAAACCGACACACGCCTGTTTCTTCCCGGCAACCGGATCGACCGCCTGTTTCCGTTTGGCGGCGGGGATACTTTCGATCTGTCGCGCTGCTCGCCCGACACCTGCGGAAGTTTCAAGCTCGAATCCGGCACGCTGACGGTTCGCTGGGACAACGGCCAGGTCGATCGCCACGTCTATGCCGCGTCGGCCGACAGCATCAGGCTCGACAACCGGGCGTACAAGTTCGCGCGACCGGTGGCGGCCTCGGTGCTGGTCGGCGAATGGAAGGGTGCCGGCAGCGCCGGCGCGTCGTTCTCGAACGTCTACAAATTCGAGCGCAATGGCCGGTTCACGTTCGGCGCCGCCGGCAGCGTGATCGGCGGGCGCTATCGCGTGCAGGGACTGACCCTGACCCTCGACTTCGACGACGGCTCCGTCAGGGAGCGCACGCTGTTCGCCGCCGGCAGCAGCACGCCGCCGGGACTGATCAGCATCGAGAAAGAGGTCTACGCCCGCAGGCAGTAGCAATAGCAGCACCCTGGCGGGTAACCGCACCCGCTTGTTCGATCATCGGCGGATTGCCCGGCGCCCAATGGATCGACTGTGACGCGACTGAAACCGCCAGGTCCGCGGGTTTACTTTGGCCGGCGCTGGACTATCCTTCAAGCGTACGGGGCCTCTGGAGTGCCCGGGAGGGTCAGTGCGAGTGCGTGCTTTGCGCCTTGGGCTGCCTGGAAGACGAACCGCCCGGTTCGGCGGATGGACTGCGGCAATCTCGGCGCTGCTCCTGGTCGGGTGCGCGAGTGGCGCAAGAAACGCCGCGTTCTACGAGATACGCGAGGCGCCGACGGGCATCGAGGCCGGCGAAGCGATCTCGGTTACGCTGAAATCACGCACCGGCCCGAACGGCAAAGCGAGCGCGACGGAAAAGGACCGCGATCTCGTCGCCGCGTGCGTCGAGCGGGGCGCGGTCAAGGCGAATTCCCGTTTGAGCTTCCAGCGTGAAGCAAGTGCGCCCGGTGTCCGTTATGTCGTGCGCGTCGAGGCGCACACCCTCCACTCGTCGAAAGGATTGGAAGGCGGTGGGGGCGCGATCGGCGTCGCCTGGCTGCAATTGTCCCGGTTTTCCGCCGAGGTGTTCGATGCGCGGCACGACCGCATCGCGGGCAGCGTTGTTTCCTCCGACTGGGGCGATGAGGGTGGGGGGTTGGCGTATATCATCCCCTTGGTATTCTGGTCGAACAGCGAGGCCCACGCCTGCGAGGCCCTCGGCAAGGGTATTGCGCGGCTGGTGTCGGAATGAACAGGCTGCCCGTCCTGGCGGTCATTCTTCTCGCCGCCTGCGCGCAGCGCTATTACACGCTGGAGGACGTCGACGCGCCACGAACCGCGGATTGCCCGAATCCGACCAAAGCGAAGACGCTGGCGCTGGAATGGCAGGGTCTCCTGATCCGTGGCAGCGCGAATTTCCCGACTGAGCAGTTCAAAAGGGTGGACTTCTTTGTTCATGTGCAAAACAAGACCGACCAGATGCTTCATCTGGAATCGGACACCTTCCTGGTGTCCGTCAATGGCGGTCCGGAATCACCCCTGGACATCACCACGACACTGGATATTCAGTACCGGATTCCCGCCACTTTCCCGTTGAAAGGCGCAAACCCCTTCTGGAGTGGGCGCTTCGATCACGAAGGGGCCGAGGTCTTGCGGGTTCGCGTACCCACGCTGTTCCTCAATGGCAAACCGACCCAACTGCCGGTTCTCACATTCTTCAAGGACCCGCCGCTGGTCTGCTGAGTAAAGGGAATTGCCGAGCACCAGCCATTGGCCGCTTTGCCCCGTAGCAGTTAATCGGCACAGGACACCCCGACAGATCCTCCCTGGAGATCAGTCCTGTGTCTGCGCTGCTCGTTCCCGAGCATGATCTTCGGCAGGAGGCGCCCGCCGACCGGGTGGCCGAGACGGGGCCACCACGAGGCGCGGTCGGCGGGGTAAGTGGCGGGCGGACAACCTAAGTCCGCTTCCCGTAATCCCCTGCCCTACATATCCGTGCGCGCTTGCCTGATCCCCTGTCGAGCGAACCTTTGCCCCTGCGGCTAATCATAGTCAGTCGAAATCGACAGGCACCCGCTGCAATGTCGAGGTATTAACTGACCGAAAAAGACAAGAGGGACACACCAATGAAGATGCTGATGCTGCTCACGCTTTCGACGGCGCTCACGCTGGGCGCGGCCGGGGCACGGGCGGGCGACGCGGCGGCCGGCGAGAAGAGGTACCTGGAAAACTGTGTCACCTGCCACGGGAAGAACGGAAAAGGCATGGCGAGTTTCCCGTCGCTTGCCGGCCGGGATGCGAACTATATTTCCGATCGCCTGATGAAGTACCGCGCAAAAGAAAAAGTCGGGCCGAATACCGCGATCATGCTCTCGTGGGCGGAGAGCCTTTCCGATCAGGACATCGCCAACCTCGCCAAGTACATCTCAACGACCTTCCGCTGAACGACTTGCCGTTCAGCGATAGCGGCGGTCGCGAAATCTTTCGCGCCCAGGCAAGAGTATCCCGGCGCGGCAGCGTCTTCCGTTAACCGCCGGTAGACGGCGGGCGACGGGAAGGCCGAGCGCAGCGCCGCCGGCAGGCCGGGCTGACTACGCGCGGGTCCTGCGGTTTCAATGCGGTTCCGCGCTGCACCGACGCCGAGGACGGCCCTCGGGCCGCACGACCTTCGGCGCCAGGGTGTCGCGCATCCTGCAAACCCAGACGCCGGATCAGACCATGCGCCGCTGGCGCCGACGGCCCACGCCATCAGCCGCCTGATGCCGCCGTTTGCCGCGATCGGTTCGTCGCCAGGGGAACCCAAAACCTGGACATCGTGTCTGTTCGGCGTCCGGAGATGGCAGCCGGCGCCATTGCGCCTGGCGTAAGTCACCCGGAATCTTGCACAGACAGCAACGAATAACAGGAGACAGTTGCATGAAACGAGACATGCCCTTGATGTCACTGTGCGCGGCCGTGACCGCCGCCGTGACGTTCAGTATGCCGGCCGCCGCGGATCACCACGGCAAGGCACCCACCATCAAGCACGCTACGGTGCTGTCCGGGCTGGACAGCCCGTGGGACATGGCCTTCCTGCCCGACGGCACCATGTTCTACACGGAGAAGTGCCGCGGCCTTTCGGTGCGGATGCCCTCCGGCAGCGTCAACGCCCTGCTCGGCATGACCGGCACCAGCGGCTACGCGAGCAAAGCCGACGATCTGTTCTGCGAAGGACAGGCCGGGATGATGGGCGTGGCGGTCGATCCCGAATTCACCAAGAACCGCTTCATCTACGTCTACTCGACCTCGAACAAGACGGCGCCGGGCAGCAACCGGCTCATGCGGCTGAAAGTGAACAGCGATTTCACCCAGGTGTCGGACCGCACCGACATCGTCACCGATGTTCCGTACAAGCCGAAGGCCACCCAGCATCCGTTCGGCGGCCCCGGCGCCCATAACGGCGGACGCGTCCGCTTCGGTCCGGACGGCCATCTTTACCTGACCACCGGCGACACGCACAACGGCGCTGTCCCGCAGAGCCCGACGCTGATCGGCGGCAAGGTGCTGCGCATCGACCGCGACGGCAAGGCGGTCAAGGGCAACAATCCGCCGAAGGGCTTCGATGCACGGATCTTCACCTACGGTCATCGCAACGTGCAGGGGATCGCCTTCCGTCCGAGCGACGGCACGCCGGTCGTGGCGGAACACGGCCCGTGGCACTCGGATGAAATCACCGTCCTGAAGAACGGCGGCAACGGCGGATGGGATCCGCGCCCGAATATCGCCGGACGCGGCGACTGCCCGGACAACTACTGCGGCTACATGCCCAACCAGATGGAAGGCATGGCGCCTGCAGAGCGGGCGAAGTTCATGCCGATGACCGACACCAAGACCCACCCCGATGCGATGCCGCCCGCCTGGAACAACAACGGCCTGTCGCAGGGCACCTCTTCCGCCACCTACCTGACCGGCAAGCAGTGGGGCGCCTGGAACGGGAAGCTGGCGGTGGGCATCATGGGGATCGGTTTCGGCGGAACGGCGGTCGGAATGCGCATCGACGTAATCGACCTCGCGGACGACGGCAAGTCCGTCAAGAGCGTCGTGTCCATGCCGCTGCCCATGCCTGCCGGCCGCTTCCGGTCCGTGGTTCAGGGGCCTGACGGCAGCCTGTATGCCGCGGTGGATGGCGGTGATATCTACAAGCTGACGCCACAATAGTCTCGGGCCAGCCGCGCTGCCTAACGGCAGCGCGGTTGAACCCTACGCAACGTAGTTCTGTTCGTTCCACTCCGGCCCGATCTCATTGCGGTGGGACCAACGACGGTGACTGGCCGTTTGAAACAGGTATCTGCGACAAGGCTGGGAAACACCGTATTCTTTGAGCACCCTAAAGCGAGCCCAGAGGCATAGCGTGCTCCGACCCCATTACGAAACGCGCGACATCCACGGCCTGAGCAGACCGGCCCTCATTTGCGCCTGCCTGTTGCTCACGCTGTTCGCCGTTCCGGCGCATGCCGGCGTTCCCGCGCAGTTCCCGGACGCCGGGGCCAGCGACCCGGCCGCGCTCGGCTGGATGGTGGGTTCCCCGCCGCCGGCGGATCGGATTATTCGATTCGAGGACGGCAGCTACTTCCGCTTTCCGCAGATGCGCTGGAGCGTTTCGAATTTCCGGCAGCTCATGCCCACCGTCAACGTCTCGCGCGGCCTGGCTGCGCCGGCCAGGCTCAGGCGGGTGCTGCGCAACGATATCGACGCGGTCACGTTCGTCCCGCTCGGCGGCGGCGCGCCGATGACCTGGGCGCAATCGCTGCAGGCCAACTATACCGACGGCATCATCATCCTCCATCGCGGAACCGTGGTTTACGAGCGCTATTTCGGGGTGCTGAAGCCGGAAGGTCAGCACGGCGCCATGTCGGTCACCAAGACCTTCGTCGGCACGCTGGCGGCATTGCTGGCGGCGGAAGGCACGCTCGACCCGCAGCGCAGAGTCGCCGATTACGTTCCGGAGCTGGCCGCCTCGGCGTTCGGAAACGCCACCGTGCGCCAGCTGATGGACATGACGACCGGCATCCGTTTCAGCGAGGACTACGCCGACGCGCAGGCGGAGGTGTGGGCGCACGCCGCGGCCGGCAACCCGCTGCCCAAGCCGGCGGATTACCAGGGACCGCGCAGCTACTACGAGTTTCTCGTTACCGTCCAGCCCGAGGGCCGGCACGGCGAAGCCTTTCACTACCGCACCGCGAATACCGACGCGCTCGGCTGGGTGCTGGCGCGGGTCAGCGGGCGCAACGTGGCGCAGCTGCTGTCGGAGCGAATCTGGAGCCGGTTGGGCGCCGAGCAGGATGCATACATGTCGGTGGATTCCGTCGGCACGCCCTTTGCGGGCGGCGGCCTGAACGCCGGGCTGCGCGATCTCGCGCGATTCGGCGAGATGGTACGCAACAACGGGCGCTACAACGGCCAGCAGATCCTTCCGGCGGAAGTGGTGGCGGATATCCGGCGCGGCGCGAGCCGTGAACACTTCGCGAAGGCCGGCTACCGCCTGCTGCCCGGCTGGAGCTATCGCAGCATGTGGTGGATCACCCATAACGCGCACGGTGCGATCATGGCGCGCGGCGTACATGGCCAGGCGCTTTACATCGATCCGGCAGCGGAAATGGTGATCGCCCGCTTCGCAAGTCATCCGGTTGCCGGCAACGCCGCAAACGATCCCACCTCGTTGCCCGCCTTCGAATCGGTCGCGCGGCACCTGATCGGCAAACGAAAGTAGCGACCTGCTTCAGGCGGCGCCCGATGTGTGCCGGGCGGTCCGGATCCACCGGGCGTGCCGGCGCAGCGAATCGTGGCGCGCGAACCGGGCGGGACCGTGACCTCGTCTGCCGGACGGATGCCGGATCGCGGTCGCGCCAGGATCGTGAGCGAGATCCACCGGTAACGGCCCAGGGAAACCACCCTGCGCCGCGTTGGCGGACGGGTCCGGCAGCAGCCGGGCTGCCGGCGCCCTGTCAGCGCCCAATTGCGTTAGTCTGCCGGCTTTGACGCCCAACCAATCTATCCATCGAGCCCGAAATGACATCCTCCTGGAGAAAGATCCCGTTCCTGCGCTGGTCCTTCCTGCGCATGATGTTCGGCATAAAACGCCTGCTCACCGAATGGCAGGTAGGGGACGGGCGCGAGGCGCGGCTGGCGGACTACGTGGCGGCGCGGGCGCGCCGGGGTGACGCGGCCGACGTGATCAGGGTGATCGACGAGTACTGCTATACGCAGAGCTTTCTCATCAACGTCGGCGACGAAAAAGGCCTCATCCTCGACGCGGCCGTCGCCCGTGCCAACCCCCGCCGGGTGCTGGAGCTGGGCACCTACTGCGGCTATAGCGCGCTGCGCATGGCGGCGGCGGCGCCGGCGGCGCAGATTTTTTCCATCGAGTTCAACCCGGACAATGCCGCGATCGCGCGCCGCATTCTCGAGCACGCCGGGGTCGGCAACCGGGTGACGGTGGTGGTGGGCACGCTCGGCGACGGCGGCAGGACAGTCGACCTGCTGCGCCGCGAACATGGCTTCGGGCCGGGATCGGTCGACCTGGTGTTTCTCGACCATGACAAGAACGCCTACCTGCCCGACCTCCAACTCATCCTCGGCGAGGGCTGGCTGCGGCCCGGCGCGCTGGCAGTGGCCGACAACGTGAAGGTGCCGGGGGCGCCGGCCTATCGCGCCTACATGACCGAGCATGACGGCACGCTCTGGCGCACGGTCGAGCACGAAACCCACGTCGAGTACCAGTCGGTGATCAAGGACCTGGTGCTGGTCTCGGAGTACCTGGGCCCGTAGCGGCGCGGCGCTGCATCATCGCGCGTGGCACCGCGGGCGCCCGCCCCTGCCTTTCTGCGGTAGGCTGATAGCGGTGGCGCGCACCCCTTGCGCGACGCCGGCCCGCGGCAATCGACTGGAGAAAAATGCCATGCAGATCGAGAAGGTCATCTTCGGGTTTTTCATCATTCTCGCCCTGACGCTGAACTTCGGCTTTGTCTGGGGCGAGATCGACAACCCGCACCACCACAATATTTACGAGTTCTTCGCGGTGGTCGTGGTCAACCTGATCGCCATGGGCCTGAAGCTGGGCGACCGTTCGCAGATCGGCGCCCTGCTGCTCGCCACCAGCCTGGTGGCCAACCTGCAGCTCATCGCCGCGTCCCTGGTGTGGCTGTTCGTGGTGCACGTGACCGAAACCGGGCTGACCTCCGATGCGATGGCGAGCATCGTGTCGCTGACCGCGGGCGCCATGCTCGCCAACATCGTGTCGGTGATCATGCTGGTGGTCGACAGCCTGATGACCGGTCGTTAGCCTGCCGTTACGCGGGAATTCCGCGAACGTCCGGGCGACGCCCTGCACTGTCCGTCGCCGCCCGCGCCCCCGGGCGGCGACCACCCGATCCGGCGCACGCCGAACCGCAGAATCCGGCGCGCCGCTCGCGGAACCGCACGCAAGGAGACCGCCATGTCCGATTCTTCCGAACTCGATCGCGTTACTTCGCTGGTGCTGCGCTATATGCGCGCGCCGATCATCGTGCTGGTGTCGGTCAGCGCCATCGCCCTGATCGGCATGGTGCTGATGCCGGGGCAGGATGCCGACGGCAACCCGCACCACATGAGTTTTTTCCATGCGCTGTACTTCCTCGCCTACACGGCGACCACCACCGGCTTCGGCGAGATCCCGTATCCGTTCACCGACGCCCAGCGGCTGTGGGCGATCATCTGCCTGATCACTAGCGTGGTGGCCTGGCTGTACGCCATCGGCTCGATCATCGGCCTGGTGCAGAACCCGCACTTCCTCCAGGCCATCCGGCGCCACCGCTTCCGCAAGAGCGTTGGCCGCATCGCCCGGCCGTTCACCATCATCGGCGGTTTCGGCGATACCGGCAGCCTGCTGACGCGCGGCCTCGACAATTCCGGCGCCACCGCGGTGATCCTCGACACCGACCCTGAGCGCATCAAGGCGCTGGCGCTGCGCGACTACCACCGCGCAATGCCCGGCGTGCAGGCCGACGCCAGCGTGCCCGGCCATCTGATCGCCGCCGGCGTGACGATGCCCAACTGCGAGGCGGTCGTCGCGCTCACCCCGAACGAGGACGTCAACGTCAAGATCGCGGTGATGGCGCGCCTGCTCAACCCCTCGGTGCGGGTGATCTGCCTTGCGACCTCCAGCGCGCCGGGCGAGCGCCTGGAAGCGATTGGCGGCGTGGAGACGGTCGATCCGTTCGACGCCTTCGCCAACTGGCTGAGCACCGCGCTGTTCGCCCCGTCGCTGCACACCCTGACCCACTGGCTGATCGGCGCGCCCGGCGTCACCCTGGACAAGCCGCTGTCCTGCCCGGCCGGCAGCTGGATTCTGTGCGGGTACGGGCGCATGGGGCGCAGGGTGCGGGCGGTGCTGCGCGCGCAGGGCGTCAACACCACGGTGATCGACCCCGACATGGAAGGCGCCGACGACCTGCCCGAAAACGAGAAGGTGCTCGGCTACGCCAATGCCGACACGCTGCGCCAGGCGGGCATCGACCGCGCGGTCGGAGTGGTGGCGGCCACCGACAACGATTCCGACAACCTGGCGATTCTGCTGCGCGCCCGCTCGCTCAACCCCAAGGCAACGATCATCGTGCGCCAGAACCACCATGAGAACGAGCTCGCGTTCCAGGCCGCGCATGCTGACCTGATCATGCAGCCCAGCCTGGTGACGGCGCGCAACATCCTGTTCCAGCTGATCTCGCCGTCGGTGCACGTGTTTCTCGACCATCTGCGCCAGCATCACGGTGCGCTGATGCAGGCGGTGACGCATCGCCTGAAGAGCGCGCTCGGCGCGCATCCGGCGCACCTGTGGACGGCGAAGATCGCCGACGGCCAGGCCAATGCGCTGATGACGCTGTACCGGCGTCGGCAGACGGTGACGCTCGGCGACGTGATGCGCAACCACCTGCATCGCGATCGCTCGCTCGCCTGCGTGCCGCTGGTGCTGACGCGCGACGACACGCCCTTCGTGCTGCCGGACGAATCGCACGTGCTGCTGCCGGGCGACGCGGTGCTGTTCTGCGGCACGCGGTACGCCGAACGCATGCTCGATGCGGCGCTGAACAATGTCTATACCTTGCAATACCTGGTGACCGGGGTGCAGGAGCCGCGCGGCTACTTCATGAAGTGGCTGGCGCGGAAGATGGCGGACGGCCAGCCGGCTTGAGGCGCGAAGGCGGTTTCGCTGGCAGAGATCGGCGTGCGGTCCGCCGCGCTGGTGGGCGCCGGCGGCCGCGCGGGGCGGCCCGGAGGATTCGAATCCGGGCGCTCGCGAATCGCCGCGTGCAGCCGGCGTGCGCATGCAGTACCCTCGCGGCTCAAACCGCAGCAAAAACACGGAGACCGCTTCAATGAAACTCTACGATTTCGGCCCCGCCGCCAACGGGCAGCGGGTGCGGGTGTTCATGGCCGAGAAAGGCCTGACGCTGCCGAGCGAGCAGGTGAACGTGCGCGAAGGCGCCCAGTACAAGGAACCCTTCGCCAGCATGAACCCTTTCAACTGCGTGCCGTTTCTCCAGCTCGATGACGGCACGGTAATCGCAGAATCGGTGAGCATCTGCCGCTACCTGGAGGAACTCAATCCCGAGCCCTCGCTGTTCGGCCGCACCCCGGCGGAGCGGGCGAGGATCGACATGTGGAACCGCCGCCTGGAGCTGGACGGCTTCATCCCCATCCTGCACGCAGTGCGCAACCACCTGCCGAACTTCAGGGGCCGGGTGGTGCCCGGCACCCGCAACGATCTGCCGCAGATTACCGCCCTGGTCGAGCGCGGCAAGGAGATGATGAACATCCTGCTCGGCCGCATCGAACCGCATCTGGCGAAGCATGAGTTCATCGCCGGCGCGACGTTCAGCATCGCCGACATCACCGGGTTTTTCATGATGAACATGACCGGCAAGCTGGAAATGGACATCCAGGGCCGGTTTCCCAGCGTGCACCGCTGGCACCAGGCGCTGGCGGCGCGCCCCAGCATGCAGCTCTGAGCGGCAGCCATGGCGCGCCCTGTCTGCCTGGTGACCGGCGTCGGCGCCGAGAACGGCACCGGCGGCGAGATTGCCCGCCGCTTCGCGGCCGGCGGCTACAGCGTCGCGATGCTGGCGCGCAACGCCGATAATCTGGCGGCGCTGGAGAAAAAGTATCCGCACACCCGCGCCTATCCGTGCGACGTGGCCGATCTCGACGCGCTGGTGAGTACCGTTGCGCGGGTGCGCGCCGAGCTCGGCGCCCCGTCGGTGGTGGTGCACAACGCGCTGCGCGCGGTGCGTGGCAGCATCCTCGAACTCGACCCGGACGATCTCGAGCGCAACTTCCGGGTGAACGCCACCGCCCTGCTGTATCTCGCGCGGGAGACGATTCCCGCCATGCTCGACGCCGGCAAAGGCGCCATCATGGTCACCGGCAATACTTCAGCCACCCGCGGCAAGGCCCACTGGGGCTTTTTCGCCTCGACCAAGGCGGCGCAGCGCATCCTGGCCGAGTCGATCGCGCGCGAGTTCGGTCCGCGCGGCATTCACGTCGCCTACTTCGTGATCGACGCGATGATCGACACGCCGCGCACTCGGCCGACCCTGGCGCCCGACAAGCCCGACGAGTTCTTCGCCAGGCCGTCGGCGATCGCCGAGGAGATTTTTCACGTCGCGCATCAGGATCGCTCGACCTGGTCCTTCCTGGTCGAGCTGCGCCCCTACGGCGAGACCTGGTAGCCAATGCCTGCCCGGCGTGGCGCGGGCGCCGGCGCGGCGCCAGCCGAACTGAAGCAGCTGCGCAATCTCGGCCCGAAATCGGCGGCAATGCTCTCCGCCGCCGGCATCGACAGCGTCGACGCGTTGCGCGCGCTGCGCGCCGCCCGTGCCTATGTCAGGGTGCGGCGCAGTACGCGCGGCGCGTCGCTGAACCTGCTGTGGGCGCTGGAGGGCGCCCTGTCCGACCGGCCGTGGCAGGCGGTGGCGCGCGACGACCGGCTGGCGCTGCTGCTGCAGGTGGAAACGCTGGACGCCGACCCCGGCACCCGCTGAAGCCGCGCTGCCTGTGCCGGCGCGTCAAGATTTGCATCGCGCCTGCACTTATTGCTAAGGTCGCGCTTCGAACCGACCGGGTCAACAACCAACAACATGCTCGACGGATACCTGTTCATCCTGGCGCTGGCGGGCGCGCTCGGCAGCGGCCTGATTGGCGGGGTGTTTTTCGCCTTCTCGGACTTCGTGATGCCGGCGCTGGCTCTGCTGCCCGCCCAGTGGGGCATGGTGGCAATGCAGTCGATCAACGTCACCGTGCTCAATCGCGGCTTTCTCGGGGTGTTCATGGGCATGGCGCTGCTGAGCGTGGTCGCCCTGGTCAGCGCCATGCTGCAATGGCACCGCGACGGCGCGGTGTTCCTGTTCGCCGGCAGCCTGCTGTACCTGGGCGGCAGCTTTCTGGTGACCATCGTCTTCAACGTGCCGCGCAACGAGACGCTGGCCGCCGCCGGGCCAAAGGAAGAATCCAGCGCCGCGCTGTGGTCGGAATACCTGGCCGGGTGGACGCGCTGGAACCATGTGCGCACGGGAGCCTCGCTGATCGCGGCGTTCTTTTTCTGCCTGGCGCTGCTCGGCTAGCCTCGCGCCCCGGGCACGCGCAGGCCCGCAGCTTTGTCCAAGACCGGCAGCCCGTGCCGGCGCGATGCTTGGCTTGCATCGCGAGAAATTGAAGAGGCATGTCCAAGCCAGTGCAGCCGACCGCAAGCCCGCACGATCCGCCGCGGCTCCGGCCCGCCGAGGCGCACGAGGCGGGCGCGCTGACCGCGCTGGCGCTGCGCTCGAAGGCGCACTGGGGCTACAGTGCGGCATTCATCGACGCCTGCCGCGCCGAGCTGACCGTTCGCCCCGCGCGCTTCGATAACCCTCGCTGGCGCCATGTGGTGGCGGAGCGGCACGGCGAAACCGCCGGCTTTTATGCACTCGCGTTCTGCGAGGGCGGCGTCTGCGAACTGGAGGCGCTGTTCGTCGAGCCGGTGCACATCGGCACCGGCGTCGGGCGCGCGCTCATCGAGGATGCGATCCGGGCCGGCGTGCAGGCCGGCGCGGCGAGCCTGCTGATCCAGGGCGACCCGAATGCGCAGCACTTCTATCGCGCGGCCGGCGCAGTGCCCGCCGGCAGGCGTGCGTCCGACAGCATTCCCGGGCGCGAGCTGCCGCTGTATCGCATCGACCTGACCCCACCCGAGAGGAGGCCGGCCATGAGCGAGGTGCTCGAACGCAACAAGCGCACCGTGACCGCGTTCTACGACCTGATGTTCAACCAGTGCCGGCCGGCGGAAGCCATGGCGCGCTACGCCGGCGAGGTCTACATCCAGCACAACCCGCATGTCGGCGACGGCAAGCAGGCGTTCATCGATTACTTCGAGCGCATGGCGCGCGACTACCCCGGCAAGCGGGTGACCTTCAAGCGCGTATTCGCCGAGGGCAACCATGTGATCCTGCACTGTCACCAGCACTGGCCCGGCGACGAGAACCCCGACTGGGCCGGCATCGACATCTTCCGCCTGGACGACGCCGGCAGAATCGTCGAGCACTGGGACGTGCTGCAGGTGATTCCACCGAACGCCGCCAACAGCAACGGCATGTTCTGACCACGGCGGCCCGGCCATGCAGATACTGATCAATATCGACGTGCCCGACCTCGCCCGCGCCATCGATTTCTACCGCGATGCGCTGGGCCTGAAGCTGAGCCGCCTGCTGTTCGGCGGCACCGTGGCGGAAATGGCCGGCGCGGCCTGCCCGATCTATCTGCTGCAGGAGCAGGAAGGCAGCACCGCTGCGGCAACGGAGCCGCGGCGCTACGCGCGCCACCGGACGCCGCTGCATCTGGATTTCGCGGTCGAGAACCTGGAGGAGGCGGTGGCGCGCGCGCAGCATGCCGGCGCCACGCTCGAATCCGGGCCGACGCGCCATCGCTGGGGGCGCATCGCCACCCTCGCCGATCCCTTCGGCCACGGCTTCTGCCTGCTGCAGTGGACCGGCCGCGGCTATCCCGACGACTGACCGCGTATCGCCCCGCCTTCTCCCGCCTTCTCCCACCTTCCCGACCCGGAGCAACGATGATCGTCTATCCCTATGCCGCCCTGCTCGCGCTGTTTTATGTGCTGCTCAGCGTGCGCACGCTGCGCATGCGCCGCCAGCTCAGGATCCCGATCGGCGACGCCGGCAACGAAGCGATGCTGCGCGCGGTGCGGGTGCATTCGAATTTCGCCGAGTACGTGCCGATCGCGCTGCTGCTGATTCTGTTCGCCGAGCAGCAGGGGCATGCCGCGCTGATCATCCATGCGCTGTGCCTGTGCCTGGCGGGCGGCCGCCTGTCGCATGCCTGGGGCGTGCGACAGCTGCCGGAGGACCACCGCTACCGCGTGCTCGGCATGGCGCTGACGTTCACCGCGATCTGCTCCGCGGCGCTGCTGCTGCTGGCCGGCAGCGCCGGGCGGGTGCTTGCCTGACCGATGCAACCGGATTGAGACAGATCAAACCCGCGGGCGCCGACCGCGGCTAGATTTGGCGGCGAATCGATCACGTCATTGCGGGAACCCACGTGAGCCTCGCCGAAAAGACCGAAACCGACCTGGAAGCGCTGCTGGCGCTGTCGATCCTGGCGCCTTCCAGCCATAACACCCAGCCCTGGCTGTTTCGCCCCGGCGACGGCATCGTCGATCTGTACGCCGATCGCACGCGGGCGCTGCCGGTCAACGATGCGGACGACCGCGAGCTCGCCATCAGCTGCGGCTGCGCGCTGATGAACCTGCGCCTCGCCGCGGCGCGCCGCGCGCTCGGCACCGAGACCGCGCTGCTGCCCGACCCGCGCGACCCCGACTGGCTGGCGCGCATCGCCATCGGCGAGCGTCTGCCCGCGCCGCCGCTGGATGCCACGCTGGCGGACGTCATTCCGGCACGCCGCACCTACCGCAAGCGCTTCGCCGACAAGCCGGTCGACCCGGGCACGGTCGCCGCGCTGCAAAGAGCGGCGCAAGCCGAGGGGGCCTGGCTGCGCCCGCTCGCCGACGAGTCCACCCGCCTGAATGTGGCCGCGCTGGTCTCCGATGGCGATGCGATTCAGTGGGCGAATCCGTCCTGGCGGCGCGAACTGGCCGCCTGGATGCATCCGCGCCGGCGTGGCGACGGCCTCAGTCTGCCGGGGCTGGCGGTGCCGGTGGCGCAGCTCGTGGTGCGCAGCTTCGACATGGGTAATGGCGTCGGCGCAAGGGACCGGCAACTGGCGGAAGCCTCGCCGTTGCTCGCGCTGCTCGGCACCGACGGCGACAGCCCGCGCGACTGGCTGCTGGCCGGGCAGGCGCTGCAGCATATGCTGCTGGCCGCCTGCAAGTCGGGCTTGCAGGCTTCGTATCTGAACCAGCCGGTGCAGGTGGCGGCGTTGCGGCCCAAGCTGCAGCAGCTCGCCGGCGGCGGCTTTCCGCAGTTGCTGCTGCGCTTCGGCTACCCCACCGAGACCCTGCCCGCGGCACCGCGACGGCCGCTGCGCGAGGTCATCGACCTCGGCGTCTGAGCGTCGCGGCACGCTTCGTTCGCAATGACGGTGAAGAGCGTGGCCATTGTGCTTGCCCTGTCCGCCGGCGCGCTGGCGCTGGCCCTGGTGTATGGCACCCTGCGCTGGGAAGAAGGCACCCGCACGCTGCGCGCCCGGCTGGACACGGCACGCACAGCGTCGGCGCCGGCGCCGGCGCGCTTCGACGCGCGCGCGCTGGACACCCTGCCGCTGTCGGTGCAGCGCTACTTGCGGGCGGTTTTGAGCGACGGACAGCCGGCCATCGCATCGGTGGACATCGAGCACGCCGGCAGCCTGAACATGAGCGAAACGGGGCAGGACTGGAAGCGTTTCACCTCCACCCAGAAAGTGATCGCCCGGCGGCCGGGCTTCGACTGGAATGCGCGGGTGGCGATGCTGCCGGGACTGCCGGTGCGGGTGCACGATGCGTATGTGGCGGGCGAAGGCATCCTGCACGCGGCGCTGCTCGGGCTACTGCCGGTGGCCGATCAGCGCGGCGGCGGCGACATCGCGCGCGGGGAACTGATGCGTTTTCTGGCGGAGGCCGCCTGGTACCCGACGGTGCTGCTGCCGGGCAACGGCGTGCGATGGGACGCGGTCGACGCGCGCACCGCGCACGCCACGCTTTCCGACGGCGACCTGTCGGTCGCGCTGACCTTCGGTTTCAATGACGACGGCCTGCTCGACACCGTGCGTGCCGACGCCCGCGGGCGCAGCATCGGTGGCCAGACAGTACCCACGCCGTGGCAGGGGCGTTTCTGGAACTACGAATTGCGCCAGGGCATTCGCATCCCGCTGGAAGGCGAAGTCGCCTGGCTGCTGCCCGGCCGTGCGCATCCGTACTGGCGCGGGCGCATCACCCGCATCGCCTACCAGTTCGCCGAATAGCGCGTCGACAGCCCGCTCGCCGCCGCGCCGGCGCTTGACCGAGATCAAGCCCCGCCCGGGGCGCTGCGCTCATCCTCTTCCGGAGGAGGAAACCGAGTGCGGGAAAGTCTCATCAGAAAAGATGCCGAGGCGCGCCGCGTCGCACCCAACCTGTGCGACGACGAGCGCACACGCGCGCACTTTTCATGGGAATCGATCCGGGCGGAACTGTCGGGCCTGCCGGGCGGCGGGCTCAACATTGCCTACGAAGCGGTCGATCGCCATGCCGCGGGCGCGCGGCGCAATCACGTCGCACTGCGCTGGCTGGGACGCGACGGCACGCGCCGCGACATCAGTTATGCCGATCTGGCCACGCTTACCGACCGCTTCGCGGCCGGGCTGCGCTCGCTGGGCGTGGGCAAGGGCGACCGCCTGTTCGTTCTCGCGCCACGCATACCCGAGCTTTACATCGCGGTGCTCGGCGCGCTCAAGAACGGCACCGTCGTCACGCCGCTTTTTTCCGCCTTCGGACCGGAGCCGATCGCCACCCGGCTGAAGATCGGCGAGGGCCGCGTGCTGGTGACCACGGCGGCGCTGTATTCGCGCAAGGTCGAGCAGATCCGCGCCAGCCTGCCGGGGCTCGAGCACATCATCGCGGTCGGCACGCGGGGCCGGGAGCGGCGCGGCATCCTCGATTTCGACGCGCTGATGCGGCGCGCCCCCGCGCACTTCGAAATCGAGCGCACCCGGCCGGACGACATGTCGCTGCTGCACTTCACCAGCGGCACCACCGGCACGCCCAAGGGCGCGGTGCATGTGCACGGCGCGGTGCTGATGCACTACATGACCGGCAAGTACGCGCTGGACCTGCATCCCGACGACATCTTCTGGTGCACCGCCGACCCCGGCTGGGTCACCGGCACCTCCTACAGCATCATCGCGCCGCTGCTGCACGGCGTGACCAGCATCGTCGACGAAGCCGACTTCGACGCCGAGCGCTGGTACCGCATTCTGCAGGACGAAGGCGTCACCGTCTGGTACACCGCGCCCACCGCGGTGCGCATGCTGATGAAGGCCGGCACCGGGCTGGCGCAGCGCTTTCGCTTCGACGCGCTGCGCTTTGTCGCCAGCGTCGGCGAGCCGCTCAATCCCGAGGCAGTGTGGTGGGGCCAGGAAGCGCTGGGGCTGCCGATTCACGACAACTGGTGGCAGACCGAGACCGGCGGCATCATGATCGCCAACCTGCCGACGATGGACATCAAGCCGGGCTCCATGGGCAAGCCGCTGCCCGGCGTGGACGCGGCAATCGTCAAGCGTCGCGACGACGGCACGCTCGAATTCATCGACCAGCCGGACACCGAAGGCGAGCTGGCGCTGCGCAGCGGCTGGCCGTCGATGTTCCGCGCCTACCTCAACCAGGACGAGCGCTACCGCAAGTGCTTCTCGGGCGAGTTCTACCTGAGCGGCGACCTGGCAAAGCGCGATGCCGACGGCTACTACTGGTTCGTCGGGCGCGCCGACGACGTGATCAAGAGCGCCGGCCACCTGATCGGCCCGTTCGAAGTGGAGAGCGCGCTGATGGAGCACCCGGCGGTGGCCGAGGCCGGCGTCATCGGCAAGCCCGACCCGACGGTGGGCGAAGCAGTGAAGGCGTTCGTGTCGCTCAAGTCCGGATTCGAGGCAAGCGAGGCGCTGCGCCTCGAGCTGCTCGGCCATGCGCGCAAGCGACTCGGCGCCGCGGTCGCGCCGAAGGAAATCGACTTCGCCGCCACCCTGCCGCGCACCCGCAGCGGCAAGATCATGCGCCGCCTGCTGAAAGCGCGCGAGCTGGGGCTGCCGGAAGGCGACACCTCGACCCTGGAAGGCAGCGAATGAGCGCCGCGAAGAAAAAGACGGCGCCCGGAGATCCGCTGTCCCGCCATCCGCAGGCGCTCCTGCTGGACCTGCTGCGCGACATGGTGCGCATCCGCCGCTTCGAGGAGCGCTGCGCCGAGCTGTACGGCGAAACCAGGATTCGCGGCTTTCTGCACCTGTACATCGGTGAAGAGGCGATCGCCGCAGGCGCCATCCGCGCGCTCGCGCCGGAGGATGCGATCGTCGCCACCTACCGCGAGCACGGCCATGCGCTGGTGCGCGGCGTAAAGGCCGAAGCGATCATGGCCGAGATGTTCGGCAAGCAGGCCGGGTGCAGCCGCGGGCGCGGCGGCTCGATGCATCTGTTCGACGCCGCGACCCGCTTCTACGGCGGCAACGCCATCGTCGGCGGCGGGCTGCCGGTGGCGGTGGGGCTGGCGCTTGCCGACAAGCTGCAGAAGCGCTCGCGCGTGACCGCCTGCTTCTTCGGCGAGGGCGCGATGGCGGAGGGCGCGTTTCATGAATCGCTCAACCTGGCGGCGCTGTGGCAGCTGCCGGTGCTGTTCTGCTGCGAGAACAATCTGTACGCGATGGGCACCGCGCTGGCGCGCTCCGAGTCGCAGGTCGACCTCACCGCCAAGGCCGCCTGCTACAACGTCGATGCCGCGACAGTCGACGGCATGGACGTGATCGCCACCCACGAGGCGATGCAGGCCGCGCGCGCCCGCGTCGCCGAAACCGGCGCACCCGGCTTTCTCGAGTTCAGAACCTACCGCTATCGCGCGCATTCGATGTTCGACCCGGAGCTCTACCGCGACAAGGCCGAGGTAGAGGAATGGAAGAAGCGCGGCCCGATCCACAACTTCACCGAGCGCCTGAAGAAACTCAAGCTGCTCACCGAGGAAGCTTTTCTCGAGATCGACCGCGAGGCCGTGGCGGAAGTCGAACGCGCGGTGGCGTTCGCCGAAGGCGCCGACTGGGAAACGCCTGAGGCCTGCTTCGCCGACGTGTGCACGCCAGAGGCCGCGGCATGAACGCGGCGCAGAAGACCACCTATCGCGACGCCATGCGCGAAGCCATGCGCGAGGCGCTGCGCGCGGACGAGCGCGTGTTCCTGATGGGCGAGGATGTCGGCAGGTACGGCGGCACCTATGCGGTGTCGAAGGG
The DNA here is from genome assembly GCA_937983055.1 of uncultured Pseudomonadota bacterium. Lineage (GTDB taxonomy): Bacteria > Pseudomonadota > Gammaproteobacteria > Burkholderiales > Eutrophovitaceae > CALJLA01. Next base: position 25,282 of record CALJLA010000055.1, read on the forward strand.
CTTTCTCGAAGAGTTCGGGCCCGAGCGCATCCGCGACACGCCGCTGTCCGAGCTGGGCTTCGTGGGGGCGGGCGTGGGGGCGGCGCTCGGCGGGTTGCGGCCGATCGTCGAGGTGATGACGGTGAACTTCAGCCTGCTGTCGCTCGACCAGATCGTCAACACCGCCGCCCTGCTGCGGCACATGTCCGGCGGGCAGTTCAGCGTGCCGCTGGTGGTGCGCATGGCGACCGGGGCGGGCCGGCAGCTCGCCGCCCAGCACTCGCACAGCTTCGAGAGCATCTACGCACATATCGCCGGCATCAAGGTGCTGGCGCCGGCCACCCTCGAAGACGCGCGCGGCATGCTGGCGCCGGCGCTGGCCGACCCCGACCCGGTGGTAATTTTCGAGCATGCCCTGCTCTACAACATGCAGGGCGAGCTGCCGGCCGACACCAGCGGCGTCGACATCCGCCGCGCCTGCGTGCGACGGCGCGGCCGGCACGTCACGCTGATCGCCTGGGGCGGCATGCTGTGGAAGACGCTGGACGCCGCCGAGCAGCTGGCCGCGGAGGGCATCGACGCCGAAGTGATCGACCTGCGGGTGCTGCGTCCGCTGGACGACGCCACCCTCATGGAATCGGTGGCGCGCACGCACCGGGTGGTGATCGTCGACGAAGGCTGGAAGACCGGCAGCCTGTCGGCCGAGGTGGCGATGCGCATCGTCGAGCAGGCGTTCTACGAGCTGGATGCGCCGATCGCGCGGGTGTGCAGCGAAGAAGTGCCGATGCCGTACCCGAAGCATCTGGAGGACGCCGCCCTGCCCCAGCCGGAAAAGATCGTCGCGGCGGTGAAGTCGCTGTTCGGCGCCGGCCAGCCCGCGGAGGCGCCGGCATGATCGAGTTCAAGCTGCCTTCCCTCGGCGCCGACATGGACGAAGGCAAGCTGCTCGAGTGGAAGGTGAAGCCGGGCGACCGGGTGAAGCGCGGCGACATCGTCGCGGTGGTCGACACCACCAAGGCGGCGATCGACGTCGAGAGCTGGGTCGAGGGCACGGTGCAGTGGCTGGCAGTGCAGCCGGGTGAGACGGTACCGGTCGGCACCGTGCTCGCCACGCTGGCCGGCCCCGGCGAACAGCCGGCCGAGCCGCCGGCCCCTTCGGCCAGGAAGGCCGCCGCCCCTGCGCCGCGACCGTCGGAAACGGCGGCGGCCACCGCGGCGCTGAGAAACATCGATCCCAGCAACTCGGTGATCCGCTCGCGGACCGTCTTGACCGGCAGCGCGGCCACGGCCCGTTCGCGGCGCCGCCGGGGCGGCCGGGGCCGGGGCTGTGGCAGCGGTTGCGGCGAAGGC
>CALJLA010000056.1 GCA_937983055.1 uncultured Pseudomonadota bacterium
TAGTCAGCCGGGACGGCGACAGCGCGCCGCGCGCCGACCTTGCCGCGCTAGGCGCGCATGAGGGCGCCTGGCTGGTGGTGGACGACGCGCATGGTTTTGGGGTGCTGGGCCCGCAGGGACGGGGCGCATTAACTCTTCTGGAAAACGTGGGGCCGCAAGTCGTGTACATGGGCACGCTTGGCAAGGCCGCCGGCGTGTGCGGCGCGTTCGTTGCCGCCGCACCAGCCGTGATCGAACTGCTGGTTCAGCGCGCGCGCACCTACATCTACACCACTGCGCTGCCCCCGGCTGTTGCGCACGCGCTGCTGACCAGCCCGGAAATACTCGAGCGTGAAGACGGGCGTCGAGACCGCTTGCAGGCGCTGGTCACGCTGTTGCGCGCGCGAGTGTCGGACAGCGGCCTCGATCTGCTGCCATCGCGCACGCCGATTCAGCCTATTGTGATCGGCGACGCGCACGCTGCTGTCGAGTTCGCCGCGGCACTCGAACGGCTGGGCATCTTCGTACCCGCGATTCGGCCTCCGACCGTTGCGCGCGGAACGGCGCGCCTGCGGGTATCGCTTAGCGCCCTGCACAGCGAAGCCGATGTCGAGCGACTGACCGCGGCGCTGGCCAAGCAGGCGGGGACCCGCGGATGAACGACCCGTTTGTGCTGGACAAACAGCGCGTAAGGCGTGCATTCAACCGTGCAGCGCAGGGCTACGACGCAGCCGCCCAGCTGCAGCGCGAGGTTGGCGATCGCATGCTGGAACGGTTGGACTTGTTTCGTGTCGAGCCGGCGACGATCCTGGACGCGGGCAGCGGCACCGGGCGCGGCGCGTCGGCGCTTGCGCGACGCTATCCGAAGGCGCAGATCGTCGAGCTGGATCTTGCGCCTGCCATGCTGCGCACCTCGCGCAGCCGGCAGCCCGCGTGGGCGAAGCTGCTGTCGCGCCGCGCGCGTCGTCATTACCTGTGCGCAGACCAGGAGCGCATCGCATTGCGGGATGCGAGCGTCGATCTCCTGTGGTCGAACCTCTCTTTTCAGTGGGCTGCATCGTTGCAGAACGTGTTCCTGGAATGCCTTCGCGTGCTGAAGCCGGGTGGCCTCCTGCTTTTCTCGACATTTGGCCCGGACACCCTGCGCGAACTGAGGGACGCGCTGGCCGATGTCGACGAGCAGGTGCATGTCAATCGGTTTATCGACATGCACGACATCGGAGACCTGCTCATCCAGTGCGGCCTGGCCGACCCGGTTATGGATATGGAGCAGTTCACGCTGACCTATGCCGACGCCCACGATCTCATGCGCGAGCTGAAGGCGATCGGTGCGCACAACGCAAATGAGGGCCGTCCCAGGGGACTGACCGGGCGCCAGTCGTGGGCTCGGGCCCTGGCACGCTACGAACGACTGCGTGACCGCGGCGGGAAGTTGCCGGCAAGCTACGAGGTGATCTACGGGCATGCCTGGAAGCCACAGCCGCGACTTGGGCCGGGCGGACGCCGGGTCATCGACCTGAAAGCCGCGAAAATTGGCTAGCGCGCGATTACCCCGCGTGCGGCGTCGGCGCGGCGTCTTCGTAACAGGTACCGACACGGGCATTGGCAAGACCGTGGCCGCCTGTGCGCTGTTGCACGCGTTGCGCCGCGAGGGCATCCGCGCCGTGGGCATGAAGCCGGTGGCCGCCGGCTGCGAGATGGCTGCCGGTGTGCTGCAAAACGACGATGCGCTGGCGCTCGCACGCGCTTCGGCGTTCGCGCCGGACCCGGACCTGCTCAATCCATACCGCTTTGCGGAGCCTATCGCGCCGCATCTTGCCGCACGGGATGCGGGCGTGCGCATAGACATTGCAGTCATCGAGCAGGCGTTCGACGCACTGTCAGCGCAAAGCGATTTCGTAGTGGTCGAAGGTGCAGGTGGACTGCTGGTGCCCCTGGGTCCGAATCTGTCCTTTGCCGATCTCGCGAAGACGCTGGGTCTCCCGGTAGTCGTGGTGGTGGGCCTGCGCCTGGGTTGCCTGAACCATGCGATGCTCACGGTAGAGGTCTTACAGCGCCGCGGACTGCCGGCGGCAGGGTGGATTGCCAACCAGGTCGACGCGCATATGCTCCGTCGCGACGATAATATCGAGGCCCTGAAGGAACGCGTCCCGCTGCCGTTTCTGGGCATGATTCCGTACCTTGTTGGCGCCGGACCCGAGCGCTGCCACGATGTCCTGGACCCGGCACCCCTCAAAAGCTGGTTTACGCAGCATGGACCGGCCCCGCATTCTTGATCGCAGGGGGGGGGCTATGCTAGATTTCGACGCTCGAAAAAGTGAGCACAGCGTCCGCGCGAGCGGTCGTGACCAAGGGACATTGGCATGTACAACAGCGAGGCCGCGGGAGGGGACCAGCTGGCGCTGTTTTCCAGGCGTCGCTACTCGATGTCGCCAACCGGCCGGTTTCTGGTTCTTGGCTCACTGGCGGCAGTCACTCTTGGCATTTCTCTCGGGTTTGCACTCAATGGCGCCTGGCCATTGTTGCCGTTCGCCGGCATCGAATGTGTTGCGCTGTACCTGGCGTTCCGCTGGCTGCAGCGACACGAAGACGATTACGAATTTTTGACGATCGAGGATCAGTCCCTGACCGTCGAAAGCTGCGTTGGTGGAACGGTAGAGCGTCGAAGCCTCAACCGGGCATGGGCGCAGGTGGTGGTGGAAAGTCAGCCGCAGGGGCGGGTGCGTTTGCTGCTGCGTTCCCACGGGCGAGATACCGAAGTCGGCAAGCTGCTCAGTAACGAGGGTAAGCTGACCGCTGCGGCGCGCATCCGTGAGCGACTTTCTGCCCGGGCGCTAACAATCAAGGATTAAGAGCACTTTCGGGGGAAGTATGAGGTTGCCGGCCATTTTGCGTTTCTTCAGTCTTGCACTCGCAACGATCCTGCCCGGTATGGCCGTCGCGGCCTGGGAGATGAATTTTCAGGCGCCGAAGACGGTGCTCGCCCAGGACATCTACGACCTGCATACCCTCATCATGATCATCATCGTGGTGATCTTCGTGGGCGTGTTCGGGTTCATGTTCTATTCCATCGTCAAGCATCGCAAGTCGGTGGGACACAAGGCGTCGCATTTTCACGAGAACACCACGGTCGAAGTGATCTGGACCGTCGTGCCCTTCCTGATCCTGGTGGGCATGGCCTGGCCGGCGACCAAGACCCTGCTGGCGATGCGCGACACCTCCGCGCCCGACATGACCATCAAGGCCACCGGCTACCAGTGGAAGTGGGGCTACGAGTACCTGGACGACGACATCCGGTTCTACAGCACGCTCGCCACGCCGCGCGACCAGATCGAGGGCGCCGCCGCCAAGAACGAGAACTATCTGCTCGAAGTGGACAATCCGGTGGTGGTTCCGGTCGGCAAGAAGGTGCGGGTTCTGGTGACGGCGAACGATGTGTTGCATGCCTGGTACGTACCCGCCCTTGCGGTGAAGCAGGACGCCGTTCCCGGCTTCATCCGTGATACCTGGTTCAAGGCCGAGGAAACCGGCGTGTTCCGCGGGCAGTGCGCCGAACTGTGCGGCAAGGAGCATGGTTTCATGCCGATCGTCGTGAAAGTCGTGAGCGAGGCGGAGTACCGGCAGTGGGTGGCGGAGCAGAAGGCAGCTGCTGGCGCCGCCGCGTTCGACCCGTCCAAGACCTACGACAAGGCCGAACTGATGGCGAAGGGCGAGCAGATCTACAACACGCATTGCGTGGCCTGTCATCAGCCCGACGGCAGCGGGATGCCGCCCACCTTCCCCGCGATCAAGGGCGGCAAGATTACAACCGGGCCGGTCGCCAAGCACATCGATATCGTCGTAAACGGCAGCACCAAGAACCCGATGATGGTCGCATGGGGTCCGCAGCTCTCCGCACTTGAGATTGCGGCGGTGGTGACCTACCAGCGCAATGCGCTCGGCAACAAGCTCGGCACGGTGGTACAGCCGTCGGAAATCGTCGCGGCGGGCAACTAAACCCGGCAGCGCCCGCAGATATCAGGCTTTAAGGAGAAGCAAATGCAAGCAGTCGACGCACACGGCCACGATCATGCCCATGACCATGCGCCTTCCGGAATCATGCGATATGTGACGACGACCAACCACAAGGACATCGGCACGTTGTACCTGTGGTTCAGTTTCGCAATGTTCCTGGTGGGCGGCGCCATGGCCCTGACCATTCGTGCGGAACTGTTCCAGCCGGGGCTGCAGGTCGTCAACCCGGATTTCTTCAACCAGATGACGACGCTACACGGCCTGATCATGGTGTTCGGCGCCATCATGCCGGCGTTCGTCGGGTTCGCGAACTGGCAGATCCCGATGATGATCGGGGCGCCCGACATGGCGTTCCCGCGTATGAACAACTGGAGCTTCTGGCTGCTCCCGCCGGCTGCGCTGCTGCTGATCATTTCCATGCTGGTCCCGGGCGGAAGCGCCGCCGCCGGCTGGACGCTGTACCCGCCGCTGACGGTGCAGCACGGCATGGGCATGGACCTGGTGATTTTCGCGATCCACATCCTCGGGATGTCATCGATCATGGGATCGATCAACATCATTACCACCATCCTGAACATGCGGGCACCGGGCATGACGCTCATGAAGATGCCGCTGTTCGTGTGGACATGGCTCATCACCGCCTACCTGCTGATTGCGGTGATGCCGGTGCTGGCAGGCGCCGTCACGATGACGCTTACCGACCGCCACTTCGGGACGCACTTCTTCAACGCCGCGGGCGGTGGCGACCCGGTGCTGTTCCAGCACATCTTCTGGTTCTTTGGCCACCCCGAGGTGTACGTCATCGCAATCCCGGCTTTTGGCGTGGTGTCGCAGGTGCTTCCCGCTTTCTCGCGCAAACCGTTGTTCGGCTACACGTCGATGGTGTATGCGACGGCGTCGATCGCGATTCTGTCCTTCCTGGTCTGGGCCCACCACATGTACACGGTGGGCATGCCGGTGGAGGCGCAGCTTTATTACATGTTCGCCACGATGCTGATCGCGGTGCCGACGGGCGTGAAGGTGTTCAACTGGGTGGCAACCATGTGGAAAGGGTCGCTCTCCTTCGAAACGCCGATGCTGTTCGCCATCGGCTTTCTGTTCCTGTTTACGCTCGGGGGGTTCACCTGCCTGGTGCTGGCGCGTTCCCCGGTGGACGCTCAGTTGCACGTCACCTACTACTTAGTCGCGCCCGTCCATTACGTGATGGTTGCCGGAGCGCTATTCGCCGCCTTCGCGGGTGTCTACTTCTGGTTGCCGAAATGGATCGGCAAGATGTACGACGAGACGCTGGGCCAGTGGCACTTCTGGCTGTCGATGATCTTCTTCAACGTGACCTTCTTCGTGCAGCATTTCCTCGGGCTGGCCGGCATGCCCCGGCGAATTCCGGACTATGCGCTGCAGTTTGCCGACTTCAACATGATTTCGTCGATCGGCGCCTTCGGGTTCGGGCTGTCCCAGCTGCTGTTCCTGTACATCCTGCTGAAGGCCATTCGCAGCGGTGAGAAGGCGCCCGAGCGGCCCTGGGAGGGTGCCGATACGCTGGAGTGGACACACCTGCCCACCCCGGCCCCGTACCATAGCTTTGAGACCGCGCCGACGGTGAAGTAGGACGCTGGGGCGTCAGGCGGGCTCGCGCCCGCCTGACGATTCGCACAGTGATGAATCCACAGGAGACACAGAAACGGAGAAACCGGAGAACCGGGATCGTGCTTGCAACGATCGCGTTTGCGTTCTTTCTGGGGTTTCTTCTGCGTCGTTATCTCTTCGAATGAATCCGAAGCTCCAGGCACGCAATCGCATACTGCTGCGCAAACTGTCGATCGTGGCGATCGGCATGTTCGGTTTCGGCTTTGCGCTGGTTCCGCTGTACGAGAAGATCTGCCAGGTCACCGGCATCAATCAGGTCGTCAAGGCCGACACGACAGTCGTCAGTACGCAAGTCGACAAGTCGCGGCTGCTTACCATCGAGTTCGATTCGAACTCCCGGGGTGAGGTGGGCTGGAAGCTCGAGCCGCTGGAGCGCAAGCGCCCGGTGCATCCGGGCGAACTGATTCAGGTGGTCTACGAGCTGAAGAACCCGACAGCGACCACGGTGGCGGGGCAGGCCATACCGAGCTACGGGCCCCAGATCGCCGGCAGGTACGTCAAGAAGCTCGATTGCTTCTGCTTCAGCCAGCAGGAAATCCGTGCGGGAGAGACGCGGCAGTTGCCGGTGGCCTTCGTGATCGACCCGGATCTGCCCGACGAGGTGCACACCGTCACTTTGTCGTACACGATGTTCGAGGTGGGCGGCACCCGTCGCGAGGCGGCGTTGCCCGCTCCTAAAGGTTGAATGCGGTCCGGAGATGAAATGGCCAGCGGACTCCGGGCGTTTGCCGCAGTGTTTTCGGCGTTTCTCGGCATCCGCAAGGGTGATGCGTCGAGGAGTGATCTGTCCATGCTGCGGCCGTGGCAGGTGCTTGCGGCAGGGATAGTGATGGCAACGGTGTTCGTTTTGTCACTGGTCACGCTGGTGCGGTTTGTTGCAGGTTAGACTGCGGTTCCCAAAAGAATAGACACTGACACAAGTTCTAAGGAGTTGAGGCTATGAGCGCGCAAACCGGCGGCTACTATCTGCCATCCCCGTCACACTGGCCGATTCTCGGCTCGATCGGCCTGTTCCTCATGGCGCTTGGCGGCGTGTTGATGATGAATGAGGGTGGAACTGCCGGCACCGTGATGTTGCTGGTGGGGGCCGCGGTCGTCGTGTACATGATGTTCGGCTGGTTCGGTACCGTCATCCGCGAAAGCGAAGCCGGCCGCTACAACAAGCAGGTCGACATCTCCTACCGCTGGGCGATGAGCTGGTTCATCTTCTCGGAGGTGATGTTCTTCGCTGCCTTCTTCGGCGCGCTGTTTTATATGCGCGTGTTGTCGGTTCCGTGGCTTGCCGAAGCCGATACGCAGGCCCTGCTATGGCCGGGTTTCACCGGAGATTGGCCGGTCAGCGGGCCGGGCATTGCCGACCAGTTCACGCCCATGGGCGCCTGGGGCATTCCCGCCATCAATACGCTTCTGCTCCTGTCGTCCGGAGTGACCGTCACGATCGCCCACTGGGGCCTGAAAGAGAACAACCGACCGAAGCTGATCTGGGGGCTGGTCGCGACCGTGGTTCTGGGCAGCGTATTCCTTGCGCTGCAGATCTACGAGTACTGGCATGCATATGTTGACCTCAACCTCACGCTGAAACAGGGCGCGTACGGTGCGACGTTCTTCATGCTGACCGGGTTTCACGGCTTTCACGTGACCGTGGGCACGATCATGCTGATCGTGATCCTGGCGCGCTCGCTCAAGGGGCACTTCACGCCGGACCATCACTTCGCCTTCGAGGGCGTGTCCTGGTACTGGCACTTCGTGGACGTGGTCTGGCTGCTGCTGTTCGTTCTGGTTTACTGGCTGTAGAGGCAACCGAGAAAAAGAGAACTTCAAGGAGGAGGAGCCCCGCAAGAATCATAAGATCAGCGGGGAATTGGACGCCGCCAGCCAATGCTGTGCGGCGGCTTTTTTTATAGACCCCGCTGGGGAATGAGCCCGAAGTAGTACCCGAGCATCAGCAGAACGAACAGCGTGACCGAAAGCCCGACCCGAATGGTCAGGGACCTGACGGTGCGATCGCTGCCGCCCTTGTCGCGAACCAGATAGAAAAGTGCCGAGGCGAGGCTCCCGACGATAGCGAGCAGAAAAACAATGACGACGATTTTCATGAGACGGTGTCCTTGGTCGAGTTTAGCCGATCAGCTTGCGGCGGAACAGGTGAGCAGGTCGGCTTGAGAGAGGGCGCGCATCGTTACGGCCGCCCGGGCTGGGTCGTTACGCTTGCGGCCTTCGTTGGGCTGTGCGTCACGCTGTTCGCCGCCTACTGGCAGTTCGGGCGTGCGGATTTCAAGGAGAGCCTGCGCCAAACCTATCAGCTGAGACAGGCCGATGCGCCAATCGAATTGAACTCGATAGCGGGGCACCCTGCCGAAGCAGTGCATTTTCGAAAAGTTACGGCAGAAGGCGAGTTTCTTCCCGAACATTCCATTCTCCTGGACAACCGGCTTCGCGACGGCGTTGCCGGTTATGAGGTGGTTACCCCGTTGCGGCTGGCCGGCAGCGGCGACCTGGTTCTGATCAATCGCGGATGGACGCCGCGTTCGGCAGATCGTTCCCGGATGCCGGTGGTCGAAACGCCCGCCGGCGCGGTTACCGTCGCCGGTACGCTGATCGAGCCCAGCGAGCGCATTTTGGAGTTGTCGGGCGCGGTGATCGAGGGGCCGATCTGGCAGAACCTGGTGCTCTCCCGCTATCGCGAGCGGACCGGGCTGGCCGTTGCCGATTTCGTCATTCTGCAGGAGGGCGATGGCGCAGACGGGCTGGTACGGCGCTGGGAGCCGCCGGGTTTCGGGGTGCGCACGCACCAGAGCTATGCGGCGCAGTGGCTGTTCTTCGCATTCTTGATCGTAATCTTCTATGTCTACTATGGATTCATCCGCCGACCGACCGACACCGCCCTCCCGAAGTAATCTGACGCTGTGGTTGATCCTGGCGGTGTGCGTGTTTCCTTTCATCGCATCGGTGGCGCTATACCTGTTCTGGCGTCCGCAATCGTTTGTGAATTATGGCGAGCTGCTCGAGCCGGTAGCGCTGTCGGGCACAACGCTGGCACAGCGCGGCGGCGACGCGTTTCGCCTGGACGATCTGCGCGGCCAGTGGGTGCTTCTCACGGTCGACGCGGGTGCATGCGACGAACACTGCCTCAGGAAGCTTTACTGGATGCGCCAGGTGCGCCTTGCCCAGGGCGCAGACCAGGAGCGCATCGAGCGGGTGTGGCTGGTGAGCGACGCCGCGCAACCGCCGTCCGAAGTCGCGGCGGCACACACAGGCTTGCGCCAGATAGCGCTGGCCGACCCGGCCTTTCTCGAGCGACTTCCGGCAGCGGGGGCGGTTTCGGACCATCTCTACGTGATCGATCCGTTCGGCAACCTGATGATGCGCTATCCGCGCGAGCTTGACCCGAGCAAGATGAAAAAAGACCTTAGCCGCCTGCTGCGAATCTCCAAAGGCTGGCGTCAGATTCCGGGCTGAAGATGCAGGACCCCATCTGGCAGTTCTCGTTGCAATATGTGCACGCGCTGGTCTGGGGCGGCGCATTGCTGCTGGCGCTGTACGTCGCCGTGCGCTTCGTGCGCGCTGGTTGCGCTTGGCGCCTATGTGCGTCTCACTGATGCCGGTCTGGGCTGCCCCGACTGGCCCGGCTGCTACGGCAAGCTTTCGCCCATGCATGCCGAAGAGGCCATTCTCGACGCGCAACGCCTGGCGCCTGCCGGGCCGGTGTCGCCCGGCAAGGCGTGGCGCGAGATGCTGCACCGCTATCTTGCGACGCTGGTCGGGGCGATGATCGTGGCAATCGCCTTGCGGGCCTGGATTGAGCGGCGGGCATTCCGTCGGCAAGGCGCGTCGGACCCGCGAACCCGGCTGGGTCTGCCGATGCTCCTGGTGGCGGTAGTGGTCTTGCAGGGGCTGTTCGGCAAATGGACGGTCACCCTGCTGCTCAAGCCGGCGATCGTCACCCTGCACCTGCTCGGCGGCATGGCCATCGTCGCCCTGCTGGCCTGGCTTTCAGGACGTCACCTTGGTCTGCCGGGCGCGCAGCGTCCCGCACAGGCGCGCGCCCTGCGCCCGTGGGCGGCGCTGGGCGTTCCGGTTCTGCTCGTGCAGATCGCTCTCGGCGGTTGGGTCAGCACCAACTACGCGGGGCTTGCCTGCGTCGACTTTCCCACCTGTCATGGCAGCTTTCAGCCCGACATGGACTTTGAGCACGGTTTTCATGTGTTTCGCGAACTTGGTATGACGGCGGCGGGCGAACCGCTCTCCAACGCCGCGCTGAATGCCATTCACTGGACGCACCGGCTTGGCGCGCTGGTGGTGCTGCTGTACCTGGGGTTTGTCGGACTGTGGGCGATCCGGGTACCGGGTCTGCGCGCCTACGGAACGGTGCTGGTTGCAGCCCTGCTGTCGCAGGTAATACTGGGGATCGCGAACGTTCTGGCCATGCTGCCGCTGGCCCTGGCGGTGGCCCATAACGCAGTGGCCGGCCTGTTACTGGCCGTACTCGTGATGCTAAACTTCGCGCTGTATTCCGAACCCGCTCGGTAGATGTCCGCTTCCGTCCAAGCCACCAGCGGCGTTTCGCGGCTTCAGCAGTTCTGGCAGCTGACCAAGCCGCGGGTCGTCTCCCTGATCGTATTCACTGCCCTGATCGGCATGTTGCTGTCGACGCCGGGCATGGTGCCGCTCGATGTGCTGGTGTTCGGGTCGTTGGGCATTTGGCTGGTGGCCGGGGCAGCTGCCGCCATCAACTGCCTTGTCGAGCAGAAGATCGATGCGGTGATGGCGCGCACCCGCGCCAGGCCGCTCCCCATGGGCACGATCTCCGGGCAGGAAACGCTGGTGTTCGCCTGTCTGTTCGGCGGTGCCGGCCTGCTGCTGCTGTACCTCCTGGTCAATCCGCTGACCATGTGGCTGACGCTCGGGACGTTTGTCGGCTACGCCATCATCTATACCGTGGTTCTCAAGCCGCTGACGCCTCAGAACATCGTTATCGGCGGCGCTTCCGGCGCCATGCCTCCGGTGCTGGGTTGGGCAGCGGTGACCGGGCAGGTGACGCACGAAGCGCTGCTCCTGTTCCTGATCATCTTCGCGTGGACCCCGCCCCACTTCTGGTCTCTCGCGCTGTACCGCAAGCACGAGTACGCGAAAGCCGGCGTGCCGATGCTGCCGGTAACCCATGGAGACCGTTATACGCGGCTGCACGTGCTGCTCTACACCATCATCCTGGTGGCAGTGTCGGTGCTGCCATTTGCGACACGCATGAGCGGAGCGATCTATCTTGCAGCGGCCCTGATGCTGGGGGCGGTGTACCTGTGGTACGCAGTGCGCATCTGCCTCGCATACAGCGATTTGCTGGCGCGCAAGGCCTTCCGTTACTCGATCGTGTACCTGTCCGCGCTGTTCGCGGCGTTGCTGGCGGATCACTACTGGCTGGCTTGATGCCCGCCTGGTTCCTGATCCTTCGCCGACTCGCCGCGGGCGCCTTGCTCGCCCTTGTGGCCTCGAGTCTGGCTGGGTGCCCACAGTCGGCGGCGCCTTCTTTCCGCGCAACCGACGTTACCGGCGCCGAGTTCGGGCGCGCATTCCAGCTGACCGACCACCGGGGCAGACCCGCAAGCCTGGAGGATTTCCGCGGCAAGGCGGTCGTTGTCTTTTTCGGTTTTACGCATTGCCCCGATGTCTGTCCGACCACGCTCTCAGAGCTTGCCGGGGCGCTCAGGATGCTCGGCGACGACGCGGCACGGGTGCAGGTAGTGCTGATCACCGTGGATCCTGCCCGCGACACTCCAGAGGTGCTGGCCGGCTACGTCACCGCATTCAATCCCTCGTTTCTCGGCCTGACCGGCACGCCGGCGCAGATCGCGGCGGTGGCGAAGGAATTCAAGGTGATCTATCAGAAAGTGGAAAGCCGCACCCCCGACAGCTACAGCATGGATCATTCCGCCGGCACCTTCATCTTCGACCCGCAGGGCCGCCTGCGGCTGTACGTCGGCTACGGACAGGGCGCCGACGTGTTCGCCCACGATCTGGCGCTGTTGCTGGAAAAGAGCTGAAAAACAAAAGGCCCCGCAGGTGCGGGGCCTCTTTCGGCGCCTGAAGCGCGCCGGCACTCAGGCGCGGTCTGCGATGCGTGCGCGCATTTTCTTGAGCGCCTGCACCTCGATCTGGCGGATGCGCTCGGCCGACACGCCGAACTCCTCTGCAAGCTGATGCAGGGTCGCCGTACCTTCTTCGCGCAGCCAGCGGGCCTCGACGATGCGACGGCTGCGTGCGTCCAGCGCTTCAAGGGCTCGCTCCAAGCCTTGGCTGCGCACCCGTTCGGTTTCCTCGTGCTCGAGGATGTGCCCGGGTTCGTCCTCGGCGTGGGTCAGGTAGGCGATGGGCGCATAGCTGCCTTCCTCGTCTTCGCTCAGCGGCTCCATCGACAGGTCCTGACCCCCCATGCGGGTTTCCATCTCGGTGACGTCTTCCGGCTTGACATTGAGCTGGCCGGCGATTGTCTCGACCTCGTCGCGCGTCAGCGCAGAGAAAGAGGACTTCAGGCTGCGCAGATTGAAGAACAGTTTGCGTTGCGCCTTGGTCGTTGCGATTTTCACGATGCGCCAGTTGCGCAGGATGAACTCGTGAATCTCGGCGCGGATCCAGTGCACCGCAAACGAAACCAGCCGTACGCCGCGATCCGGGTCAAAGCGCTTGACCGCCTTCATCAGGCCGACGTTGCCCTCCTGAATCAGGTCGGCGTAGGGAAGCCCGTAGCCCAGATAACCCCGTGCAATCGCCACCACCAGCCGCAGGTGGGACACCACGAGCTGGCGCGCCGACTCCAGATCTCCTTCCTCGCGAAAACGCGTTGCCAGTTCGACCTCCTCGGCCTGACTGAGCACCGGGAAGCGGTTCACCGCCTGGATGTACGAATCCAGGCTGCCCACCGTGGGCATCGGCATCGCAACCGTCAATGCATTCGACATCTGATGTAACCTCCGTTGGCCTTCATCCTAGCACTCTCGGCTTCAGAGTGCCAACCCTCTGGGAAGTTCCCACCAGCGAGCAATTTGGCCTCTACTGTGGCTCAATCTGCCATAAGTGTCTGCTCACTGACAGCCATGCGCCGAGCCACCCCAGGGCAGCCGAAATGGCCAGCACGACAGCCGCCTGATCCGGCGAGAGGTGGCTGAGCCGGAGGCTGGCGCCGTACAGGGTGGCCAGTTCGGCCAGCCCGACGTTGAGGATGTGCACCGCCACGGTCACCAGCAGGCAGGCGCCGGCGCCGCCGATCAAGCCCTGCACCCCCCCAAAATACAAAAACGGTCTGCGGATAAAAGGGTTGGTTGCGCCGATCAGCTTGGCCACCTCGATTTCGTCGCGCCGGGTCAGGATCTGCAGGCGAATGGTGTTGAAGGTGACCGCCACCAGTGCCACCGACAGCAAGGCGCCCAGCAGCAGTACCACCAGGCGTCCGATGCGCAGCGCTGCATCGAGCTTGCGTGCCCAGTCCGAGTCGAGCTGGGCGAAATCGACCTGTGGCCAGCGCGCCATTTCGCCGCGCAACTGCTCAAGCCGGTCGGGCGACGCCGACCGTGCGGTCACCACGAAGGCGTCCGGCAGCGGATTGGCATCGAGCTCGGTCAGCACGTCCGCCAGCCCGGTGCTGCGCTTGAGCCACTGCAACGCCTGCTCCCGCGAAACGAACCGATACTCGGCGATCTCCGAGTGGCCGCGCAATCGGCCCTCGATCGCAGCCGCATGATCCGCGGTGGCGTCCAGCGCGAGAAACAGGCTGATCTGGGGCTCGGCGGTGATCTGTCGCGAGAACCGGGCAAGATTGTCGATGCCCAGGTAAAACCCGAGGGGCAGCGCCAGCGCAATGCTGATCACGGCGACATTCAGCAGCGCAGCCAGCGGCTGTTCCCAAAGCCTGGCGAGAGCATCCTTCAGCGTTGCAAGGTGCGCGAGCAGCCAGGTCAAGCGGCAAGCCGTCCGTGGTCGAGATGGTAAGCGCGGGCCCCAAGCCGGCGAATCAGCGACACGTCGTGGGTGGCGATGACCACGGTCACGCCGACCTGGTTAAAGGCCTTGAACATGCCGATGATCTCTTCACTGTAGGCGGTGTCGAGATTGCCGGTGGGCTCATCGGCCAGCAAGATGGCCGGCCGGTTGACGACGGCACGCGCTATGCACAGCCGTTGCTGCTCGCCCCCCGAGAGCGTGACCGGGCGAGCCCGCTCGCGCCCGAGCAACCCAACCTTGTCGAGCGCGGCGCGCACGCGACGACTGATCTCGCGCCGCGGAAACCCGGAAATCACCAGCGGCAGCGCCACATTGTCGAACACACTGCGGTCGAACAGGAGCTTGTGATCCTGGAAGATGAGACCGAAATTGCGGCGCAAGAACGGAATGGCCGCGCGCTTCATCTTGCTCACGTTCTGACCATTGATGATCACGCTGCCTGCGGTGGGCCGCTCGATCACCGCCAGCAGCTTGAGCAGTGTGCTCTTGCCGGCGCCGGAGTGCCCGGTGATGAAAACCATCTCGCCAGCCTCGACTGTCAGCGACACCTCGCGCAGGGCCTCGTATCCGCCCGGGTAACGCTTGGAAACGTGACTGACCTGGATCATCGCGTCAACCGGTGCAACTGCAAGGCGACGCTGCGGCGCAGCGCCGTCCCGCCGCGCCGGGCATCAGTCAAACAGCGCATCGACGAATTCGCGCGCATCGAATACGCGCAGGTCATCAATGCCCTCGCCGACGCCGACAAAGCGCAGCGGAATAGTCTTGTAACGCGCGATGGCGGCAATGGCTCCGCCCTTGGCGGTACCGTCGAGCTTGGTCAGAACCAGGCCGGTCACGCCGAGCGCATCGTCGAAGGCCTTCACCTGGGCAATTGCGTTCTGGCCGGTGTTGGCATCCAGCACCAGCATGACTTCATGAGGCGCCCCATCCATGGCCTTTCCGATCACGCGCCGGACCTTCCTCAGCTCGTCCATCAGATGCTGCTGAGTCGGTAGCCGCCCGGCAGTATCGGCGATCACCACATCGATCTGTCGCGACTTTGCGGACTGAATCGCATCGAAGATGACGGCGGCTGAATCGCCGCTTTCCTGCGCGACAACCGTTACGCCGTTGCGTTCCCCCCAGACCTTGAGCTGCTCGCGCGCCGCGGCGCGAAACGTGTCGCCGGCCGCCAGCAGCACGGTCTTGCCCTGGTCCAGGTAGCGCTTCGCCAGCTTGCCGATGGTGGTGGTCTTTCCGGCGCCATTGACGCCCGCCATCAGAATCACGAAAGGACGAACCGACGGAGGCGCCAGCGGCGCCTGCAGGGGCTGCAGCAAGTCGACAAGCGCCTGCCTGAGCGCGTCCTGAAGCTGGGCGGCATCGCTCAGCTGACCGCGCCGTGCCCTCGCGCGGGTCTCCTGCAGCAAATGCTCGGTGGCCGGGACGCCGACGTCGCTGGCAATCAGCGTCGATTCCAGTTCCTCGAACAATGCTTCGTCGATGCGCCGACCGCTTGACAGCAGGTCGGCAATCTGGCGGCCAAGACGCGCGCGGGTCGCCGCCAGGCCTTGACGCAGGCGCGCGCGGAGGCCGTCGCCGTCCGGCGACGAAGCCGCCTCCGCCTTGTCCCGTTTCAGGAAACTAAACATACTCGCGATCTGTCACAGCGCCGCAGCGCTCTTCCAAAGTCATCTACCCGCGCAATTTTATGCTGAATGTCGCTCGAGCATGCACAGGCGCCGCCCTTTGCCTGATGGCGGCGTTGCCGTCGCCCTGGTCGTCGGCCCTTGCGGCGCCGGACACATCGGCTTCCGCGTTTCATGAAACGCGCCTCGATAACGGACTGACCGTCATCGTCAAGGCGGACAATCGTTCACCGGTGGCGGTGTCCATGGTCTGGTACCGGGTCGGCAGCATCGATGAGGTCACCGGATCGACCGGCATCTCGCATGTGCTCGAGCACATGATGTTCAAGGGCACAGACCGGATCGGCCCCGGCGAGTTTGCCGAACGCATCTCGCGCGCAGGCGGGCGTTCGAATGCCTTCACCTCGCGCGACCATACCGCCTACCATCAGCAACTGCACAGCCGCGACCTGGAGCTCGCCTTCGAGCTTGAGGCTGACCGCATGGCCAACCTGCGCATGACCGAGCAGGAGTTTGCCAAGGAGATACGGGTCGTCATGGAAGAGCGGCGCCAGCGCATTGCCGACAGCCCGCAGGCGCTGGTGTACGAGCACCTGCTTGCCACCGCTTTCATCGCGCATCCGTACCGCACGCCGATCATCGGCTGGATGAATGATCTGGAGCGTTTGCGCCTGGAAGATGTTCAGCGCTGGTACGAAGCATGGTATGTGCCGCAGAACGCAACCATCGTCGTGGTGGGCGACGTCGAACCTCAAGCGGTCTTTGCCCTGGCGAGAAAGCACTTCGGGCCGATGGCCAGTCGATTGCCTCCGGAACGAACCGTTCCCGCCGATCCGGAGCAGCTCGGCATCAAGCGCATTGAAGTGCAGGCGCCTGCCGAGCTGCCTTATTTGGCGATGGCCTACCGGGTGCCTGCGCTGCGCGACGTGAACCGCGACTGGGAGCCCTACGCGCTGAGTATTCTGTCCGGTGTGCTCGATGGGCATTCGGCCGCCCGATTGCAGCGCGAGCTGGTCCGGTCGGCGCGGCTCGCTGACTCGATCGGCACCAGCTACGACGGTTATGCGCGGGGACCGGGTCTTTTCTATGTGTCGGGCACCCCGGCTGCGGGCAGAACGGTCGAAGAGCTCGAGCGGGGCTGGCGGTCGCAGATCGAGCGCCTGATCCAGGAAGGCGTTGGCGAAGACGAACTGCGCCGGGTCAAGGCGCAGGTGGTATCCGGGTATGTTTTTCAGCAGGACTCGATGTTCAGCCAGGCCGCCCAGATCGGTCGTCTGCACGGCGTCGGGCTGCCATATGACGCGGCGGACGTCATCGTCGCGCGGTTGCAGCAGGTGACCGCCGAGCAGGTGCGTGAGGTTGCGCGCAAGTATCTGGTGGACCGCAATCTGACCGTGGCCGTACTCGACCCGCTGCCGACGGCTGCCACGACGGCCGGGCATGCGGGCCGCGCCGACCGATGAAGATCCGCTGCCTGCTGGCTTCGATGGCGGCAGTTCTCGCCCTATCAGCAGGCGCGGCGAGAGGCGAGCTGCAGATCCAGGAATGGCGCACCGACAGCGGCGCGCGCGTGCTGTTCGTCGAGTCGCGGTCGCTGCCGATGCTGGATGTCGCGGTGGAGTTTGCGGCCGGCTCGAGCCGCGATCGGCCGGAGATGTCCGGACTCGCCAGCCTGACGCTGACCATGCTGCGCCGGGGTACGCAGTCGCTGGATGAGGACCGCATTTCCGAGCGGCTGGCCGATGTGGGCGCGCTGCTTTCGCCCAGGTTCGATGTCGACCGCGCCGGCTATGAGCTGCGCACGCTGTCGAGCAAACGGGAACGCCGGCAGGCGCTGGCGGTGCTGGGCGACATCCTGCAATCGCCGAGTTTTCCGCAAGATGTGCTTGAGCGGGAGAAGTCGCGCATCGTCGCGGCGTTGCGCGAGGCCGCTACGCGGCCGGCGACCGTGGCCGATCGCCAGTTCCGGCAACTGGTCTTCGGCGACCATCCGTACTCGCTGCCGCCCGCCGGCGAGCCGGAGACCGTGGCGCGGCTGAAGCGGCCGGGGTTGGTGGAGTTTTACCGGCGGCACTACAACGCGCGCTCTGCCGTGGTTTCCATCATTGGCGATGTGTCCGCGGATGAGGCGCGGCGCATCGCCAACCAGCTCACCGGCGGGCTTCAGCGCAGTGCCGCGGCCGCGGCCTTGCCGCCGGTGCCGGCGCTTGAGCATGCTGTCGAGCGTGTGCTCGCGCATTCGGCAAGCCAGGCGCATATCCGCATCGGCATGCCGGGGGTCAGCCGCGATGACCCCGATTACTTTGCGCTGTGGCTGGGCAACCAGATTCTTGGCGGCAGCGGCTTTACCTCGCGCCTGACCGAAGAACTCCGGCAGCGGCGCGGATTGACCTACAGCGCCTACAGCTACTTTGCGCCGTATGCACGCCAGGGACCGTTTTCGCTCGTGGCGCAGACGATGAAAGAACAGGCGCCGGAGGCGGTGGCGGTCATGAGAAATGTCCTGAGCGAGTTCATCGCTGCCGGCCCCACGGCCGCGGAACTGGATACCGCCAAGCGCAACGCGATTGGCGGCTTCGTGCTGCGCCTGGACAGTAACAGCGAGATTCTCGAGTACCTGTGCCTGATCGGGTTCTATGACCTGCCGCTCGACTACGTCGAGCGCTTCCCGCAGCGGATCGCCGCACTGTCCGGCGAGCAGGTGCGCGAGGCGTTTCAGCGCCGGGTGGACCCGGCGCGGCTCGTCACGGTGGTAGTGGGCCCCGATCAGTCGCTGTGAGAACGGGCCGGTTGCGCATTATCGGTGGCCAGTGGCGCCGCCGCGTGCTGCACTTTCCGGATCTGGACGATCTGCGGCCGACGCCGGACAGGGTGCGCGAGACCCTGTTCAACTGGCTTGGCCAGGATCTGACCGGCTGGACTTGCCTGGACTTGTTCGCCGGCAGCGGCGCACTCGGTTTTGAAGCGGCGTCGCGCGCGGCGGCGAGCGTTGTGATGGTCGAGCGCGACGCCCGCGCCAGCCGCGCGATTCGCGACAATGCGTCTATGCTGGGGGCGACCATGATCGAAGTGCGTTGCGAAGACGCCGTCGGCTTCCTTGCCCACGATGCGCGGCGCTTCGATCTGGTGCTGGCGGATCCGCCGTATCGGCTGGATCTGTGGCCGCGGCTGTTCGACGAGCTGCCCCGGCATCTCAAGCCCCGAGGCTGGCTGTATGTGGAAGCCGGCCGCGCCCCGGTCGTGCCCCCGTCCTTCCGCATTCACCGTCGCGGCCGGGCCGGGCAGGTACAGTGTCTCCTGCTACAATCCGGCGGCGATGAAAACGCGATTCAATAGAACCGTTTACCCCGGCACCTTCGATCCGATGACGCGCGGCCACGAGGATCTCGTGCGGCGAGCCGCCGAGCTGTTCGAGGAAGTCATCGTCGCGGTCGCGGACAGCCGCGGCAAGAATCCGTTCTTTGGCCTGGACGAGCGTGTGGCGATGGCGCGCGAGGTACTTTCGCCTTTTGAAAATGTCAGGGTGGAGGGATTTACCGGCCTGCTGATGGATTTCATGCGCAGGCACGACGCCAAAGTCATCCTGCGCGGTCTCAGGGCGGTCTCCGATTTTGAGTACGAGTTTCAGCTGGCCGGGATGAACCGCAATCTTTATCCGGATGTCGAAACCCTGTTTCTGACGCCCGCCGAACAGTACATGTTCATTTCCGCGACGATGGTACGGGAAATCGCCACCCTGGGCGGCGATGTCTCGCCGTTCGTGAATCCCATCGTGTTGAAGTATTTCGACCGGCGCCCGGTTGCGCGTCACGGCCGTTCCTGACGATCGGGCGGGGGTACCATGGCATTGCTGATCACCGACGAATGCATCAATTGTGATGTGTGCGAGCCGGAATGCCCGAACGAAGCCATATTTCAGGGCGAAGAGATCTACCAGATCGATCCGGGCAAGTGCACCGAATGCGTCGGTCACTTCGACCGGCCGCAATGCCAGGAGGTCTGTCCGGTCGACTGCATCCAGCTGGACCCGGCGCATGCCGAGTCCAGGGAGCAATTGCAGCTCAAGTATGTCGGACTGATGCGCGCGCGGGATGCAAGCACCGCGCGCTGATCGTCGCCCCGGTCAGGGCTGGCGGTGTTCGACGCCGTAGCGGCGATAGATCTCCGTGATCGTGCCATCGGCAAGCAGGCGATCGACGATGGCATTCACCGCGTCCAGCAGCGCCTGGTCCGCATTGCGCAGACCGAGTGACACACGCCAGTTCAGTTCGGGCACGCTGTCAAAGGCATAGGCCATCCGCAGCCCGGCCCCCGGATGGGTGTGGATGTAATAGCTCATGGATGGCGCCGATATGGCAACGCCGTAAAGCGCGCCCTTCTCCAGGTCTTCGATCATGTCTGACTGGAAGGCATAGGGCGAAGTGGTCTTGCCGGCTTTGCCCAAAACGACGCTGGCTACCGAGCTGATCATCACGCCGATCTTCTGGCCCTTTTCGAGCTCGCGGTAATCGGTCACGGGCTTTGCGTCCTTGGCCAGTCCAAGCGCGACCCCCGAGAGGTGATACGGGTGCGACAGCAGTACCTGGCCTTCGACGACCCTCGGCTCGCTCGGCCGGTCCAGCAGCAGGTCGCAGTTCACCACGCGCGCCCGACGGCGCGGCACGATCCAGTCGATCGAGAGCGAAAGGCCGAGCCCCTCGGCGATCTTGCGCCCCAGCTCAACCTGGAAACCGGGGAGATCGGTCTTGTCGCTCGCATAGGGCAAGGCGTCCGGGTGGGCGCACATTGAAATGGCGCCGAGCGCCTGGACTTCAGCCAGAGTTCTGGCCGCAGCCGGCTGCACCGGCAGCCCTGCGGCAAGCGTGCATGCGGCGATTACCGCGATGCGCGACAAAGCGCGAGACATCACAACAGTCATGGATTCTTCGGCTCCTCGTCCGCCTTCAGATTGCGGATGAATTTGACCATCTGCCAGATCTGGTCATCGGTGAAAACCCCGCCGAACGCCGCCATTCGCCCCGGCTTGCCGTTCTTGATGCGATCGAACAGCTGCTGGTCGGTGCGCTCCGAGTTCATCAGCTTCGGCCCCTTGCCTTCCTTGCGACCGTAGTCTTCATGACAAAATCCGCACACGTTGCGGAACATGCCTTTCACGTCGAAAGGCTTGGCGTCCGGCTTGTCATTGGCAGCGGCGGTGCCGATGGTCGCCATCGACAGCAGCGTTGCGGCTGCCAACGAGAGCAGGGAGATTCGTGCGCTGGGCGATTTCAAGGGGGTGTTCCTCCAACTGGATGCGATCTGGGCCGCCGGCTGTTGGCCAGCTTGCCAGTGTCCTCAACGCGCGAATGGCGATACTGGAGGACAGAAAAAAGGGCGGGGACGCTGTCCCCGCCCTGATCAGGTGCTAATTATAATTGCCGGCTTGACGGCTCAGTCCAGTGCGTAGACCTTCAGCACGCCGGCATCCTTGGGCATGCTTCTCCACGGCTCACCCCACAGGTCGCCGTAACCATCGCCCACCAGGCTGCCCCAGCCAGTCATAACCGCGACATACTGCTTGCCCTTGGCCATGTAGCTGATGATGCCGCCGTTCGGGCCAGTGCCGAGATTGTGGCTCCACAGCTTCTTGCCGTTGCGCGCATCGTAGGCCACCAGCATGCCATCGGCTTCCGGCACGAACAGCACGTTGCCGCCGGTCGTCAGCAGGCCAGCGTGCGGCGGCACGTCGTAGTAGATCTCGAACTTCACCTTGCCGGTGATCGGATCGCGCGCGCGGATGTGGCCATGTGCGGGCCTGCCGTCCGGCAGCGTCTTGTTGAAGGTAAAGTTAGCGCCGATGTTGAGCTGGACGACCGGTTCGGTAATCGGCTCGGTGCGCACGATCTCGAGATCCATGCACCACTCGAATCCGACCTTATAGAGCAGATCGGTTTTCGGACTGTAGGAGCCTGCGTTCCAGCTATAGCCGCCGGCGATGGCCGGGCAGAGATCCTTGTGCTTGCCTTCAGACATGTCTCGGCGACCGACCAGCGTCCCGTCGGGCGTGATGTCCTTCACGAAGTTGATTGCATCGACTCCGCGATAGACACTTACCGGCCGTCCGGTCGAGCGATCGAACACATACACGAAGCCGTTCTTGCTCGGGTGCACGACGTACTTCTTGCCGCCGCGCTCGATCATCATCAGCTCGCCCGAGGCGGGATCGAAGTCCCAGGCATCGTGCGGCAGCACCTGGAAGTAGTCCTTCAACTCCCCTGTGTCGGGATCCAGCATGATGACGGCGGAGGTGTAAAGGTTGGTGCCGGGGCGCGGACCTTCGGTCTTCCAGTTATCCCCTGCCCAGTCGTACAGCGGCGCCGGATTGCCCGTGGCCCACCAAACAGTGTCGGTCTCGGGATCGTAGCTGCCGGCCATCCAGCCGCCGCCGCCGCCGACCTTGTAGGAGTCGCCGCCCCAGGTGTGGCGCGCGTCCGACTTCGTGCCCTCGTTGCCGCCGGAGGTGAAGAAATACCACAACTCTTCGCCGGTGCGCGCGTCGACCCCGAAGATCGGGCCGCGGTAAGGCCACTCGCCGCCCTGTGCGCCGATGATCACTTTGTCCTTGACCAGCAGCGGCGCGCCGGTGAAACCGACGGTGAGCTTTTCCGAATCGACGAGCTTGGTTTCCCAGTTCAGCGTGCCGGTCTTGGCATCGATTGCCGCCAGCTTGCCGTCGAGCGTGCCCATGTAGATATTGCCGAAACCCGCCGCGATGCCGCGGTTGTACGGCGAGTGTGTCTGTCTGGCGACCAGATCTTCGTTGAGCTTGTGCTTGTAGGTCCAGATGATCTGCCCGGTTGCGCCATCCAGCGCGTACACCTGGTTGTAGGGGCTCGAGTAATAGAGCACGCCGTCGATGGCAAGCGGGAACCCCTGCAGACCGCGATCGGCGCGCGACGCGACATGCGACCAGGCTTCCTTCAGGTTGCCAACGTTGGCGGTGGTGATCTGATCCAGCGGACTGTAGTGCCAGGCCTTGTAGTCGCCGTGATAGGACAGCCAGTTGCCCGGCTCCTTCTCCACCGCGTTCACGATACGGTCGCCTGACATTCCGCCGACGCCCTGCCCCGTCGATGCCGCCGACTGCATGCCGCCGCCACCGCCCGTTGCACACCCCGCGGCGAGCAGTGCTGCCGCAGTCGCGGCCAGCGTCACCTGCGCTGCATCACGCCAGCGAGAAAGGGATTGTTGAGTACGCATTCTCTGTCTCTCCCGATTATTGAGTCGCCACTTTCGCGTTCGGCGCATCGCGAGACGGGCGACACCACTCAGCGATGCTCGGATTCCGATCTGCGCGGCAGTTGTGCCGCCGTGCTCGAGTCAACTGTGGATGCGGCGTCCGGCGGCCAGCACGCAAATCCCATTACATCTTAGGGCCGTACCCGCTGACGTCAAGAAAAACGTCGCTCTGTCCGCCGCGTCAGTGCTGACAACTGGGGCAATAGAAGCTCGAGCGCTGGCCGAGGCGGGCACTCTTGATCGGGGTGCCGCAGGCACGGCAGGGCAGGCCGGCGCGGCCGTAGACGCGATACTGTTGCTGGAAATGTCCTGGCGCTCCGTCGGCTCCGAAGAAATCGCGCAGGGTGCTGCCGCCCGCCTCGATCGCGTCACGCAATGTGGCTTTGACCGCATCCACAAGGCTTGCACACCGCGCCCGGCTCAAACGTCCGGCCCGCATGCCCGGCCTGATACCGGCGCGTGCCAGTGCTTCGTTCGCGTAGATGTTGCCGACGCCGACTACGCTACGGCTGTCCATCAGCACCGACTTGATCGACGCCGTGCGCCCGCGCGTGTGCGTGTACAGCCAGTCCGTGTCGAACTGCGCGCTCAGCGGTTCCGGCGCAAGGTGCGCCAGTAGCGCGTGCTGACCGGGGTCGCCGTCCTGCCACAGCACTGCACCGAAACGCCTTGGATCGGTCAGGCGCATCAGATTGCCTGACTGGAGCACCAGGTCGAAGTGA
Organism: uncultured Pseudomonadota bacterium; assembly: GCA_937983055.1. Lineage (GTDB taxonomy): Bacteria > Pseudomonadota > Gammaproteobacteria > Burkholderiales > Eutrophovitaceae > CALJLA01. Next base: position 23,264 of record CALJLA010000056.1, read on the forward strand.
TCGTGCTTGCCACACACCGTGGTCGCGGGGAAGATCCGCAGGCTGCCGGACATGCCGAGGTGAATAATCAGCCAGCCTTGCGTGCAGTCGATCAGCAGATACTTGCCGCGGCGGGTTACCGCCCGCACAGCGCAGCCGTCGAGCTGCCGGAGCAGAGCTACCGGCACTGGCCAGCGCAGTCGCGGCTCGCGCACGATGGCGCGCACGATCCGCTGCCCGGTCAGATGCGGCGCCAGCCCGCGCAGGGTCGTTTCGACCTCCGGCAATTCCGGCATGGCGTCAGCGGCTCGAAGCTACGCGGAAGGGGTCCAGCAACCGTGCGCCGGCGTCGGCGCCGAACTGAAACCGCATGTTCTCGTCCCGGCGCAGCAGTACTACTTCCGACTCGCGTGCCAGCACCCCGAACTCCAATTTGCGTCCGTCCTTCAGCGTCACCGTAACATCGCTGGCAATGGCGGCGGAGCCGGCGTACGGCTCGGTGCGCAGGCTGGACGCAAGTTGCCATTCCGAGACCCACTGATTGATGTCGTCGGCGCTCAGTTCGGCAGCAGGCCGCGGCGGAGCGCCGCTCACGGTCCACGAGCCTTGCTCGTCCTTGACGAGAGACCAGTTCCGGAAAGCGAAGGCGACGGGAACTTCCTGCTCGCCGAGCAAGCGATGACTGAAGTAGCGCTCGATCTCGTAGGGGATGCCATAGCCAATGTAGGGCGCGACCAGGTAGACGGCGTCTGCGGTCGCCAGGTACTGCTCGTTGGTGACTTCGTTGATTGCGCCGAAACGGAACTCCTGGTCGTTCAGCGTGACCGTGACTTGCGCCGGGTCCAGCCCGTAGCCATCCAGGTTCTCGCGCGCCAGTTTGTGCCGGCTGCTCGCCTGTACGATGTCGAGCAGACGGTCGACCTGAAAGCTGTCGACACGTGCGCTGAACGGCGCGCGCATTTGCCAGCCGTTTCCCTGTCGGAACAGTTCGACCGCGGGCTGGCCGGAACGCCCCACGCGAATGGTCGTCACCTCGTCCCGCGCCAGGGAACTCAGTGGAAACGTTGCCGCCTGCTGCGTCTCCGGTCGCAGGTACGCGAACAGACCCAGGCCCACCAGCACGGCGAGCAGGACCAGATTTAGAACCAGGCGCGACTTCACGATTTGCGGCGGCGCCACCAGATGACGCCACCGGCAACGAGGAAGAGCAAGGGCAGCGCGAAGAAAGAGTTCGCCAGCACGAAGACCGCGGGGGTCAACTCCAGCGTAAGGTCCTGGCGTTGCCGCGGCTGGATCGTGATCAGGCTTTCGTCGCCGGCCAGCCAATTCATTAGATTCACGCCGAAGTCGAGATTGCCCACCATCCCGATGAACTGGTTCGCCAGCACCTGGCCGGTGCCGACGACCACGACGCGTTGCTTCTTGTCGCCGACCTGCCGCTCCAGCGCGCCGGCCGCGACGATCGGGCCGCGGATGTCGCGGTTGCGATCGAACGCGGCATTGGCCAGCGCCCCGGTTTCGAGCCAGCCCTCCGCGCCCACCTCGACCAGGGGCGTGAACTGGAAGTCGCCGCCGTCATGGGCGGCGATGCGCCGTGTGTAGGGGAAAACGCTGGTCATTGTCGAGCCGCGCGTCGCCGGATGCTCTCCGTAGCCGGACGCGAGCGCGAAGGCGGCCGGCAGGTTGAGCTGGCCTGCGCGGGCGTCGAGAACGACACCATCGACCAGGTCCAGGCCCAGGTACTCGGCGACCGGCGCCATGCCGCGCAGCGATTCGGAGTCCATCAGCCAGAGCAAGTTGCCGCCCTTCTCAAGGAAACGCTTGATGCGATTGACCTCGCCGGGCAGCAGATCGACGCGCGGACTGGCGATCACCAGCACCGCCGCGTTGTCGGGAACATCCTGGGCCTGCGCCAGATTGAGCGCGCGGGTCTGAAATCCCTTGGCGCGCAACTGGCCGCCGTACTCGCCCAGATCGTGGTTGGCGCGGCCCTCCAGCGTGCCTTCGCCGTGCCCCTCGAGATACATCACCAGTTTTTCCGATGAGCGCATCAGGCGCACCAGCAGATTGGTGAGCTCCTGTTCGGTCAGATTGGTCAGGTTCTCGCTGCGGCCATTATGGCCGACCACCAGTTCGCCATCGAGACGCACACCCGCTTCGCGCGCGCGTCGGGGATCCTCACGCGGGTCGACGAAGGTAAGCTCGATATCCGGCTTCGCGCGCTGATAAGGCGCGATGAACTGCTGAATGGTGTTGCGAACGTTGCCCTCGACATCGGCCTTCGTGGCGAACGCGGTGATGGTCACGGGCCCCTGCATCTGCTTGAGCACCTCGACCGAGGCCGGCGACAGCGAATTGCGCTGGCTCTGGGTAAGGTCCCACTGCGTGCCGATGTCGCGGGTGAGAAAGCCGATGGCGGCGACGATTGCCGCCAGCAGCAACACGAACACGCTGTTCTGCAGCAGCATCTGCAACCTGAGTTTCGGATTGATCTTCATGCGCGCAACCGGTCGGCATCGAGCCGGCGAACCGAGAGAATGAGAAATGCCGCGATCAGCAGCGCGAAATACACCAGGCTCTTCACTGCAACCGAGCCGTTCATGAACGGCTCAAAGTGTGCGAGAAGCGACACGTGATTGAGCGCGCTTTCGGGGTCTGCTGCCGCGATGTTGACGATCCACAGCCCCAGGAACACCGCGAGCGACAACACCGCCGCCACCACCGGATGGTTGGTCAGGCATGACACGAAAAGGCCGATGGCGGCAAAGCTGGCGGCAAGCAGCAGCAGGCCGATCACATTCGCCAGAAGCAGGCCGAAATCCAGGCTGCCGCCCGGCAGCAGCGAAAGGGACATCAGCACGATGAGCGCGCACACGATGCCCAGGAAGGCGAGCATCGCGAGAAACTTGCCAAGGATGATCTGCGTCATCGATACCGGCGCAGAGATCAGCAGCGTGATGGTCTGGTTGCGACGCTCTTCCGCGATCAGCCGCATGGTGAGCAGCGGTACCGACATCAGCAGTACGATGGAGGCTACCCCGAACACCGGCACTACCGCGATTTCGGTGAGCCCCGGCGCATTCGGAACGCGCGCCAGCTGCCCCTGCACCGTAAGGAAATACTCGATCCGGTGAAGGAATATCCACACAAACACCAGCTGCAGGAAGGCCAGCACGACCCAGGCCAGCGGTGATGCGAACAAGGTGCGAAGTTCCTTGCCGGCAATGGTCAGCGTCATTGGGTAATGTCCTCCTCGGTACGCGCGCCCGCTGCCGGCGCCTCGATAACATCCTGTTGGGTCAGCTCGACGAAGACCTCCTCGAGGCTGGCCTGCGCCGGCTGCAGCTGGTAGAGGCCCCAGTCGTTGTCGGCACAGGCGCGCACCAGGCGGGCGGTGGGATCGTCGG
>CALJLA010000057.1 GCA_937983055.1 uncultured Pseudomonadota bacterium
GACGCGGCTCCAGCCCCGGTCATCGTATGAATCGCGTCGATGAAGAGAATGGCATTCGGGTTATCGGTCAGCTGCTTTAGGACAGCCTTCAGACGTTGCTCGAAATCCCCACGATACTTGGTGCCAGCCAGTAGCGCACCCATGTCCAGCGCGTACACCTGGCAGCGCGAGAGTATTTCCGGCACGGAGCCTTCAATAATTCTGCGGGCGAGCCCTTCAGCGATAGCCGTTTTCCCGACCCCGGCCTCGCCGACGAGCAACGGATTGTTTTTCCTGCGCCTGCACAGGGTCTGTATGACGCGCTCGAGTTCCAGGTCCCGACCGATCAACGGGTCTATTTTTCCCGATATCGCAAGCGCGTTGAGATTGATCGTATAGCTCTCGAGTGCGCCTCCTGCCCCCTGTTCCTGCTCCCCGTCGCTATCGGTGTCCTGCTGCGGCTTCGCCGGCGCCGCTTGAGGAACCTTGGTGATCCCATGGGAAATGTAATTGACGACATCAAGGCGGGTAACGCCTTTCTGATGCAGGAAGTACACCGCGTGCGAATCCTTCTCGCCAAAGATGGCGACCAGCACGTTCGCCCCCGTCACCTCTTTCTTGCCCGAGGACTGCACATGCAGTATCGCCCTTTGAATCACCCGCTGAAATCCCAGTGTAGGCTGGGTGTCGACGTCCTCTCCGCTGACCACGGGCGTGTGCTCGCTGATGAAATCGGTCAGCAACTTGCGCAACTCCTCGACGTTTGCCCCACATGCACGCAGCACTTCGGAAGCGGACGGGTTGTCGAGCATGGCGAGCAGCAGGTGTTCGACTGTTATGAACTCGTGCCGCTTTTGCCGCGCCTCCATGAACGCCATGTGGAGGCTGACTTCAAGTTCCTGAGCAATCATCTAGGTTTCTTCCATCACACACTGCAGGGGATGCTGATGCTGCCGCGAGAACGATGTTACCTGCTCCACCTTCGTCGCCGCCACGTCCTTGGGAAATACTCCGCACACGCCCATCCCTTCCCTGTGGACTTTGAGCATTATCTGGGTCGCCTGTTCGCGACTCATGGAAAAAAAACGCTGCAGTACCGCTACGACGAAGTCCATGGGCGTGTAATCGTCGTTCAACAGCAGAACTTTATACAGACGCGGAGGCTTGACCTTGCTTTTCTGGACCTCAAGGAGCGCGTTGTCGCGAGTGCCTGTCGCCATTACCGCCGTTCGTGCCGCATATTCAGGGGATTATTGTGCGGATAACCGCAGAAATTACAAGTACGGACAGAGGACGGCGCGCCCCGGCCCAGGGGCACAAAAACCGAGCCAGAACCGGGTTTTAGGGCGTTTCGCCGGCCTTGACTTCCCTAGGGGAATGACCTAAAAAGCAGTCGGGTGTTTGGCTTCAAGCAAACTGCTGTACCGGTTACCCGATAACGCGGACTTGAAACTCAAACAGCATCGGCGGGTTTTTGCCCGCATTTTTCGTCAGGGAAGGGGTTATGGCAACTGGTACGGTCAAGTGGTTTAACGATGCCAAGGGTTACGGCTTCATTACGCCCGATGACGGCAGCGAGGACCTGTTTGCGCATTTTTCGGCAATTCAGATGAGCGGCTTCAAGACACTGAAAGAAGGCCAGAAGGTGTCGTTCGAGGTCACCCAGGGTCCCAAAGGCAAACAGGCATCGAACATACAGGCCGCTAGCTGAGACGGTCGACAGAACCGCCGGCAACAAACCCATCAGACTGGCCCGCTGTCGCTTGACGAGAGCGGGCCTTTTTGTGCCCGCTCTCCAGCCGGTCAGGCTTTCATGCGCTCGATCATTGCCTTCCCGAACCCTGAACAACTCACTTGGGTCGCGCCCTCCATCAGCCTTGCGAAATCGTAGGTCACGACCCGGTCGGCGATGGCTGCCTCCATGCCTTTCAGAATCAAGTCAGCGGCCTCGAACCAGCCCATGTGGCGAAGCATCATTTCTGCCGAGAGAACGAGCGAGCCAGGGTTTACATAGTCCTTTCCGGCATATTTCGGCGCCGTGCCATGGGTCGCTTCGAACATCGCGACCGAGTCGGAGATGTTGGCGCCCGGGGCAATTCCGATCCCCCCTACTTGTGCGGCCAGAGCGTCCGAGATGTAGTCTCCGTTCAGGTTGAGTGTAGCGATTACATCGTACTCGTCAGGCCTGAGCAGGATCTGCTGCAAAAACGCATCCGCGATGACGTCCTTGATCACAATGCCGTTCGGCAGCTTCATCCAAGGGCCGCCATCGAGAAGTTCCGCGCCAAATTCCCGCTTCGCCAGGGCGTACCCCCAGTCCCTGAACGCGCCCTCGGTAAACTTCATGATGTTGCCCTTGTGCACGAGGGTAACCGATCGACGCTTGTTCGCAACTGCGTAGGAGATTGCTTTCCTCACCAGCCGTTCGGTTCCCTCGCGTGAGACCGGCTTGATGCCAATTCCGGAGGACGCCGGAAAGCGGATCTTCCGGACACCCATTTCCTTCGTGAGGAACTCGATCACTTTCTTCGCAGCGTCAGACTCGGCCTGCCACTCGATTCCCGCGTATATGTCTTCGGAGTTCTCCCGAAAAATCACCATGTCAGTCTTTTCCGGTTGCTTGAGCGGGCTCGGGACGCCGCGAAAGTATCGCACTGGCCGTAAGCAAACGTACAGATCAAGCTCCTGCCGCAGCGCGACGTTGATCGAGCGAATCCCGCCACCCACCGGCGTCGTCAGCGGCCCCTTGATCGACACTACGAAGTCCTTCGCCGCCTGGAGCGTTTCCTCCGGCAACCAGACATTCTCACCGTAGACCTTGCAGGACTTTTCGCCCGCATACATCTCCATCCAAGCGATCCGACGCTTGTCGCCGTACGCAGCTTCGACAGCGGCGTCGACCACCTTCAGCATGACCGGGCTGATGTCGACCCCCGTGCCGTCTCCTTCGATGTAGGGAATGATGGGCTGGTCAGGCACAGCCAGCGTCTGATCCTTGTTTACCGCGATCTTTTCGCCCTTTTGCGGGACTTTGATGTGTTTGTACATTGTTGGCGGTTGTCGTGAGAGTGGTGTGAGTTGGATATGCGACCAGGCGCCTTTGCAGCCTGTGCAGTCTAAAAAAGGTCCAATTCTACCGCCAGCCACTCGAAGGGCGTCGCGAAGCCTTCACGGGCCCCAGCCCGGCAGATCGTCAAGCCTGCCCCACGGCGGTCGCAACGGATTGAAATGCGATTGCGCATTGCAAAAATTACTAGGCGACGCCTTGTTAACGCTGTGATTTGCATGGTTATGCACAGTTGACATGTCATTGTTGCGACGCACTAAGTTCTGCATTAAGGTCTTGTCCACTGCTCTTCAGGATGGCTGAACCAGGCGTCCCCGACGAGCTCCCGAGGCACTGCCCATAGGCAGGCCTGCGGGGCGCGCCAGAACACTTAATCTGGCTCCCCTAGTCACGGGACTTCCCCGTAAAGCCCGAACCCTTGCCGCCCCCCACCCCGCGGCGCAGGGGCGGGCGGCCGGAGGTTATTTTGCCGGCACAAACACTGGTCTTAATGGCAATTCACGCATAGGGAGCAACTGATGATTCGAGACTCGGAGATTGACGGCATCAACAAAGAGTGGACCTCGAGTCCTCGCTGGCGCGGCATTACCAGGCCATACGCCGCGAAGGATGTCTACAGACTGCGCGGGTCCCTTCAAATCGAGCACACGCTCGCTCGGAGAGGAGCGGAGAAACTATGGCGATTTCTCAATGAGGAACCATTTGTAAACGCCTTGGGCGCACTGACCGGCAATCAGGCCATGCAGCAGGTCCGCGCCGGGCTGAAGGCAATTTATCTCTCCGGCTGGCAGGTTGCGGCCGATGCAAACCTAGCAGGTGAGACCTACCCAGATCAGTCGCTCTACCCGGCCAACAGCGTTCCTTCGGTCGTGCGCCGCATCAACAACACCCTGATGCGCGCAGACCAGATTCATCATGCAGAAGGCAAGCGCGACATCGACTGGTTCGCGCCAATCGTGGCGGACGCGGAGGCCGGCTTCGGTGGAGTTCTGAACGCCTTCGAACTCATGAAAGCAATGATCGAGGCCGGCGCGGCGGGCGTCCACTTCGAAGACCAGCTTGCCTCAGCCAAGAAGTGCGGCCATATGGGCGGCAAGGTCCTTGTCCCGACCCAGGAAGCGGTTCAGAAACTGGTCGCGGCGCGGCTTGCCGCCGATGTGATGGGCGTGCCAACAGTACTGTTCGCCAGAACCGATGCCGAGGCCGCCAACCTGTTGACGTCCGATATCGACGAGAACGACCGTCCCTTCTGCACGGGCGAGCGCACCCCCGAGGGCTACTACCGCGTCATGAATGGTATTCAACAAGCCATTTCGCGCGGCCTTGCCTACGCACCCTATGCCGATTTGATCTGGTGCGAAACCGGGAAACCGGATCTTTCATTCGCGCGGCAGTTTTCAGAAGCGATTCATCGCGAGTTTCCGGGAAAGATGTTGGCATACAACTGCTCTCCGTCTTTCAACTGGAAGAAGAACCTCGACGATGCGACGATCGGCAAATTCCAGAGAGAACTGGGCGCCATGGGCTACAAGTTCCAGTTCATCACGCTCGCGGGATTCCACGCGCTGAACTACTCAATGTTCGAATTGGCGCGAGGGTATGCGCGAGAAAACATGACTGCCTACGTCAAGCTTCAGCAAGCCGAGTTTGCAGCCGAAGCGCTTGGCTACACGGCCACAAAGCATCAGCGCGAAGTGGGAACCGGTTACTTCGATGAAGTGATGCAGGTTGTACAGGCTGGACAGTCATCGGTGACCGCGCTCTCCGGCTCAACCGAAGAGGAACAATTCGTGTAACGCCCGCAGCTGCGCCGCGCGCCGCCCACCCGGCGCGCGGCGCTATAATCCGACGATACGTAAAAACCGTTTTCACGATCCAAAAACACGTCGCCGGAGGATAGATGTCCCAGTACGCCGCACCAACGGGCATGAATGTCACCGGGCAATTTACGCCCGAATACGCGCAGATTCTCACGCCGGACGCGCTTGCTTTTCTCGCCGGCCTGCATCGCAAGTTCAACACCCGCCGGCTCGAACTGCTTCAGCGCCGCGCACAACGGCAGCGTGAACTGGACGCCGGGAAGCTCCCGGATTTTCTCCCGGAGACCCGGGACGTGCGAGCCGCCGAATGGCAGGTCGCGCCCGTTCCGGCCGATCTTCAGGATCGCCGGGTCGAGATCACTGGCCCCACCGACCGCAAGATGGTGATCAACGCGCTCAATTCGGGCGCCAGTGTCTACATGGCTGACTTCGAGGATTCCAATACCCCGACCTGGGATAATCAGGTTCAGGGACAGATCAACATGCGTGACGCCGTCAGGAAGGCGATCGCGTTCACCAGCTCCGACGGAAAACACTACAAGCTCAAGGAGACGACTGCCACGCTCATGGTGCGTCCCCGCGGATGGCATCTTGATGAGCGGCATGTCACCGTAGACGACACGGCGATGTCCGGTGCACTGTTCGACTTCGGACTGTACTTTTTCCACAACGCGAAAGAGCGTGTGCGGCAGTCGTCCGGTGTTTATCTTTATCTTCCCAAGATGGAATCACACCTCGAAGCGCGACTGTGGAACGACGTCTTCGTGCACAGCCAGGAGACGCTCCAGTTGCCGAAAGGAACGGTCAAGGCTACCGTGCTGATAGAGACCATCCTGGCAAGCTTCGAGATGGACGAGATTCTCTATGAGCTTCGCGATCATTCGGCAGGCCTGAATTGCGGACGCTGGGATTACATCTTCAGCTGCATAAAGAAGTTCAGAAATCAAAAAGACTTCGTTCTGGCTGACCGTAACCTCGTAACGATGACCAGCCCGTTCATGCGCGCGTACTCGCTATTGCTCATCAAAACCTGCCATCGGCGGAAGGCCTTTGCCATGGGGGGAATGGCCGCTCAGATTCCCATAAAGAACGACGAGGCGGCGAATCGCACCGCAGTGGACAAGGTGAAATCGGACAAGGAGCGTGAAGCAAAAGACGGGCACGATGGTACTTGGGTGGCCCACCCCGGCCTGGTGCCGGTCGCGCGAGAGGTATTTGACCGGGTGATGAAGACTCCCAACCAGATCGGCAAACTGCGCAACGACATTCAGGTGACCGCCAAGGATCTTCTCGATTTTCAACCGAAAGGGCCTATTACGGAGGCCGGCCTCCGCGCCAACATCAACATTGGTATCCAGTACATGGGCGCCTGGCTCGCCGGTACTGGTTGTGTGCCGATCTTCAACCTCATGGAGGACGCAGCAACCGCCGAGATTTCCAGGGCACAGATCTGGCACTGGATCCGTTCACGGCGCGGCGTGCTGGACGACGGAAGAAAAGTCACACGAGAGCTTTTCGAGTCGCTTGTCCCGCAAGAGCTCGCAAAAGTGCGGCAAATGCTGGGGGAAGAAGGTTTTTCGGCGGGCAAGTATGAGGAGGCCGCCAAGATGTTCGCCCAGCTGACGCTTGCCGACGAGTTTGCCGAATTCCTGACAATTCCAGCCTATGACTATTTGGTTTCGCATGAGCATCGGTAGTTGCCGATCAAGGCCCGCCGTTCCGGCCGGCAACACGAGTGCCTGCGCTACCGGCCGGGCGCGGTGACATCCGAATTCTGCGTTTGACTCGGCGACGAGCAGGGCTTATCCTGCCGCCGCCGAGAAAAAGGCCAATCTAGACAGGAGTACAGGCGTGAAAAAGTCACTTTTCGCATTGATAGTGGGTCTTGCAATGGCTTCCGGCCCCCTGTTTGCCGGCATCGCGCCGAATACTGGTGCATCGGGCGCGGCAATGTCCGGTGCCAAGGTCGCCCCCAGCAAAGGTGCAAATCAACAGGACTCCAGTCAGCACGAAGGGCAAACAGAAGACGCAAAACACTAAGTCCGCGTCGTTTACCATCCGGCAAGGCAGGGACTCGTCCCTGCCTTTGTCATTTGATAGCAACTGATGGATGCCACCGTCTGGGGCGAACTGCTCAAGCTCACGGTAACTCTGATCGCAATTGTCGATCCAGTTGCGTCAATTCCTGTCTTTCTGGCTGCGACCGACGGGCTGTCAAACGCCGAGCGGCGCAGGGTCGCCCGAGTCGTCTCACTGACAGTTTTCATGGTGCTTGCAGCCGCCATTCTGGGCGGGGCTCAGATGCTTGGCTTTTTCGGGATAAGCATCGCCTCTTTTATGATCGGCGGCGGGATTCTGTTCCTGATGCTCGCGGTTTCCATGTTGCAGGCAAAGGGGAGCTGGATCCGCCAGAATCCAGACGAGGCCATGGAGGCCACCGAACGCGAAGGCGTTGCCATAGTACCGCTGGCGGTACCGCTGCTCGCAGGGCCTGGAGCGATCACCACCCTGATTATCGAGACACACGAGTCCCCCGGGCTGCTGGGACAACTTCTGCTGCTCCTGCCCGCGGCCGCCATCGCGGGCATCGTCTGGCTCGCGCTTAGTGCCGCCGAGCCGCTCTTGCGTCGGCTCGGACGCACCGGCATGAACATCATTACGCGCATCATGGGCTTAATCATTGCCGCAATCGCCATCGAGTACATATACCGCGGTCTCGTTGCGCTGTTCCCGAAACTCGTCTGAGCATGTCCGAGAGGCCTCATCTCACCGTCGCGGCAGTCGTTGAAAGGAACGGCAAGTTCCTGATGGTGGAAGAGCGCACCCAGGACGGACTGCGTCTCAACCAGCCCGCAGGCCACGTTGAGCCGCGCGAAACGCTTCTTGAGGCAGTTGTCCGGGAAACCCTGGAAGAGACCGCTTACCGATTCATCCCGCAGCATCTGCTGGGCGTTTATCACTGGGCCAACCGTAATCGCGGCCCCAACTATGTGAGATTCGCCTTTACCGGCCGGCTAGACGAACTTCCGCAGGACGTTGGGCTGGACGCCGACATCATCCGAACCGTATGGCTGTCGCCCGCGGAGGTACGCGACAGCCAAGCCCGCCACCGCAGCCCGCTCGTGGGTCGGTGCATGGAGGACTTCCTGCGTGGGCAACGCTATACCCTCGACCTGATTCGCACGGAATTCTAGGCGACATGACCAAAAAAAAGGTTGTCGTTGGCATGTCCGGGGGCGTTGATTCCTCGGTCGCCGCGTGGTTACTCAAGGAGCAAGGCTACGAGGTAGTAGGCCTTTTCATGAAAAACTGGGAGGACGACGAGGACGAGTTCTGCACGGCCCGCACGGACTTGGTCGATGCCGTTTCCGTGGCAGATTTGCTCGGGATCGAGATCGAGGCCGTCAACTTCACCCAGGAATACCGCCAGCGCGTTTTCGACAACTTTCTGGCGGAGTACAAGGCAGGCCGCACGCCCAACCCCGACGTGCTGTGCAATGCCGAGATCAAGTTCAAGGCCTTTCTCGATCATGCGCTGAAGCTTGGCGCCGAGCGCATCGCGACCGGTCACTATGCACAGATCCGGGAAAATGATGGCGCGTTCGAGCTTCTGAAAGCCGAGGACGGCACGAAGGATCAGAGCTACTTCCTTTACCGGCTCACGCAGCGACAGCTGTCACGCTCGCTGTTTCCCCTGGGGGGCATGTACAAGCGGGACATTCGCACACTTGCGCGAGATCTTGGCTTGCCTAATCACGCCAAGCGCGATTCAACAGGAATATGCTTCATCGGCGAGCGCCCCTTTCGCGAGTTCCTGAACAAGTTTCTTCCTGCGGAGCCCGGAGACATAGTCGACGAGCATGGTGCCGTGCTCGGCAGGCACATGGGCATGATGTTCTACACCATCGGCCAGCGCCAAGGTCTCGGCATCGGCGGGCAGGGTGACGCCTGGTACGTTGTGGACAAGGACCTTCAGCGCAATCGCTTGATCGTCGTGCAGGGACATGACCACAACAGGCTTCTCTCCCCAGCGCTGATTGCCGCCGATGTCTCTTGGATCGGCGGACGGCCACCTCATGCACACTGGGTATTCGGGGCGAAGACTCGCTACCGGCAGAAGGACGCGCCCTGTGAGGTCGAACACGCCGACATGGAGCGTTGCGAAGTTCGCTTCGCCGAACCGCAATGGGCCGTTACACCGGGCCAGTCGCTGGTCCTCTACGAGTCCCAAGTGTGCCTCGGCGGCGGCATCATAGAGCGCTCGCTAGATGAATCCGACCGCTCTTCGCCGTCCGCTAACGCGACTGGGACGGTTACCGCCCACCCCGGCTAGCCGATTGCCGCGGCGCTTCCGCGCAACGAAGCACTGCTCCTCAATCATGGCGGTGCGCGGTTGCTGTCCGACGACCGTAGATCGAATATCAGGCAGCCGTCGCGGCAAGTGTCAGCGTTATTGGTTCTCCGTGATAAACTCCCCGCGGTTCTGTAAGCACACTGCCCTAGCCAATGACGCTCACGCGCCTGACTGCACTGTCCCCACTGGACGGGCGTTATCAGAGCAAAGTCTCCGCCCTGTCGGAGTATTTCAGCGAGTTCGGCCTCATTCGGCTTCGAGTCATGGTCGAGGTCGAGTGGCTCAAGGCCCTCTGTGCCGCCGATGCGCTGGCCGAGATCGGAACCATGTCCGGCGTCACCCAGAGTACGCTCGGGCAATTAATCCGCGATTTTTCCATTGCGGACGCAGAACAGATCAAGGCTATCGAGACTCGCACCAATCACGACGTCAAAGCCATAGAGTACTGGCTTCGGGAACGGCTTGGCACGGACGAGCATGGCGCGCGGGTCGCTCGGTACGTGCATTTCGCATGCACCTCGGAAGACATCAACAACATTTGTCATGCGCTAATGCTTCGCGAATCACGCGACAAGATCCTTCTCCCCGCAATTGATGCATTGACAGATGAGCTGTCCGGGATCGCGCGCCGATATGCGAGCCTTCCGATGCTGTCGCGGACCCACGGCCAGCCGGCCAGCCCCACAACGCTGGGGAAGGAGATCGCCAATTTCGCCGCGAGGCTGCGTCGCCAGCGTCAAAAGATTGCTCGGGTAAGTTTGCCGGCAAAGATCAATGGCGCCGTCGGCAATTACAACGCCCACATCGCCGCCTACCCAGATTTTGACTGGCAGGCATTCGCGCGCGGATTCATCGAAAGTATGGGTTTGGAGTTTAACCCCTACACTACTCAGATCGAGCCTCACGACGGCATGGCAGAGCTGTTCGACGCCTATGCACGCCTTAATGCAATCCTGATCGACCTGAACCGGGATGTATGGGGGTACATCTCGCTTGGTTACTTCAAACAGCGCTTGAAAGAAGGCGAGATCGGTTCCTCGACCATGCCCCACAAGGTTAACCCGATCGACTTCGAGAACTCAGAAGGCAACCTGGGTCTGTCGAATGCCCTGCTTCAGCATCTCTCTGCCAAACTGCCGATTTCGCGTTGGCAACGGGACCTGACAGATTCGACCGTACTGCGCAACATGGGAGTCGCGCTCGGCTACGCCCTGCTCGCCTATGACGCCTGCGTTCGCGGGCTGGGCAAGCTGGAAGCCGACGCGAAGCGCCTCGTCCACGACTTGGATTCCAACTGGGAGGTTTTAGCCGAACCCATCCAAACGGTGATGAAGCGCTTCGGTATCGATGATGCGTATGAGCAGCTGAAAGCACTTACGCACGGCCGCTCCGGCGTCGACCGCGCTACGCTGCATGCATTCATTCGCGATCTGGCCCTCCCTGATCAGGAAAAGCGACGCCTGCTGGATCTCACGCCGTCCTCCTACATAGGCAAGGCGGAAGAACTCGCGCGCGACGTCTGAGAGGGCCGTCTGAGAAGTGCTTGCCGGGCTTTTCAAGCCCGTTGCCGCCGCCAACGGAACTGACCGTAACAGCCGAACGACCCGCCGTAAGGAGGTCTTAGTCGGCCCCGCGTGACAGCTTGCTCACCGGCGAAGCAACCAAACCGACCCAGGGACACCGGGTGCCTGGAAGCGTCCTTAATACCAACTCTGCGTCAGCCCGAACCGGCCCATTCACGCCGGCGGCATCCGGTGGGCAACCGTCGGCTAGACAACCACGACTAGACTACAGCCTCTTCGGATTTCTTCTCGGGCTTTACCAAGTCCTCGCGGGAGACGCCGAGCCATAGTACCAGCGGGCTTGCCACAAAGACTGAAGAGTAGATGCCAAACAAAATGCCGATCGTCAGTGCCAGCGCAAAATAGAATAGCGTATCACCCCCAAAAATAAGAATCGCCAGCACCATTATCTGAGTGCTACCGTGGGTGATGATTGTCCGTGACATCGTCCTGGTAATCGCGTTATTAATCACCTCAGGAACGGTCGCCTTGCGCATCTTCCTGAAGTTCTCCCGAATCCGATCGAACACGACCACCGATTCGTTCACCGAGTATCCGAGTACCGCAAGAACGGCCGCCAACACGGGAAGCGAGAACTCCCACTGAAAAAAAGCAAAGAAACCGAGAATGATGATTACGTCATGCAAGTTTGCAATAATGGCCGACACACCGAACTTCCACTCGAAACGAAGCGCCAGATACGCGACGATACCGATCGATACCAGCAGCAGTGCTAGAGCGCCGTTTTCAACCAGTTCCTGCCCCACTTGCGAGCCCACGAAATCAACCCTGCGCAATTCCACGGTCGAATCGTCCGCCCGCAATGCCGCGATCACTCTCTCGGAGAGCTGCGCACCCGTGACATCCGGCTTTACCGGAAGGCGGATCAGCACGGTACGTGAGCTGCCGAAGCTTTGAACTACGGCGTCGGGCAACCCGATTCGTTCCAGGGCGCCGCGAATCTTTGAGATCTCTGCCTCGTGCCCATAGTTAACTTCCATCACCGTTCCGCCGGTGAACTCGACTCCGAGATGCAAGCCCTTGAAGTACAAGGCACCGACCGCAAGCAGGAAAGTAATGACTGATATCACGTTGAACAACAGCGCATAGCGCATGAACGGGATATCTTTGCGGATGTGGAAGAACTCCATAGCTGAACCCTCGCGTCGGCCGGCCTGTCAGGAAGCAGGCTGCCGTTTGTACCAATCGGTATCGCCGATAGGCAGGTGCTCGATCTTGCGCCGGCTGCCAAACATGAAATTCACGATGCCTCGCGACACGAAAACTGCGCTGAACATCGACGTGAGGATGCCTAGGCAGTGGACCACCGCGAAGCCACGCACCGGACCGGAACCGAAGCTAAACAAGGCGATACCGGCAATCAGTGTTGTTATGTTCGAGTCAAGGATCGTTGCCCACGCCCGTTCATAGCCAGCAGATATTGCCGCCTGTGGTGTTGTGCCGTTTCGAATCTCTTCCCGAATGCGCTCGTTTATCAGCACGTTAGCATCAATGGCCATACCCAGCGTCAGCGCGATTGCGGCGAAGCCGGGCAGCGTCAGCGTCGCCTGCAACATGGACAGCAGGGCAATCAGCAACATGAGGTTCGCCGCGAGCGCGATCACGGAAACGATACCGAACGCGCTGTAATACACCGCGATGAAGAGCGAGAGCGCAGCAAAGCCGATCCACGTCGATTGGAATCCGCGGCGAATATTGTCCGCACCAAGGCTTGGCCCGACCGTGCGTTCCTCAACAATTTCCATAGGCGCAGCCAATGCTCCCGCACGAAGCAGCAGTGCCACGTCTCTCGCCTCGGTAGTCGTCATGCGGCCACTGATCTGCACGCGTCCGCCGCCGATCTCCTGCCGCACGACCGGCGCCGTCACGATTTCGCCCTTGCCGCGCTCGACTAGCACCATCGCTATGCGCCGACCGACGTTCTCGCGCGTTGTCTGCTGAAAGAGTGTCGCCCCTCGACCGTCCAGCGTAAGGTGTACGGCCGGCTCTCCAGTCTGTCCATCGAAACCCGGTTGCGCATCAGAAATGCGATCACCGGTCAGGATAACTTCGCGCTTTAGTAGGTATGGCACCCCCTCCCGGTCGTACAAGAGCTCGGTGCCGAACGGGACCTGCCCCTCGATCGCCGACTGGAGGCTGGCCGAATCCATCTTATCCTCGTCGACCAGACGCACCTCGAGGCTGGCTGTCCGGCCGAGAATTTCCTTTGCCTTGGCAGTGTCCTGTACGCCCGGCAACTGGACTACCACACGGTCCGCACCTGACTGCTGGACAATGGGCTCCGCGACCCCCAGTTCGTTAACCCGATTGCGCAGCGTAGTGATGTTCTGCTGAAGAGCGAAATCCTGTATGCGCTTCTCCACCTCGGGTGTAAGAGATCCCACGATACGGGCTTCCCCGCCGGAATCCTCCGACCGCAGGGCCAGGTCGGGAACCTCGCGGTCCAGGATGCGGACAGCCTCGTCTCGGGTTTCAGCGTCCCGGAAGCGGACTTGGACGGTCTTTCCGCTACGCACCAGTCCGGAATAGCGCACATCTTTGGCGCGAAGCACTTGGCGCACATCCTGGACGTAACGATCGGCCGCCTTGGTAAGCGCAGCGTCCATGTCGACCTGCAGCAGGAAATGCACCCCACCCCGCAGATCCAATCCGAGATACATCGGCAATGCACCGATCTCTGCGAGCCAGCGCGGGGAGTTCGACAGTAGGTTCAAGGCAACGACATAGTCGTTACCGACTTCTCGCTGCAGAATGTCTTTTGCACGCAGTTGCGTGTCAGTACTGCCGAACCTCACCTTGATACTGCCAGGCTCGAGATAAAGCGCGTCCGGAGCGATGTTGGCGGCGCCAAGCGCTGCCTCGAGTCGCGCAAGCAGTCCTTCATCGATTGCGGCGGTCGCGCGCGCCGGAGAAATCTGCACGGCCGGTGCCTCCCCGAAAAAGTTGGGCACCGTGTAGACAAAACCGACGACCAGCGCGACTGCGATGATCAGGTACTTCCATAGTGGATATCGGTTCATGTGCTTGGCAGCCTGCTTCCCGCTGATCGCCCCGCCCTGACAAGTCCGGATCCGGTTCCCGGATCAGGCCTCGGAGGCGCTCTTGATCGTTCCCTTCGGCAGCAGGGTCTGCACCGAAGGCTTCTGTACCTGGACCTCGACACCCTGCGCGATCTCGACGGAGACGAACTGGTCACCGACACGAGTCACCTTGCCAAGGGTGCCTCCGGCGGTCACAACCTCGTCTCCCTTTTGCAGAGCCTGCAGCATCGCCCTGTGCTCCTTTGCCCTCTTGGCCTGCGGTCGGATGAGCAGGAAATAGAGCAGTACGAACATAAGGACCAGCGGCAGCAAGCCGACCAGATCCATACCCGGTTGCGCCGCAGGACTAGCCTGCGCGTGGGCTAGAGAAATCAACACTGGAACTCCTCCGGTTGTCAGGGCGGCGCGAGCCGCCACCCTGCTGGCGACGCCCATCGACGAGCGCCGTCTCGAACGAAACGGCGGCATTCTAGCACGCGCCTGCAGCCCAGAAACCGAACTCCCGGTCGAATGCTTCGGTCTGTCCGGCCTCTATGGAGCGCCTCAATGAGCTCATCAGGTCCTGATAGAAATGAAGATTATGAAGGGTGTTCAAATGTGCCCCAAGCATCTCGTTGGATCGCTGAAGATGATGGAGATAGGCGCGGGTGAATCCACGGCATGTGTAACATGTGCAGTCGCAGTCCAATGGCCCGGTATCGTCCCGATGCTTCGCATTGCGAAGCTTGACTACGCCCTTCCTTGTGTAGACCCACCCGTTGCGTGCATTCCTGGTCGGGAGAACACAGTCGAACATATCAATGCCGGCACGTACTGCCGCGATGATATCCGCGGGCGTGCCCACACCCATCAGGTACCTGGGCCGCCCTGCCGGCAGTCGGGGCGCCGTGTGCGCGAGAATCCGGCGCATGTCCTCCTTGGGTTCACCGACGGAAAGACCGCCGATCGCGTAGCCCTCGAATTCCATCTTCACAAGCGCATCCAGGGATTCATCCCTCAGGTGCTCGTACATCCCACCTTGTACGATTCCGAACAGCGCGTTCGGATTGTCCCCATGAGCCTGCCGACTGCGCGCCGCCCAACGCAGGGACAGGCGCATTGACTCTGCGGCTTCGCTCTCCTGCGCCGGGTAAAGTGTGCACTCGTCGAAGGCCATCGCGATATCCGAATCAAGCACACGCTGGATGCGCATTGACTCTTCCGGCGACAGAAAGCAGGGGGAGCCGTCGATCGGCGAGCGAAAGGTCACGCCCGCCTCGCTGATCCGGCGCAACTCGCCCAGGCTGAAGACCTGAAACCCGCCCGAGTCCGTAAGGATCGGTCGCTGCCAGTTCATGAAGCGGTGCAACCCCCCGTGGGCCGAAACGACCTGAAGCCCCGGTCGAAGCCAGAGGTGAAACGTATTGCCAAGAACGATCTCGGCGCCAAGCGCCTCAAGATCCGACGGCCGGATTGCTTTGACGGCGCCGTAAGTACCCACCGGCATGAAGACCGGCGTTTCAACCGTGCCGTGAGCAAGTTTGAGTCGCCCGCGTCGGGCAGCACCGTGGGTTGCCAGCACCTCGAAATGCATACTCACTCTTCCCCGGCTGCCCGCTCGATCAGCATGGCATCGCCGTAGCTGAAAAAGCGATATCGCTGGTTTATCGCGTGGCGGTACGCACGGCGAATGTTCTCCGTGCCGCCAAAAGCCGAGACCAGCATGAGCAGCGTCGATCGCGGCAGGTGAAAGTTCGTAAGTAGCAGATCGACCACCCTGAAACGGTAGCCCGGACGCACGAACAGGCGAGTCTCTGATTCGCCGGGTCTTAAGTCGCCCTCCAATGCGGCCGATTCAAGCGCCCTGAGGCTGGTGGTGCCGACCGCAACTACTCGGCCGCCCGCAGCCCTCGCGGCGGTGATAGCGTCAACCGTAACCTGAGGTACCGAGTAACGCTCCGAATGCATCCGGTGTGCCTCGACCGTATCGGTCCGCACAGGCTGAAAAGTTCCGGCTCCGACGTGCAACGTCACGTACGCACTGGCGATACCGGCAGCCGTCAACGCAACCAGCATGGTATCGTCGAAGTGCAGTCCGGCAGTGGGTGCAGCCACCGCTCCCGGCACGCGCGCATACACGGTCTGATAGCGTTCCCGGTCGACTGGCTCTGCATGCCGCTCGATATACGGGGGCAAGGGCAACTCGCCGTGTTGTTCGAGGACCGGAGCAACTTCCTGGTTGAACTCCAACACAAACAGGTCGTCGTCTCGTGCTTTGACCCTGGCACTGATTGCCGCGCCAAACCGGATTTGTTGCCCTGCCCTTGGCGGGTGGCTTGCACGGACCATCGCAACGGCGGTCCGCGGCCCCTGCATGCGTTCGACCAGCACTTCAACCCGGCCCCCGGTGTCCTTCACTCCGAACAACCTCGCGTTAATGACCCGGGTGTCATTGAATACGACGACATCGCCCGGACGAAGAAACTCGGGCAGAGCGGAAAACCGGCCGTCCTTGAATTCGCCCGTGCGACCGTTCAGGTACAGCAGCCGGCTTTCGCTTCGCACGCGGCCCGGTCGTTGGGCGATCAGCTCGGAGGGCAGTTCGTAGTCAAATTCATCGACGCGCACTGCGCGCATTATAGCCACGGCACCTTCACGTTCCCGGTTGCTGCGCTGTCAGGCTTTCATGGATAATTGCGCGCGCTTCCGGCCGGACGCCTCGACCGCCCCGGGGGCTCGCGGGTTGACGCCCGCTGTATTGGTTCACCGATGAGGGGCGTTTCGCGTGTTGGAGTTCCGGACAGGGCGAAACCGGTAGTGGCCGGGATGGCGGAACTGGTAGACGCAGCGGACTCAAAATCCGCCGGTGGAAACACCGTAAGGGTTCGATTCCCTTTCCCGGCACCAGAAATCTTTGTAGCCAACGCGTCAATACGAGCGCTACAAGCTCGCGGGCAAGGCCGAAGATCCTGGGCCGGCCTTACATACCGAGAGAGCCGCAGGATGGAAGTTACCGACGCTTGACGGCGCCCGCGTTGCCTGCCCACCCGCACCAAGGGAGGATCTGATCGCCGTGAGTGCCGCCCTGAGGCTTGTAATCCGAGAGTCCGAAAACGACGGCCGGTTTGCCCTGATCCCGCGCCTGCTCACCACGCGCTGGGAGATTGACGCGGTTGACTTCGACGACCCTCGTGCACTCGAGGCAGGCCTTCGCCATGCCGATGCCGTCGTGTCAATGAGCTGGAACCGGGGTATGCCGTCTGCACCACGCGTCAGGCTGCTGCAGCTGCCCGGAGCAGGCCTTGACGGTATCGATCCTGAAGCGGTTCCGGCGCAGGCAGCTATCTGCAATGTCTACGGCCATGAGTACGGGATTGCCGAGTACGTCATGGCAGGGATGCTCACTTGGGTCATCCGACTTCCCGCCCTCGATGCCGCCTTGCGGCGGAACAGCTGGTGGGGCTCCTACCTAAGCGGGCCAACTCATGGCGAACTGCTGGGACGAACGCTCGGGATCGTCGGCTACGGCCGCATTGGAAGGGAATGCGCGCGCCGGGCCAAGGCCTTCGGAATGACGGTCAGAGCATGCAGCCGACGTCGGGACAAGGGCGACGGCCTGGTCGACGAGGTATGGTCGATGGAAGACCTCGGGCGCGTGCTTGAGGCCGCAGATTTTTTGCTTCTCGCATTACCGCTCGACGCGACGACAACAGGGCTTATCGGCGCCCCGGAGCTTGCGCGAATGAGATCGAACGCGGTACTCATTAACGTGGCCCGCGGCACGTTGGTGGACGAGGCGGCGTTGTTTGATGCGTGCCGGAACCGCACGATAGGCGGAGCAATCCTGGATACCTGGTATCAGTATCCGCACCCGCAAACGCCGCTCGCGGCGCCATCTGCGTATCCGTACGCCAATCTCGAGAACGTGATAATGACGCCGCATGCATCGGCCTGGACTGACGGGCTGCTGGAACGGCGAAACCGGGCTATCGCACGCAATCTGGACAACCTGGCCCGCGGCGAGCCCCTTGAGAATCTGGTTCGGCTGCCCGCAGGCAGCCGGACAGTAGCCAAAAAATGAATGGAGGATCTGAAAATGGATCAATCCGCAGCCGAACACGCTGCCCGATTGCTGTGGGACAACTGGCGATCTGGCACCCGGATCGTGTCCCTGCCCGAGGCTGTACAACCACGTGACCGGGCGGACGGGTATGCGGTGCAGGCGGCCGTCGCACGGCTTTCCGGACAGAGTGTGTCTGGCTGGAAAATCGCTGCCACCAGTACCGCGGGCCAGGCCCACATCGGCGTCGACGGCCCTATCGCAGGAAGGCTGCTGTCAGCACGGGTTTTGTTCAGCGGCGCACAAGTCCCGATTGCGAACAACTGTATGAAGGTCGCCGAGGCAGAATTCGCTTTTCGAATGAAAGCACCGCTTCCAAAGCGCGAACGAGCATATCGGCTTGACGAAGTGCTCGACGCTGTGGAGTCGATACACCCGGCAATCGAAATACCCGATTCAAGGTATTCTGAGTTCGTCAAAGTCGGGGCACCGCAACTGATTGCCGACAACGCGTGTGCCTGCTGGTTCGTGCTCGGCCCGCCGGCGTCCGTTTCGTGGCGAGACCGCAGTCTTGCGAAACATCGCGTGAAGGCCTTCCGCAATAACTCGCAGGCACGAGATGGAAGCGGGGCCAATGTACTGGATGACCCGGCACTGGCCCTTACGTGGATCGCCAATGAACTGCGTACGTTCGCAGACGGGCTGCGCGGCGGCGACATCGTAACGACCGGTACATGCGTCGCCCCGTTCGGGATCGCGCCGGGCGACCGGATTCGCGCGGATTTCGGGGACTTAGGTGAGGTATCCGCGGAACTTACTGCCTGAAGCCCAATCGGCCTGTCGCTTCGATTAACATGCGGTCAGCAATCCGGGTCCCCCATAAGGGCATGCAGGCATGCAGCTGTATTACCCACGGTCGTTTCTAAAGCTGATTCTGTCGGGCTTTGCCCTGGCAGTGCTTCCGCTCATTCTTGCCCTCCTGTACAACGCGTATCAGATCACTCGCCTCGCGGATCACAGCCAGCAGACCCTTTACCAGGCCGTTCGTGCAACCCAGACCACGCGGATGCTCCTAGAACACGTCACCGCGATGGAACGTAGCGTCCGGCAGTTCGCGATCGTGGGCGAGCCCACAGCGTTGCAGACCTATGCGTTGGCCCATGAGCGCTTTCTTGAAACCGCGCAGACGCTTGCGGCGTTTCCTCTTGAAGAGTCGCATCGGCAAACCCTTGATCGGCTGGTTGCCAGCGAGCGTGCGCTTTACCTCAGGGTCGGTCAGGCAAGCGTCGATCAGGCCCTTGCTACTCAAGTCGCCAATGCGTTTGCCGGGTTGTCGCATAGCGCGAAGGACCTTGATAACCAAGGAGAACTGCTGGTCGACCGGGAAGTGGATACCGTACAGCGCATGGCCGGCGAGACCCAGAGGCTGATCTTCTGGCAAATGCTTGCGCTCCTGCCCGTGGCTCTGGTTCTGGTGGTCGGCGCAACGCTCCTGATCCGGCGTCCCATCAGCCAGATCGAAACCGCCATTCAGCAGCTCGGCGAGGGAGAGTTCGACTCGAAGATCAGGGTGGAAGGCCCAGCGGACCTCGAGTCGCTGGGCCGACAGCTCGATTGGTTGCGACTTCGCCTGGTCGACCTGGAGGAGCAGAAGTCGCGCTTTCTCCGGCACGTTTCCCACGAACTCAAGACTCCGCTTACCGCACTTAGGGAGGGCGTAGAACTGCTCGCTGACGAAGTTACCGGCAAAATGACGGCCGGCCAACTTGAGATCGCGCAGATTCTCAAGCAGAACACGCTCAGGCTCCAGCGGCTGATCGAAGACCTTCTTAACTATCATACGGCGCAGTTCCAGACTGCCGCTCTGACGCTCTCACGATTCAATCTGCGCGCGCTTGTTTCCCGAATCGGTCAGCAACACTCGCTCGCGATGCGCGCGAAGAATCTCAGCCTCAGCGTGTCCGGCTTTGATCTCGACATGGAAGCCGATGAGAAAAAGATCGAAGCCATCGTGGACAACCTGCTTTCCAATGCGATCAAGTATTCTCCGATGGGTGGAACGATTCGCGTCCAGTTGCGAAGACGAGGCGCCGATGTGGTGGTCGATATCATGGATGACGGTCCGGGGATCCCCCCAGTCGACCGGGTCAGGGTATTCGAACCCTTTTATCAGAGCACGACACAGCATTCCGGCCCGGTTAAAGGTACCGGGCTCGGCCTTGCGATCGTGCGCGAGTTTGTCCTCGCCCACCGCGGCACAGCGGAGGTCATCGAGGATGGCAACCCGGGAGCGCATCTGCGAATCGTGCTTCCCAGTCGGCAGATGGAAATCGCGGCGTGAAGCTCGCTGCCTCAATATTTTCGATTGCACTACTCGTCGGCTGCGCGGGCGGGGGCCCTTTCGGTCGATCGTGGCCCGCGACAGACTACTCGGCACCCAAAGAGGTTGATCGACTCTTGGCCTACCACGTCAGCTTGACACAACTGAAAGCAGCCGAGTTAGCGCAGGAGTACGATCGTATCCGAAGGGCGTACACAGACGAACCTGGTCATGCGAAAAGGATTCAGCTCGCTCTGCTGTTGTCGCACCCGGGCGCACCAAATCGTGACGACGCGGCTGCCCTGGCATTGTTGAGAGAACTGCTGGCGGACGACAGCCCATACGCACGTGCACATCGGGCGCAAGAAAACATTTTGCAGACTTATAATGTCGCCGTGAAGCGCGCGGAAGAAGCCTTCCAGTCCCAGTCGGCAAAGCTCCGGGACGAACAACGCCGTTCAGAGGCGCTGCAGCAGAAGCTGGAGGCATTGCTGGAGATGGAGATGAAGATGATCGAACGTGAACAATCGACGCAGCCCAGAAAGAGATGACGAACAAGCGAAGAATCCTGATCGTGGATGACGATCCCGACCTGCTCCGGCTGCTCACCTTCCGGCTTGAAGGTGCCGGCTACGCCGTTGAAAGCGCGGATAGCGGCGAGCGCGCGCTCGCGCGACTTGCAGTATCCGTGCCCCTTGTCGTGATAACCGATCTAAGGATGGGTGGGATGGACGGCATGGCGGTGTTCGAGAATATCCGGAAGACGCACCCCACCCTGCCAGTAATCATTCTGACCGCTCACGGCACTATTCCAGACGCCGTAGCGGCGACCCAGCGTGGCGTATTCGGCTACCTGACGAAGCCGTTTGACAGTAGGGAACTGCTAGCGCAGGTGGAGCGGGCCGCGAGCGTTTCCGGCGCGAAGGAAGAACCTGGCGAACAGGATCGCGCTTGGCGGGCCGAGATCATCACGCAGAGTCCGGTGATGGAGAGCATTCTCGGCAAGGCGCGGCTGGTGGCGGTCGGAGACGCCAGCGTGCTGGTCCGCGGGGAAAGCGGCACCGGGAAAGAGATGCTCGCGCGCGCGATTCACAACGCGAGTCCGCGAGCCTTGCGTCCGTTTGTTGCCGTGAACTGCAGCGCAATACCTGAACAACTGCTTGAATCAGAGCTGTTCGGTCACATGAAGGGCTCCTTTACCGGGGCGGCCAGGGACTATAAGGGCCTGTTCCAGTCCGCCGACGGAGGCACAGTATTCCTCGACGAGATTGGGGATATGCCGCTGCCACTGCAGGTGAAGTTGCTGAGAGTGCTCCAGGAGCGAGAGATCCGCCCGATTGGATCGACGCAGACCATTCCCGTCAACGTGCGCATCATCTCCGCGACGCATCGCAATCTCGAAGACGCGATCCGTGCAGGCGCATTCAGGGAAGATCTCTATTACCGCCTCAACGTCGTATCGTTTGCATTGCCGCCGCTTTCGGAGCGGCGCGAGGACATTCCCATGTTGGCAATGCACTTCCTCAAGGTTTTGTCGGCGAAGTACGACAAGCTGCTGAACGGTTTTACCGCGGATGCCATTGAAATTCTGGTTCGCTCTCCCTGGCCGGGGAATGTACGCGAGCTCTACAATGTGATCGAGCAGGCGGTCGCACTGGCAACGACGCCGATCATCCCGCCGGCACTCGTGGAAAGCGCAATCCGAGGCAAGACGACTGCGGAACTTGCCTCTTTCGAGGCCGCTCGCAGCGAATTCGAACGCGAGTATCTCGCCAAACTATTGAAGATGACTGGTGGAAACGTGACGCAAGCCGCGCGGCTGGCAAAGCGCAACCGTACAGAATTTTACAAACTGTTGCAGCGCCATCATCTGGATCCCAAGTTGTTTAAGGCGCTGTAAGCCCCCCCCCCAGACAATCCGGACACCTGTCTTCAAACAGCGACAGGGTGTAAGTTAGTGAAATCATTGAGTTACGCGAAAGAATACAGGTTTCGTCGTTTTGCGGCTACAGAGATTAGTTGATACGTTCTCGAGGAAACTCAGGTAACGTTCTGAGGTAACAACAATAAAGTTTCTGGCACTGCGTTTGCTTTTCTGCCTTCCTAGGTTGGCAAGATCAATTGACCATTGGCACATACCAGGAACAGTCAAGCAGACGCATGTCTATGAATAACAATCGAAATCCCGTCTATTATCCGCTGGTGCTTGGCGCCATCTTGTCGGTTGCGACGTTTGGCGGCATTGGAATCGCCGCGATCACCGGACATCTCCCGGTTAGCCAGGGAGGATTCGGCTTGGTCATGCCGGTCGCAATCGCAGCGCCTGGACAGATTTCGGCAGCCGTCCCAGCACAGTACGAGGCGAGCTATGCAGGCCTCACCCGCCGCTCCGGCGCCGACCCGGTCCCCTCAACGAAGCCGTTCAAGTACCGTCCGGGACAACGAATCAGCCATGCGCAGGAGGAATGCATGACCTGCGGCGTTGTTCACTCGATCGAGCCTCGGGCGCAGGCAGCGGCAGCAGAAAACGGCGCCCTCGGGGGAGGGGTCGCCGCCGGCTCCCTGATCAAAAGCGTCCAGAATCGTCGTTCCGCGATCGTCGCAGGCACCGGCGACGCGCTCGTGCTCGGCAACCAAGAACCGGGGGATCTGGCCAGCTATATCGTTCGCGTCAGGATGGAGGATGGCAGCTTCCGCACGATCTTTGAGCACCAGCGCCCGCCTTTCTCGGTAGGCGAGAAGGTGCGCCTGATTAACGGATCGATCATTACGGTTGGATAGGACAGACTGCGGCAGGGAATTTTGCAGTCTGGGCGCGCAGGATGGCGGATGCAGACGGGGATCGTCAGTCGGGAAAAACCTGTCGCGCGCTCAGAGGACAGTCTAAGGACACATGATTGAGCTTTGTTCCGCAGCCGGCCTTGAACACGAGCCGTCGTTACACCAAGCCACCAGCAGGTAGGGAGTGCGCGACTACCTAGTACGGCGACTTTTATCGGAAAGACAGGTTATCCATGGGGTGTCCGATTTCCTCCCTTGTCGGGCACCCCTTTTTTCCGGCCCTCCTTGCCTTGGCCGCGCAAAGCGAAGTCCGTTGACGAGTAACCCGTTGGCTGTCTGCCGTCCGGCCCAACGCAGCCGTACCCAAGGCTTCAGCCCGGTCTCGCGGACATTAAGGCGCGTACGGTCTGCGTCTCGACGACGGCAATGGACTGTCAACAAGCCGCGACTGCGCTTGACCTCGTAGCCCGCAAGCGCCCGTGCCCGCAACTGAACGCGGAAGGAAGAGCCGGACGGTTACCGTGCTCTGTCTCGTCCTGGCCTTGTGGGGCTGCCGTACCCAGCACACAACGCCCAACGTCAACCTCGGGGGATACCCCCCACCGTTTCGCGAGGGATACGTCGATGGTTGCAATTCCGTCAGGTTGAAAAGCGGGAATATACGGAATCAGCACCGGTTCGAAACTGACCGACTGTATGCGGCAGGCTGGCGCGACGGTTACGACATCTGCGCCCGTTCGTCTCCCTGATTTCACCAGAATGCGCACGACTCGCCTTCGCTTAGAATTCGGTCTTGAGCGGTTAAGCTGTCCCAACCGGGGCGACACCGCCCAAGCGCCCGATTGCGGTGGCAGCCCGCCATTACACCCCAGGAGTCCGCATGAACGCCCCCCTGACCAAGCCCGTCTTTCGCTGGGAAGACCCGTTACTGTTCGAGGAACAGCTGACCGAAGATGAGCGCATCGTGCGCGACTCCGCACGCTCCTTCTGCCAGGAAAAGCTGATGCCGCGTGTACGCGATGCACATCGGCTGGAACGGTTCGATCGCGAAATCTTCAATGAGATGGGCGCGATGGGCTTTCTGGGATCAACGCTCGAGGGCTATGGCTGCGCTGGCGTCAACCATGTCTGCTACGGCCTGATCGCGAGGGAGGTCGAGCGGGTGGATTCAGGGTACCGCTCCATGATGAGCGTTCAGTCAAGCCTGTGCATGTACCCGATTTACACCTATGGCACCGAGGCTCAGCGGCAGAAGTATCTCCCGAAGCTGGCCTCCGGCGCATGGATCGGCGCCTTCGGCTTGACCGAACCTAATTTCGGTTCTGACGCGGGCGGCATGATCACCCGCGCACGAAAAACCGACGGTGGCTTCTTGCTGAAGGGCAGCAAAATGTGGATCACGAACTCGCCGGTTGCAGACGTAATAGTGGTCTGGGCCAAGGACGAGAGGGACGTCATCCGCGGCTTCATCCTCGAACGAGGCATGAAGGGCCTGTCTACACCGAAAATCGACGGCAAGTTCAGTCTGCGCGCCTCGATCACTGGCGAAGTAGTCATGGATGATGTGTTCGTGCCGGACGACAACTTGCTCCCCGGGGTTGAAGGCCTGAAAGGCCCGTTTGGCTGTCTGAACAAGGCACGCTTTGGAATTGCCTGGGGTGCATTGGGCGCTGCCGAATTCTGCTGGCACGCCGCGCGCGAGTATTGCCTCGACCGCAAACAGTTCGGCCGACCGTTGGCCGCAAACCAGCTGATCCAGCTCAAGCTGGCAAATATCCAGACGGAAGTTGCACTCGGCCTCCAGTCCGTGCTGCAGGTCGCGCGGCTAATGGACGAGGGTCGCGCTACGCCCGAGATGATATCGCTGATCAAGCGCAATTCCTGTGGCAAGGCCCTGGATATTGCACGCCTGGCCCGAGACATGCACGGTGGCAACGGCATCGCCGACGAATACCACGTCATTCGCCATGTGCTTAATCTTGAAGCCGTGAATACCTACGAAGGCACGCACGATATCCACGCGCTGATCCTCGGGCGCGCTCAGACCGGCATCCAGGCCTTCAGCTGATCGGCCAGAGGGCGCCTGCCCGCGATTGCGTCACCGTTTCCGGTCAGCACTGACAGGAAAACGGAAACGGGACTCGAACTCGAGCCCCGTTCTGCCTTTGCAGCCGCGTCAATGGAGTTTAGACGCAGCGACCGCCGTCGACCTCGATGCAGGCTCCGGTAATGAAGTCCGCCTCGTCCGATGCCAAATACAGGCATGCGTTGGCCACGTCCAGCGGCTTGCTCAGTCGCCCCAAAGGAATGCTGGACACGAATTTGGCGCGCATCTCCGGTGTATCCGATCCCATGAACTCGGCCAGCAAAGGCGTATCACCCGCCACCGGATTCACCACGTTGACTCGTATCTTGTCCGGCGCCAGCTCGACCGCCATTGCGCGGCTGCCGACGATGGCGGCGCCTTTGCTGGCGTTGTACCAGACCAGTCCGGGTCGCGGTCTTACGCCGGCCGTTGACGCCACATTGACGAACACACCGCCACCGTTCTTCCGGAAGTAAGGAACGACCGTGCGTGCGCTGTGAAAGATGCCCTTTACGTTGACCGCAAACACACGGTCGAACTGCTCCTCGGTCGTGCTGAGCAAAGGCTGATTACGGTGCGTCGTCCCTGCGTTGTTGATAACGATATTGAGCGCTCCGAAACCGTTGAGCGCAAATTTCAACATCGCCTCCCAGTCTGCGGACTTGGTCACGTCGCCCTTGACGAACTTCGCCTGTCCGCCGGCCGCACCGATCTCGCCAGCGACCCGCTCGCCGCCCTGTACGTTGATATCGTTGACTACGACCTTGCAGCCTTCCTCCGCAAACCGCTTCGCGATCCCCTCCCCGAAGCCCGATCCCGCCCCGGTGACGATGGCCACCTTTCCACTCAGTCTCATTCGTCTGCTCCTCACTGTCCATTGAATGGTTTCTTATGCGAAAAAAATGGGAGCCAGACAAGGCTCCCACGTCAGTTCTCGCAGGGGCGTCATTCGCGCGCGACGGCGCAGACCTCCTGTTTCCCGCCGGGGGACACCTGCTTGCTTTCTGGCGTTCCGATCGTGCCCAGATCGACGCCATGCCTAACCGCCGTGATCTCAGCCAGAATCGATACCGCAATTTCCGGCGGCGTCTTGCTGCCGATGCGCAACCCCACCGGTCCATGGAGACGCTCGAGTTCCGCCCTGGAAAGGTCAAACTGCTGTAGCCGTTCCCGCCGCTTCTCGGTATTGAGGCGCGACCCCAGTGCCCCGACATAAAATGCTGGGGACTTTAGCGCTTCGATCAGGGCGAGGTCGTCAAGTTTGGGGTCATGCGTCACCGCAACCACCGCACTGCGCGCGTCCAGGCTCATGCCGAGCACGACATCGTCGGGCATACCGCGATCAAGCTGCGCCCCCTCCACGTCCCAGGTATCGGCATACTCCGCCCGCGGATCGCAGACGGTGACCTGATAGTCGAGCGCCTGAGCCATTTGCGCCACATATTTTGACAGCTGGCCTGCACCGATTATCAGCAGCCGCCAGCGGGGGCCGTGGACACTTTTGAGCACGTTATCGTCGAAGCTGAGCTGATCGTCACGCCCGGCGGACGAAAGCGTCACGCGTCCGCTTCGCATGTTGAGCGCCCGCGCAACCAGCTCGTGCCGCTCGACTCTGCCTAGCAGCTCCTCGAGCCGGGATTCTGCCGACACCGGTTCCAGCACCAGCTTAAGTGTTCCGCCGCAGGGCAGCCCGAAGCGCTGCGCCTCTTCCTTCGTCACACCATAGATCGCGATTTCGGGTCTACCCACCGCTAATGACTGGTTGCGGATCTTGTAGATCAGGTCGTCCTCAACGCATCCTCCGGAGACCGAACCGGCCACCTGACCGTCGTCACGAATAGCGAGCATCGCGCCCGGTGGCCGGGGCGAAGAACCCCAAGTCTCCACGATTGTGGCCAGCACAACCCGGCGGCCTTCCGCGCGCCAGGCCACACTGGTCCTGAGCACCTGCAGGTCTACGCTGTCCATGAATATTCCGTTCTATACAGCAGGAAATAGCGATTTTAGATCAGGGGCGATGATCAGGCCAGAAACAAAAAACCCTCCGGCTTGCGCCGGAGGGTTAACTAAATCACGCAGCTTTGGGCCACCGCATTGGCGGTGGCCCGTGGCCCGCTCAGGCCCCGCGGATGTTTTCCGGGGTGAACGGCAGCGTGCGGACGCGCTTGCCGCAGGCCGCGAAGATGGCGTTGCCGATTGCCGGCTGCACCACCGCGGTTCCGGGCTCGCCCAATCCACCAGGAACGCTGTCGCTCTTGATGAAGTGGATCTCCATCGCCTTGGGCGCCTCGTTGATCCGGGCAACACGGTAGGTGTCGAAGTTGTTCTGTTCGACCGCTCCGTCCCTGACCGTGATCTCACCCCACATGCACGCCGACTGACCGAAGTTGATCGTCGACTGCATCTGGGCCAGCGCCTGATCCGGATGAACCAGCGTTCCCGCATCCACCACCGCCGTGACCTTGTCGATCGTCACGTCGTAGTTGCTGGACACGGTGACCTCCGCGACCATCGCGATAACGGTGTTATAGCCTTCCATCACCGCCACGCCCATGCCGCGGCCGGAGGGCAGCTTCTTGCCCCAACCCGACTTGATACGGACCTCTTCCAATGCACGGCGCATCCTTGCGCCAACCGGCACACCGGCCGACAGGCCTGACCACTGATGTTTGGTCGAACCCATGTCCATCATGTCGATGCGGTACTGGATCGGATCCTTGCCCGCAGCATGCGCCAGCTCGTCGATGTAGCACTCCAGCGCCACCGCGTTCAGGTTATGCGACACCGCACGCCAGTAGCCCGGGGTCACGCCAGTATCGTGCATCTGATACGTGAAGCGCAGGTTCTGGGTGTCGTAAGGATAGTTGTCGATACCTTCAACCGCGAACGGATCGATACCGTCTTTCACGATGCTGGGGAACAGGCGCGCCGAAATTGACGGGCTGGTCGAGTGAAAGCGCATCGCCACCGGGCGACCCTTCGCGTCGAGACCCGTCGTCAGCTGGTAAATACCAGCCGGACGATAGGAATCGTGCGTCATATCGTCTTCGCGGCTCCACACCATCTTGACCGGCGCGCCGACCGCCTTGGAAATCTCAGCGGCGTCGATCGCGTAGTCCACCTCCACCCGGCGGCCAAAGCCGCCACCAAGGAATGTGGTGATCACTTCCACCTGCTCCGGCTTGAGTCCGGTCGCGCCGGCCACCACGTGCGGAATGAGCTGCTGGAACTGCGTCGGGGTAATTATGGTCGCCTTGTCCGCCCGCACATCGGCCGTGGTGTTCATCGGCTCCATCGGCGAGTGGGAGAGGAACGGCAACCGATACTCGGCAGTTACGGTCTTCACCGCCTGGGACATGCCCTGGTCGACGTTTCCATGCTCGCGGAAGACCGCGCCCGGCTGCTTCGAAGCGTCATCCAGACCGCCCCAGATCTTGCGCATGTCGAGGTCGCCGTTCGGGCCGGCGTCCCAACGCACGAGCAGCAGATCCTTGGCTTTCTTCGCCTGCCAGTACGAATCCGCCACCACGGCCACGCCGCGGCTGTACTGCACGATGGCCTTGACGCCAGGCATCGCCTTGGCACGCGAGTCGTCGTAGGAGGCGACTTTGCCGCCGATCATCGGAGGCATCATCACCGCCGCGTACAGCATTCCCGGTACGCGCGTATCGATACCGAACTGGGCAGTGCCCTTCACCTTCGCCTCGGTGTCCAGACGCTTGATACGGGTGTTGCCAACCAGCTTGAACTGATTGCTAGGCTTGAGCGGCACCTCGCGCGGCACTTCCATCTGTGCGGCCTTCGCGGCAAGAGAGCCGTAGGTCGCACGCTTGCCGCCGGGTCCCGTCACCGCGCCATTGGCGGCCTTGCACTGTCCGGCATCCACGCCCCACTGATCTGCCGCAGCCGCCACCAGCATCATGCGCGCGGAGGCGCCTGCCTTGCGCAGCTTTTCCCACGCGTCGCGTACCGAGGTCGATCCGCCGGTGAGCTGCCCGCCAAGCAAGGCATTGATGTAGACCTCGGCGGGCGGAGCGAACTCGACCTTGATCTTGTTGATGTCGACTTCGAGTTCCTCTGCCACCAGAATCGGCATCGAGGTGTACACGTCCTGGCCCATCTCGGAGCGTGCCACCATGATGGTCACGATGTTGTCCATACCGATCCGGATCCAGGCATTGGGGCTGGCATAGCCGCCGCCCGCGTCGGCACGTGCCAGCTTGGGACCGGTCGGCAGGTAGAAACCGAGTGCCAGTCCGCCGGCCACCGAGCCGCTGACCTTCAGGAAATCACGACGGGCTTCGTTTTTGACGATGTTTTCCATGTCTTATCTCCCCCTTACGCCATCTTCGCGGCAGCCTTGATGGCGGCGCGAATGCGAGGATAGGTGCCGCAACGGCAGATGTTGCCGGACATCCAGGCATCGATATCTTCGTCGCTGGGATTCTTGTTGTTAGCGAGGAGCGCAGCCGCTTGCATCATCTGGCCAGGCTGGCAGTACCCACACTGCGGCACGTCCAACGCCATCCAGGCGCGTTGCACCTTGTGATTGCCACCAAGGCCTTCGATCGTCGTGATCTTCTGACCGGCAACCGATCCGACCTGAGTCTGACAGGAGCGCACCGCCATGCCATTGAGATGCACCGTACAGGCACCGCACAACGCTTTGCCGCAACCGAACTTGGTTCCGGTCATGCCCAGCGTGTCGCGAAGTGCCCAGAGCAGTGGTGTATCAGGCGGGACGTCTACGCTCGTTTGTTTTCCGTTTACTTGGAACGAGATCTTCATTGCAAAACTCCCCCTTTCGAGCTTGTAGGTACAGGGAATGTAACGACAAAGGTTACCGCGGCAAAATACACGAACTGATTTACCGTTTCAACCATTGGTAAATCTCTGTTCGCTTGGCAAAAAACAAGGTTGCATCCGGTCCTCGGTGCGACCCGTATTAATTCCATTTAGGTGGTCTTCGCTGGGCACCTCCGCAAGCACAATTTCGGTTCAATCACTCAACCACTTACCGCTCAAACCGCGCGCGATGCTGCAATGCAGTATGCGCCTGCACCGGATGGACAAAGTTCATCTGTCGCAACCGGCACCGGGTTTGTTTCGGTCGCCAACCGCACGGACGCCTTGTCCAACATACGGGTTCACCTTGCCGGTATCAGAAACGCTTCCGGTCGCGCGCCCGCTGACATGCCCCCTTCAAGCATCAGTGTTTTCGCAGTTCCAGCTTGGCAATCTGACTGCGATGGACTTCGTCGGGCCCGTCGGCCAGCCTCAAGGTGCGATTCCACGCATACATCCAGGCCAGCGGGAAGTCCTGGCAGACGCCGCCGCCGCCGTGGGCCTGAATTGCCCAGTCGATGATCTGCTGCGCCATGTTCGGCGCGAGCACCTTGATCATCGCGATCTCCGCCTTCGCGGCCTTGTTACCCACCGTGTCCATCATGTGCGCCGCCTTCAGCGTCAGAAGCCGTGCCTGTTCGATCATGATCCGTGCGTCGGCGATGCGTTCGTGCCAGACCGACTGCTCCGCGACCGGCTTGCCGAACGCTACCCGCGCCTTCAGCCGTTTGCACATCAGTTCCAGCGCGCGCTCCGCCTGGCCGATGATCCGCATGCAATGGTGGATGCGGCCGGGCCCGAGACGTCCTTGCGCGATCTCGAAGCCGCGCCCCTCGCCCAGCAGAATGTTGCCGGCGGGAACCCGCACGCCTTCCAGCGTCACTTCCATGTGTCCGTGCGGCGCGTCGTCGTACCCGAACACTGACAGGGCGCGCGTCACCGTGACACCTTTGGCGTCCCCGGGCACCAGGATCATGGATTGCTGCTTGTGACGGTCGGCAGCATCCGGATCGGTCTTGCCCATCACAATGAAGATCTTGCAGCGCGGATCGCCCGCGCCGGACGACCACCACTTCACGCCGTTGATGACGTACTCGTCACCCTTGCGGTCGATCCGGCACTGGATATTCGTGGCATCGGAGGATGCTACTGCCGGTTCGGTCATCAGGAATGCCGACCGGATCTCGCCATCGAGCAACGGCGTGAGCCACTGCTTCTGCTGCGCTTCGGTGCCGTAGCGCAGCAGCACCTCCATATTGCCGGTGTCCGGCGCAGAACAATTGAACACTTCAGGCGCCCAGTGCGCCCGCCCCATGATTTCGCACAGCGGCGCATACTCGAGATTGGTCAGTGTGCCTCCGTGGTCTTTCGGCCGCCACAGATTCCACAGGCCTGCCGCGCGTGCTTTGGGCTTAAGCTCCTCGATGATCTTCGTAGGCTGCCAGGCATCGCCCGCTTTGCGATTGGCTTCGATCTCCTGGAAAAACCGCGCCTCGTTCGGAAAGATATGCTCATCCATGAACGCGGTAAGCTTCTGCTGGATTTCCTGCACCTTCGGCGAAAAATCGAAATTCATTCTGCGTTCCTCGTTGTCGATTCCAGCGCCGTGTCAGGCGGCCGTCGCTGCCGCCGCGCCAATGGGCTTGCCAGGCGGCGACTCCTTTTCCCTTCGTCCCAGGCCTTGCTCGATGCCACGGGACACCGGCCAATCCTTGACCGGGCACGCCCGCAACGTCCGGACAGGCCGCGATTCTACCGTGCCGCGCCTGCCTCCTGCGGCGGCAGCGTCTCGTAACCGATAAATGCCTCGCGCAGGAATGCGGGCACCGGCGCGGCTTTCCGGGTGGCCACGTCGGCATTGACGTAGACCAACGCACCCGAAATCAGCAGCGTTTTCTCCCGATAGATCTCAAGCCGAAACTCGAAGCTCGTGCGTCCGATCCGAGCCACCCGCACACAAACATCCAGCCAGTCGTCGTACAGTGCGGGGGCGTGGTACTCGATTTCAGCCTTGCGAGCAAACAGGTCGTTGCCGGTGCCGGCGAGCGCACCCGGGTAGGGCTGGCCGATCGCGCGGTAATACTCGGTCACGCCGACATCGAAATACGTCAGGTAATGCCCGTTGAAAACGATGCCCTGCTGGTCGACCTCGGCCCAGCGCACCCGAAGGCGCTGGACAAAACGAAAATCCTCCTTTGCCATGACCGCCCCTTAGATCGCCACGGAACAGGGCATCGGTCCGCCCGACCACACCCGCGCCCGCGTGCGGCTACTCATAGCGTCGGGTCAGCCATTCCGCGATCAGCACCGGCTTGTCGCTGTCGTCGCATTCCATTGTCACCGCCCAGACAATCTGCACCCCGCCCTCGATCGGTTGCAGATCCTTGATCGCGAATCGCGCGCGCAGCCGACTGCCGACTTTCACCGGGGCGGTAAACCGCAACCGGTTGAATCCGTAGTTCACCCCCATGCGCGACGGCCCGAAATCCACCGAGCGATTCAGGAAGCGGGACAGCAGCGACACGGTCAGGAAACCGTGCGCGATGGTCCCGCCGAAGGGCGATTCCTTCCTCGCGCGGGCGGTGTCGATGTGAATCCACTGCGGATCGCCGGTGATCTCGGCGAAGGCATCCACCATCGGCTGGGTCACCTCCATCCAGTCGCTGACCACCAGTTCCTTGCCGACGTGGCCGGTGAGGTCCTGCAGGTTGTCGATGCTCACACTGGACATCTGACGCTCCCAGGCAAAACTGAAGAAAGATTCATTGACATCAATTCATCCGCACGCTCGGGGCTGAGGCCCGCGGCGGGTGGCTGGCCTGGCTGATGCGCTGGCCACGTCGTCTCGCCCGCGAGCGTCTGCAACCACTCAGCTGCGAAATGCTTTTACTACAGCGTCGGTGGCGCGCGACAGCAGGAACTGGTCGCTGGTGACCGCGACGAACTGGGCGCCGGCCGCGAGCCACTTCTTCGCGTCCGCTTCGGCAAAGGCCAGAATGCCGGCGATCTTGCCGGTCTTGCGGATGCGCGCGATCGCATCAGCCATCGCCGCCTGCACCTCGGGATGCCCCGGGTTGCCCAGATGGCCGTAATCGGCCGCAAGGTCCTGCGGCCCGATGAACAGCACGTCGATGCCATCGACCGCCGCCATGGCTTCGATCTGGGACACCGCGTGACGGGTCTCCACCTGCACCATGAGGCAGACTTCGTCGTCCGCGTGCTTGAAGTAGTCGGTCACTCGCCCGAAGCGGTTGGAACGGGAGTTGGCCGACACCCCGCGCACGCCGCGCGGCGGGTAGCGCACTGCGGCCGCTGCGCGCCTCGCCTCCTCCGCCGACTGTACATAGGGCAGCAGCAGCGACTGCACGCCGAGGTCGAGCAGGCGCTTGATCAGCACGGTATCGTTCCAGTATGCGCGCGCGGCGATTGAAGCCGGGTAAGCTGCCGCGGCGTGCAACTGGTGGTGAAGCTGAGGAATGTCCACCGGAGCGTGCTCGGTGTCGATCAGCACCCAGTCGAAGCCCGCACTGGCGCAGATTTCCGCGGACGCGTGGCTGCCGAGGCTCAACCAGCAGCCAATCTGCTGATCGCCGGCGAGCAGGGCGCGCTTGAGGCGATTGACAGGCATATCCATGGCACCCCTCCCGGGGGAATTATTGTTGTAAGAGCCGGCATTCTACCGGCTCCCTTATCATCGGCCGGCGATCAAGCAGGAGCGCGCACATGAAATTCGAAGGCGTCTACCCTATTCTCCCCACGCCCTTCCACGAGGACGAATCGCTTGACCTCGACTCGATGCGGCAACTTGTCAGCTTCATGGGGCGGCTGGGCGTTGACGGCATTACCGTTCTCGGCGTACTGGGCGAGGCCAACCGCCTGACCGACCACGAGCGCGAGGCCGTCGTGCGCAGCGCCGTGGCCGCCGCGAGCGGGCTGCCGGTCATCGTCGGCGCCAGTGCCAGCGGCACCCGGGCCGCCGCCGAACTGGCCATCATGGCCCACGCACTCGGGGCGAGCGCCGTCATGGTCACGCCGCACGCCGAGCCCGTGCCGTCAGACGAGCGCGTGCTCGCCTACTTTGCCGCCATCTCGCGCGCCATGCCGCTGCCGATCGTGCTGCAGGATCATCCCGCATCGAGCGGCGTGCACATGCCGGTGCCGCTTCTGCTGCGCGTCATCGACGAGGTTCCGTCTGTGGCCTGCATCAAGGAAGAGGCCGTGCCGACGCCCCCCAAGATCCGGGCGCTTGCCGCTGGTGCCAGGCGTCGGGTGCCGCTGCTCACCGGGCTGGGCGCGCTCTACGGATTGTTCGACCTGCAGGCCGGGTCGGACGGGTTCAACACCGGGTTCGCCTTTCCCGAGGCGCTGGTGGCGTTGCGCACCGCCGCCAAGTCGGGTGACTGGACAAGAGCCGGGGAGATCTATCGCCGGTTCTTGCCGCTGATCGTTTTCGAGCAGCAGCCCGGCGTCGCCATTCGAAAGGAGATCCTCAGGCGGCGCGGCGCAATCGCCGGCAACCGCGTCCGCCATCCCGGCGCAAGTATCGACGCGGAAACGGCCAAACAGCTGCAGCGACTGATCGACGCGCTGTTGCCGGGCCACGATCCTGCGCAGCCGCTGCGACTGTAGGCCAACCGTCGTCCGCCGCGCTCCCGAAGCCGGCCTTTTCCGTCAACCCGGCGCCAGGCTGTCCAGTTCGAGAATCCTGCGCTCGTGCGCTCTTAGCAGGCATTCCACATCGTTGCAGGCATTGCGCACTTCATTGAGCCAGATGCGCTGCGACTCCCTGAGTTCGGCCGGCGGCACGCCCCGGCGCAGGGCCGCCCAGAAAGACTGGGCCATCTTCTCTTCCGCCGCCGCGGCACGGCTGTTGGAGCAGATCAACCGTTCGACGTTGCTGGTGACGCGGCTGCAGTCGATGGCCGCCGTTCCAATCGAGGCAGGCAGCCACGCCAGAAGGAAAAGGCAAACACAACCGATATCGAACCGCATGAGTCTCCACCTCTTCGCGCCACAACTATCCGGGGTGTTCGGACATTGTGAGCCGACATCGGTTCAGCGTGAAGGATCGTCGGGGGAGGCGGGGTCAGAACAGGCGGATCAAGGATGCATCCAGCCGCCAGCTGTCGCGGCTCCAGGTGTCGGTCTGAAGGATCGTATCCTCGCGCTGGGCGAGGTTCTCTTCCTGGGTAATCCAGCCGCGCAATCGCCAGCCCCGCCTGGGCGCGTCAGCGTCCCGACCGGCGCCCGGCGCCTCGCTTGCCGCCCGGCCGGTGTCCGCCACCTGTCCGGCTACAGGCGCGACATCCACAGGCGGCAGGCCTGCGGCATTGGCGACGACGCGTCCCGCCGGCGTCGGCAGCTTGAGCACGGCGCCCGAGCCTCCTTCGGGTTCGTTGGCTGCGGTCGGGCCTGCTGCGCCAATAGCCGCCATCAGCGCTGCCGCGCGAACGGCTGGGAGTAGCCGCATGGTCGAAGCGAATAACGCCCGTCGCGCCGTCATCAGGGCCGGCCGTGCGGATGCGCCGCAGGTGTCGCGGCCGGTGCGCTGATTGATCGCTCGATGATCCTCGCGGGCCGACCTGCGCGCCGCGCGGCGATGGCAATGCGCAGTTCCGGGTCTTCGATGGCCGCAACGCTAACCGCGTCCGCCAGCGACAGCCCGAGATGGTTCGCCACTTCGCTCCAGTTCAGACCCCTTGCGCGCAGCGCAAGAACGCCGTCCAGCACGACAGTGCGCGGGCCGACGACCAGTTTGCCGCCGGCAAGCACGGCCGCCAGCTGCTGCGCATTCGGTTGGGCAATGCCCTCCACCGAAAGCGCGGCACGTGCCAGTGCCAGGGCGATCGAAACATTGCGGTAACCCAGCGGGCCTCCCGGCGGGCCCAAGCGGATTTCATTGCCCTCCCGGTCCGCCAGGATGATTGCCCGCCCGGTGCGCAATCCTTCAACCAGGGCCTCGCCTGCCGCATGGTCGCCAGTCAGCGCCGCCGCCTCTGTAATCACGCTTCGGGCATCGATTTCCAGCGTCAGCTCGGACGGCAGATCCCCCACGGACTGCGCCGACAGACCCGCGGGCAGCAGGCAGTACAGCAACCAGGGAAAACATTTGCGCATCTAACTTGCCTTGGATGGGGAGCTGGTTGTACGAATGCTCGCAGATTCCGTACCAGCCCCGCGCCGACTTCCTGGCCGCGCCTTTGTCGCCGTTGGATCAGGGCCGAATCAATCGCTGCCGCTATCAGACGGCGCGCTGCCTGTCGCCCGAGGGCGACAGGCAGCGCCTTACAGCGTCAGTCGGTGCCCGCTCAGCTCCGGCACGGCGTCGAGCACGCCGAGCCCGGCGGCATAGCGCACCTCATGCTCGAGCCCGCGCGCCACCATCATGCGGCCCACACGCGCCTGGAGCAGCGCCGCCTCCGGCGGGTCGGACCGAAACACCGACACCGCCGCGACCGACGCGTCGGAGTATGTGTCGGCGTCGCCCGGAAACTCGCGCATGAACAGGTCAACGAGGTAGCCCGCGCCATAGATGTCTTCCAGATTCGGCTTTCCCATCGATCCCGAGCAAATGATGAGCACGGTCTTGCCGGCATGCCGTTCCAGTACGCGACGCACCAGGGCTTCGCCATTGAGCAGCGCGCCCGCGTAGACATGATCGGCCTTTGCCGCCTGCTTCAGGGCCACTGTGCCGTTGGTCGTCGAGTAGATCACCTTGCGTCCGGCAATCGGCTCGCGCGCAAGCGCTAGAGGCGTGGGCGGGGCGAATCCCGGCAGCGTTTCCGCATACAGCTCGCCCGCCAGAAGGTAGCTGCCCTCCCGGTGCTTCTGCGCCTCCGCCTTGGCGCCGGCCTCGTCCAGAGTCGGGATAACCTCGGCGGCACCATGAGCCAGCGCATTGACTATCGTGGTCGTCGCAAAAAGCACGTCGAGCACGATTGCGACCTTGCCCTCGACTTTTTCGTGGTCGAGTTCTTCTTTGCGAAACAGCACGTGCACCCGATGGCGAAAGTGATCCGTCATCGTCCGGAGTCCGCCTCGCGGCGACGGAACATGCCATAGCCTTCCATCGTCATCACCAGCTCTTCGTTCTGGTTAAACACTTCCCATAGCGATTTCACCAGGCCAATTTCCGGCCGGCTCTTCATCGCCCGCGACTCCAGCGTGGACCGAAAGGCGCGAATCCGATCGCCGGGACGGACGGGCTTCAACCATTTGAGATTGTCGATCCCCGGCGAGCCCACGCTCGCCGCGTCCAGCAGGTAGGCGTCGCACATCATTCGCATCACCAGTGCGCAGGTGTGCCAGCCGCTAGCGATCAGGCCGCCGAACATTGAGGTGCGCGCACGCGCTTCGTCGACGTGAAACGGCTGCGGGTCGTACTTTGAGGCAAACTCGATGATCTCGTCCCGCGACACCGTCTTTTCGCC
Source organism: uncultured Pseudomonadota bacterium (assembly GCA_937983055.1). Lineage (GTDB taxonomy): Bacteria > Pseudomonadota > Gammaproteobacteria > Burkholderiales > Eutrophovitaceae > CALJLA01. The sequence continues at coordinate 37,346 of CALJLA010000057.1, forward strand.
CAGCTCGACGCGCTCGCCGACGACAAAGTCCTCCCAGTAAAGCGTCCGGCCGGCGCTTGAGGCGCTCATTTGGCGTCGTAGCGATGCCAGCCGCGGCCGGCCTTCTTGCCGTTGTAGCCGGCCTTGACCATCTGCCGCAGCAGCGGACGGGGCTGAAAGCGCTCGCCGTAGGCCTGCTGCAGGATCTCCTGCACCTGCAACGACAGGCTGTTCTGGGTCGCATCCATCAACTCGAACGGGCCAATCGGATGCCCGAGGCCCAGCTTGCAGGCAAGGTCAATGTCTTCCGGCGTGGAGAGGCCCTCGTATACAAGCCGCACCGCCTCGACCAGAAGCGCGTGCAGCACCCGGTTCACCGCAAAGCCCACCACGTCCTTAACCCGGATCGGCGTCTTTCCGGCTTCGCGGCACGCCTGCATCACCGCTTCAACCGTGCCGCTCGCGGTATCAAGCCCGGGAATGACCTCCACCAGCTTCATGCGCGACACCGGCGAAAAGAAATGCGTGCCCACAAAGCGGGAGCGCCGAGCCGGCTGCAGGCCGGCGGCCAGCGCGGTAATCGAAATGCTCGAGGTGTTGCTGGCCACGATGCATTGCTCCGGCAGCACGCCGTCGAGCACGCCGAATACCTCGGCCTTGACGGCTTCATTCTCGTATACCGCCTCGATGACCAGTTCACGGTCGGAGAAGTCCGTGAGCGAACCGGTCGTCCGGACGCGGCGCAGCGCCGGCTCGACTGCGTCGACGGCGTAAAAGCCGCGGCGCACCCCCTTGTCCAGAATTCTTTCAAGGTCATGCTTGGCACGCTCGAGCGATTCCCTCGACGTATCGCTGAGCAGTACCTGCTTGCCGGCAAGAGCGAACACCAGCGCGATCTCAGAGCCCATCAGGCCTGCTCCGACTACTCCGATCCGCTCCATCGATGGTCGCTCCTCGTGGCTGTCAGCGTTCAGATCCGCTTCCACTGCTTGCGCGGCTGGGTGAATGCAGCGGGCGGCGCTTCCGCCCGCAGCTGCGCGAAGCGGGCACGCTGCCAGGCCGAATTGCCGAACAGTATGTCGATCGCCGTAAGCCGCTTGAAGTAATGGCCCGCTGCCAGCTCCTCGGTAACCCCCATGCCGCCATGCAGCTGGATTGCCTGCTGGCCAACGAACCGTCCGGCACGACCGACGAACTCCTTGGCCGCGATTACGGCGCGGCGCCGCTCAAAGGCATCCGCCGACGAGAGCAGCCCGCACGCCATGATTGCCATCGATCGCGCCTGCTCCACCTGGATGAACATGTCCACTGCGCGGTGCTGGAGAGCCTGGAACCGGCCGATCGGCACGCCAAATTGCTGTCGCGTCTTGAGATACTCCAACGTCATTTCCTGCAGGCGCTGCATGACACCGACCGCCTCGGCACACAGGGCAGCGGTGGCGCGCTCCAGCGCACGCTCGATCAATGGCAGCGCGCCACCGGCCGCGCCGATTACCGCCTCGGCGCCGACCCGAACGCCGTCAAGCTGAATATCGAGTGCCCGCGTGCCGTCGAACAGAGGATATTCATGCCCGCCGAGTCGCTCGTCGTCGCACTCGACGATGAACAGGGTGACGCCCTGCTCATCGTCAGGCCCGCCTGCAACGCGTGCCGAAACCAGCAGCTTCTCCGCTACCGGCCCATTCAGCACCAGCGTCTTGCGGCCGCTGATTGCCCAGCCGTCGCCATCGGGCTCGGCGCGGCATGCGACATGCGATATCTCATAGCGGGAGTCCGGCTCGAAATGCGCCAGCGCCATCAGCATCGACCCGTCGATGATGCGCGGACAGAGAGCTTCTTTTTGCCACTGCGCTGCGCCCAGATCAATGAGGCCGCCGACCAGGACCACGGTGGACAGATACGGCTCGATCACCAGATGGCGGCCAAGCGACTCCATGACCAGCATCGTCTCGACTCCACCGCCGCCAAATCCACCATGTTCCTCGCCAAACGGCACACCGAGCAGCCCGAGGCCGGCCAGCCCTTCCCAGATCTCCGCCGACATGGCCTGACGCTGCGCGACCATCGCCTGGTGCAACTCGAACGAATAGTTCTTAGCGAGATAGCGCTCGACGGAATCCTTCAGCAGCTTCTGCTCCTCGCTGAGCTGGAAGTCCATGTCAGAGTCCCAGCACCTGCTGCGCGATGATATTGCGCTGGATTTCGTTGGTGCCGCCGTAGATCGTCACCTTGCGGTAGTTGAAGTAACGTGCGGCGAGCGGCGCTGCGTACTCCGGGCCGACGCGCGGGCCGATCCAGCGATCGCCCCACGCCATGGGCAGGAACGGCAGCGCATTAGGCCCCACCGCTTCCATTTGCAGTTCAGTCAGCGTCTGCTGGATCTCGGTGCCCCGGATCTTCAGGATCGACGCCTCCGGACCGGGTGCCTTGCCTTCGCGCTCGGCCGCCGCCACCCGGAGCACTGTCCACTCCAGCGCCATGAGGTCGATCTCAAGTTGCGCAATGCGGTCGCGAAACAGCGGATCCTCGATCAGCGGGCGAGCGCCGTCGCGTTCTTCCCCGGCAAGGTGCTTGAGATAGGAAAGTTCGCGCCGCGAGGCGCCGATGCCAGCGATGCCGGTACGCTCATGCGACAGCAGGAACTTGGCTATGGTCCAGCCGCGCCCTTCTTCGCCCACCAAGTGACCGGCGGGCACCTCGACATCCTGGAACCACACCTCGTTGACCTCGTGCTCGCCGTCGAGGGTGACGATCGGGCGCACCTCTACGCCCGGCGTCTTCATGTCGATCAGAAGCATGGAGATTCCCTCCTGCTTCTTGCCCGAGCTCGAGGTGCGCACCAGGCAGAAGATCATGTCCGCCCAGTGTGCGTGCGTGGTCCAGGTCTTCTGCCCGTTGACCAGATAACGGTCGCCCCGGCGCTCGGCGCGTGTCTTGAGCGACGCAAGGTCCGATCCGGAGCCTGGCTCCGAGTACCCCTGGCACCACCACTGCTGCGCCGAGAGGATCGGCGGCAGGAAATGCTGCTTCTGCCAGTCGCTTCCAAAGGCAATCAGCACCGGCCCGATCATGTTCAATCCGAACGGCGACAGGCGCGGCGCACCGGCCGCGGCCGATTCCACGTCGAAAATATGCTGCTGGATCGCGTTCCAGCCGGTACCGCCCAGCTCGACGGGCCAGCCGGGCGCCACCCAGCCCTTCTCGAACAGCGCCCGATGCCACTGTTCGATATCGTCCCTGCGCAGGCGGCGATGCTCCAGCACCTTGCGGCGGACTTCGCCCGGTAGTTTGTCCGCAACAAACGCCCTCACCTCGTCGCGAAAGGCAAGCTCCTCGGCGGTGAAGTTCAGATCCATCGGCATGGTGCGATCGGCGGCGCGGTGCGGCAGGCAGCAAAGCGCGCAAGGATACGGGATGGCCGCCCCGGCCGGCAACCGCCATGGTCGCGCGCGGACGCAAAGACTATACTTCGGTCAAAACACAGGCTGTCCATCTGTCGCGCCGCAAGGCGCATTCGAGGGGATCTCATGAACGTCCGCGACAACCGGGCCGTGCAGGACATCAACCAGTCGCTCAACCTGGAACCGCTGTGGATGCCGTTCACGCCCAACCGCCAGTTCAAGGCCGCGCCAAGACTGCTGACAGGCGCCAGGGACATGCACTATACGACTGCCGACGGCCGCCGCCTGCTCGACGGAATTGCCGGCCTGTGGTGCGTAAACGCCGGGCACTGCCGCGAAACCATCGTCGAGGCGATCCAGGCCCAGGCGGCCACGCTCGACTACGCGACAGCCTTCAACATGTCGCACCCGGGCGCGTTCCGTGCAGCGGAAGCGCTGGTGCAAATCACCCCGGCGGGCCTCGATCACGTGTTTTTCGCCAACTCCGGCTCGGAGGGCGTCGACAGCGCGCTGAAGATCGCCCTGGCCTATCACCGGGCGCGCTGCGAGGCGCACCGCCACCGTTTTGTCGGTCGTGAACGGGGCTATCACGGC
>CALJLA010000058.1 GCA_937983055.1 uncultured Pseudomonadota bacterium
GCAGCCGGCGCTGGGAATACCAGGCGACGCTGCCGCCGCTGAGCCTGCGCGCGAACCCGGGCATCGTCGTGGTCAACGACAATGCGGCAGTGGCGGGGCTGCCCGGCGGCAAGCTGGTGGTGCTCAACATCGCCAACGGCAGCCTGCTGTGGGAAACATCGGTGGCCACTCCGCGCGGCGACAACGAGCTCGAGCGCATCGCCGACATTCCCGGCACGCCGCTGGTGGAGCCGGAGCGGGTCTGCGCGGTAACCTATCAGGGGCGCGTCGGCTGCTATGAAACCGCCCGCGGCACCCAGATCTGGAGCCGCACGGCGTCCAGCGCCGGCAGCCTGGGCGCCGACGGCACCACGCTTTACTACACGGCGGAGAACGGCTCGGTGGTAGCGCTGGACAAGGTCTCCGGCGCCAGCGTGTGGACGCAGGACGCCCTGTTCCAGCGCAAGGTATCGGCGCCGCTGGCTTTTCAGCGCTGGGTGGTGGTGGGCGATTACGAGGGTTACGTCCACTTTCTGTCGCGCGACGACGGGTCCTTTGTGACCCGGGTTGCCACCGACGGGAGCGGGGTCCTGGCGCAGCCGGTTACGCTTGGCGATCGCGTGCTGGTGCAGACGCGACGCGGCGGCGTGTTCGCGATCGCGGTTGCCGATCGCAGAAGATGATCGTTTCGCGGCACCGGGCGGGCCGCCGGCGCCGTTGACTTCCGCACACGAGAACCGATGAAACCCACCGTAGTGCTGGTCGGCCGGCCCAACGTCGGCAAGTCGACCCTGTTCAACCGGTTGACGCGCTCGCGCGCGGCGATCGTCGCCGACGTGCCGGGCCTCACGCGCGACCGGCACTACGGACATGCCCGATATGGAGACAAGTCTTTCATCGTGGTGGATACCGGCGGCCTCGAGCCGGTAGCCGCCGAGGGGCTGTTGCGGGAAATGGCCAACCAGACGCTGCAGGCCGTCGACGAGGGCGACACGGTGCTGTTCATCGTCGATACCCGGCAGGGGCTCACCGGGCAGGACCGGGCGATTGCCGAGCAACTGCGCCGCACCGGCCGGCCGGTGCGGGTGGTGGTCAACAAGGCCGAAGGGATGGACGCCGATACCGCGGCGGCCGAGTTTCACGAACTGGGACTTGGTTCGCCGGCCGTCATCTCGGCTGCGCATGGTGACGGCGTCCGCGAGCTGATGGACGCGGTGCTCGAGCCCTACGGCGTGGAGGCGGCGGAGGAAGCGGCGCTGGACCATCCGAGAATCGCGATCGTCGGCCGCCCCAACGTCGGCAAATCGACCCTGGTCAACGCGTTGCTCGGCGAGGAACGCGTGATTGCCTTCGACGAGCCGGGCACGACCCGCGACTCCATCCATGTCGATTTCGAGCGCGACGGTCGTCGCTATACGCTGATCGACACGGCGGGAGTGCGCCGCCGCGGCAAGGTGGAGGATCTGGTCGAGAAATTCTCGGTGGTAAAGACGCTGCAGGCCATCGAGGACGCCAATGTGGCGGTGCTGGTGCTCGACGCCACCCAGGACATTTCCGAGCAGGACGCGCACATCGCGGGGTTCATCCTGGAGGCCGGCCGTGCGCTGGTGGTGACGATCAACAAGTGGGACGCGGCGGACGAGGCAACGCGCGAGCGGGCCAAGCGCGACTATGCTCGCCGGCTCGGTTTTCTGGAGTTTGCCCAGATGCTCTACATCTCGGCCAAGGCGGGCAGCGGCGTTGCCAGGCTGCTGCGTGCGGTCGATAGCGCCTACGCGGCGGCAATGGCGCGCCTGCCCACGCCCGGTTTGAACCGGGTGCTGCAATCGGCAGTCGAGAAGCAGCAGCCGCCGCGCGCAGGGTACCGACGCCCCAAGCTGCGCTATGCGCACCAGGGTGGCGTCAATCCGCCGGTGATCGTGATCCACGGCAACTCGCTCGACGACCTGCCGGACAGCTACCGCCGCTACCTGGAGCACAGTTTCATGGCCGCCTTCGAACTCCGGGGAACGCCTGTCAAGGTGCTGTTCAAGAAAGGAAAAAATCCTTACGCCAGCGAGCGTTAGCGAGTCGCGGAGGGCGCTTTTCAGGATGGTATTGCAGCCGGAAATCCAGTAGAGTTAACTCGCGTAATAAGTAAAACAAGGAGCAGTCATGAGCGCGAAAGGGCAACTCCTACAAGACCCGTTCCTGAACACGCTGCGCAAGGAACACGTGCCGGTGTCGATCTATCTGGTGAATGGCATCAAGCTGCAGGGCCAGATCGAGTCGTTTGACCAGTACGTGGTGCTGCTGAAGAACACCGTCACGCAGATGGTGTACAAGCACGCAATCTCCACCGTCGTGCCGGCCCGCGCCGTGAACTTTTCCGTGGACCACGGGTCCGACGACTGAGCCCGGTGCAGCAATCGCCGGCCGCCGCGCGGCGTGCCGGGCCCCGCGGACATCCGACGCCACGCCCGTGCGCGGCCGAACTCCTGAACCCACCGCCTAATGTATGAACGTTCGCGCGGCGCAGACCGCGCAATACTCGTCTGCCTCGATCTCGGGCAGGACGACTTCGACGAAAGCCGGCAGGAAATCAGGCGGCTGACCGACAGCGCCGGGGTGCGCACGCTGGCCTGCGTACAGGGCCGTCGGCAGCGTCCCGATGCCGCTACCTTCGCCGGCAGCGGAAAGGTCGGCGAAATTGCGGCCGCGGTCGAGCAGACCGGCGCCTCGGTGGTGATCTTCGATCACGATCTGTCGCCGGCGCAGCAGCGCAATCTGGAAAAAGCGGTGAACTGCCGGGTGGTCGACCGTACCAGCCTGATCCTCGACATCTTCGCGCAGCGCGCCAAGAGCCACGAGGGCAAGCTGCAGGTGGAGCTGGCACAGCTCGAGCGGCTGGCGACCCGGCTGGTACGCGGATGGACGCACCTGGAACGGCAGAAGGGCGGCATCGGATTGCGCGGGCCGGGCGAGACGCAGCTGGAAACCGACCGTCGGTTGCTGGGCAAGCGGGTAAAGGTGCTGCGCGACAAGCTGCAGGCGGTGCAGCGCCAGCGCCTGACGCAGCGCCGCCAGAGGGCGCGAGGCAAGGTGTTCTCGGTTTCTCTGGTCGGCTACACCAACGCCGGCAAGTCCACTTTGTTCAACCGCCTCACCCATGGCGATGCCTACGCCGCCGACCAGCTGTTCGCCACGCTGGACACGACCAGTCGGCGCCTGCGCACGCCGGGTGGGCACACGGTAGTCGTTTCCGACACGGTCGGCTTTATCCGCGATCTTCCGCATACGCTGGTTGCGGCATTTCGCGCCACGCTGGAGGAGACCGTGCAGGCGGACCTGCTGCTTCACGTGGTGGATGCGGCCAGCCCGGTGCGCGATGCGCAGATCGAAGAAGTCAACAAGGTGCTCGCGGAGATCGGGGCCGATGCCGTGCCACAGGTACTGGTCTACAACAAGATCGATGCGGCCGGCCTGGAGCCCGGAGTGACGCGGGACGCCTGTGCTAGAATTTCGGGCGTTCGAGTGAGCGCGCTGACCGGTGCCGGTGTCGACGATATGCGCGCGATGTTCGACGAAATCCTCGGCGCGCCGCGCGAAACACCGGTGTTTGCCGCGGCGTGATCCAGCAGCATTCCTGCATCGACACTACAAATAAATGGCATTGAACGATCCACAGTGGGGGCGTCGCGGCAATGATGGCCCGCCCGACCTCGACGAGCTCTGGCGCCGACTCAACCAGCGTCTGAATTCGATGTTTGGCGGTCGCGGCGGTGGGCCCTCGTCCGGCCTTGGGCGCCCGGGCGGCGGCGGTTTCGGCCTGGTGGTGGTCCTGGTGGTGCTTATCTGGCTGGCGAGCGGGTTCTATATTGTTGACGCCAGCGAGCGCGGCGTCGTGCTGCGCTTCGGCAAGTATGTCGAGACCACCGAGCCGGGTCCGCGCTGGCACCTTCCCTGGCCGGTCGAATCCGTGGAGGTGGTCAATGTGTCCGAGGTGTGGACGATAGAGGTCGGCTACCGCAATACGGTGCGCACGAAAGTGCCCGACGAATCGCTGATGCTGACCGACGACGAGAACATCGTCGATCTGCAGTTTGCCGTCCAGTACATTCGCTCCAATCCCGAGGATTATCTGTTCTTCAACCGCGATCCGGACCAGACGGTGATGCAGGTCGCCGAATCGGCAATCCGCGAGATCGTGGGCAAGAGCAAGATGGACTTCGTGCTGTACGAAGGCCGCGAGCAGATCGCGGCCAACGCGAAGACGCTGATGCAGACCAGACTCGACCGTTACAAGGCAGGAATCACCGTCAGCCAGGTGACCATGCAGAACGCCCAGCCTCCGGAGCAGGTGCAGGCCGCCTTCGACGACGCGGTCAAGGCCAACCAGGACAGGGAACGGCAGATCAACGAAGGCCAGGCCTACTACAACGACGTGGTGCCGAAGGCGCAGGGTACCGCCGCGCGATTGCTGCAGGAAGCAGAGGCCTACAAGCAGCGGGTGGTGGCGGCCTCCGAGGGTGAGGCATCGCGCTTCCGTCAGGTGGTCGCCGAGTACCGCAAGGCGCCGCGGGTGACGCGCGAGCGCCTGTACGTGGACGCCGTGCAGCAGGTTCTGTCGACCGCGACCAAGGTGGTGATCGATCAGAAGTCGAACAGCAATCTGCTGTTTCTTCCGCTCGACAAGCTGATGCAGGCGGGCGCGGCCGGGCTGGAAGCGACCGGCGCCCGTGGTTCGGCGGTGGAGGGCGCCAACGCGCCGGTGCCGCCGCCGGCATCCGACGTCAGTTCGCGCTCGCGGGATGCCTTCCGCACCCGCGACAGGGAGCCCCGCTGATGAAACAGTCCGTCAGCGCAATTCTCATCGGCCTTGTCGTCATCCTCGTGCTGGCGAGCCTGAGCCTGTTCACGGTCGACCAGCGCAAGCACGCGATCGTATTCAGGCTCGGCGAAATCGTCAGCATCAATACCGAGCCGGGGCTGTACGCGAAGCTGCCGATCGTCGACAACGTGCGCTACTTCGACATCCGGATCCACACCGTGGATACGGATGATCCGGAACGATTTCTCACGTCCGAGAAGAAGAACGTACTGGTGGACTCCTTTGTGAAATGGCGTATCGCCGACGTCCGCCAGTACTACATCAGCGTGGCGGGCGACGAGCTCCGCGCGCGCATCCGCCTCACCCAGACGGTCAACGACAGCCTGCGCGCCGAGTTCGGCAAGCGCACGGTCCACGACGTGATATCCGGCGAGCGCGACAAGATTATGGAGCTCATGCGCGACAAGGTCGATGACGATGCACGCAAGATCGGCGTCGAGGTGCTCGATGTGCGGCTGAAGCGGGTGGACCTGACGCCGGAGGTGAGCGAGGCGGTTTACCGGCGCATGGAAGCGGAGCGCAAGCGCGTCGCCAACGAACTGCGTTCGCAGGGCTTTGCCGAGGCCGAGAAGATTCGCGCCGAGGCCGACCGTGAGCGCGAGGTCACGATTGCGCGCGCCTACCGCGACGCGCAGCGCGTCAAGGGTCAGGGCGACGCGCAGGCGGCCGGCATCTACGCGCGCGCCTTCGAACAGGATCCGGAGTTCTACGCTTTCTACCGCAGCCTCGAGGCGTATCGCGAGAGCTTCCGGAACAAGAGCGACTTGCTGATTCTCGAGCCGGACTCGGATTTCTTCAGGTATCTGCGCTCGCCGCGCGGCGGGCGATGAAGCGGCCGGTCGCTGACGTGCCGTCGTCAGGGCACTGAAGGGGCGGCCGCTCCCGACCATGGACAGTTACTGGGGCAGCCTTCTGGCGGCCTTTGCGCTCATGCTGATTCTCGAGGGATTGCTGCCGTTTCTGTCGCCGGGCGGCTGGCGTGATCTGTTCCGGCGGCTGACCGAAATGACGGACGGGCAGGTGCGCTTTGTCGGGCTGACGTCGATGCTCGCCGGAATCCTGCTGCTGTTGCTGACGAAATAATCCGGCCATGCAGAAGTGGCTGTTGCCCGAGCACATTGAGGACATCCTGCCGGCCGAGGCGGCGCGCCTCGAACACCTGCGGCGAATTCTGCTCGATCTGTTCGCGGTTCACGGTTACGAGCTGGTCATGCCGCCGCTCATCGAGTATGTCGATTCCCTGCTCACCGGCACCGGCCACGACCTCGAATCGCGCACTTTCAGGCTGGTCGACCAGCTGTCCGGCCGTCTGCTCGGCCTCCGGGCGGACATCACGCCACAGGCCGCGCGCATCGATGCCCACCTGCTCAACCGCCAGGGCGTGACGCGGCTGTGTTACTCCGGCAGCGTGCTGCATGCGGTGCCGTCCGGACTGCGCCGCACGCGCGAGCCGCTGCAGATCGGGGCCGAGATCTACGGCCATGGCGGCCTTGAAAGCGACCTGGAGATCCAATCGCTGATGCTGCGGGCGCTGTCAGCGGCCGGTGTCGGCGGAGTGCATCTGGACATGGGACACGTTGGGGTATTCCGGGCGATCGTGACGCGCGGTTCGCTCGATGCAGATCTGGAGGCGGAACTGTTCCGCGTGCTGCAGGCCAAGGACACTGCAGCCCTCACGGATTTGACCGCGGCGCTGGACCGTCCGGTGCGCGAGGCGTTGATGCGCCTGCCCGAACTGTACGGCGGCGCGGAAGTCATCGCCCGCGCGCGGGCGGTTCTGCCCGATCTGCCCGAGATCGCCAGCGCGCTGGATGGCCTGGAGTCCATCGGCCGCACACTCGCGGGCGAAGTGGGCGAGCTGTGTTTCGATCTGGCGGAGTTGCGCGGTTATCACTACCACAGCGGCGTGGTTTTCGCTGCCTATGCCCGCGGGGCGGGCGACGCCATTGCGCGCGGCGGACGCTACGACGAGGTCGGCAAGGCGTTCGGGCGGGCAAGGCCGGCGACGGGGTTCAGTATCGATCTGCGCGAGGTGGCTGCGCTGTCGGGGCTGGAGCGTCGTCTGCAGCGGGTGCTGGCGCCCTACGCGCCGCAGGACAAAGCGCTGCAGGACGAGATCCGCAGGCTGCGCGAGGCCGGCGTGGCGGTAGTGATCGATCTCCCCGGCCACAATGATGGCGCCGCCGAACTGGATTGCGACGGCCGTCTCGTCGCGCAAGCGGGTCGCTGGCAAGTGGAGGCGTGGGGCGGGCGCGGCAAATGATTCCAACTTCGAAAGCTTCGGGCAAGGGGAACACCGGAAGAAATGGGTAGCAACGTCGTGGTGGTCGGCACCCAGTGGGGTGACGAGGGCAAGGGCAAGATCGTCGACTGGCTGACCGAGAACGCCCAGGGCGTTGTGCGCTTCCAGGGCGGACACAATGCCGGGCACACGCTGGTCATCGCCGGCAGGAAAACGGTGCTGCACCTAATTCCCTCCGGCATACTGCATCCGGAGGTGCAGTGCTACATCGGTAATGGTGTGGTGGTGTCGCCGCAGGCGCTGCTTGAGGAAGTGGACACGCTCGCCCGTGCCGGCGTGCAGGTCGAGGGACGCCTGGCCATCAGCGAGGCGTGCCCGCTGATCCTGCCCTACCACGTTGCGGTCGACCGCGCGCGCGAAACGGCCAAGGGCGAGGGCAAGATCGGCACCACCGGGCGGGGCATCGGTCCCGCGTACGAGGACAAGGTGGCGCGCCGGGCGATCCGGCTGCAGGACCTGTTTTATCGCGAGCGCTTCGCGGCGAAGCTTGGTGAACTGCTGGACTACCACAACTTCGTGCTGAAGAGCTTTTTCGGCGCTGAGCCGGTGGATTTTCAGCAGACGCTGGACGAGACACTGGCGTTTGCCGAGCGGCTGAGACCGATGGTGGCCGACGTGCCGCGCATGCTGTTCGAGGCCAGCCGCGCGGGGCGGAACCTGCTGTTCGAGGGCGCACAGGGCACGTTGCTCGACATCGACCACGGGACCTATCCCTACGTTACTTCGAGCAACTGCGTGGCCGGCGCCGCGGCTGCCGGCAGCGGCGTCGGCCCGCAGATGCTGCACTACGTGCTTGGCATCACCAAGGCCTACACCACGCGGGTCGGAGGCGGTCCGTTTCCAACGGAGCTTGGCGACGAGATCGGCCGCCACCTCGCGACCCGCGGCAACGAGTTCGGCGCCACCACCGGCAGGCCCCGGCGCTGCGGATGGTTCGACGCCGCGGCGCTCAAGCGCTCGATCCAGATCAACGGGGTGTCCGGGCTGTGCGTCACGAAGCTCGACGTGCTCGACGGCGTCGAGGCCCTGCAGGTTGGTGTTGGATACCGGATGGGCGACGAGAGAATCGATATCCTTCCGGCCGGCGCAGAGATGCTCGCGCAGTGCGAGCCGGTTTACGAGGAGATTCCGGGCTGGAAGGAAAGCACGGTCGGCGTAAGGCGCTTTGACGAGCTGCCGGCCAACGCGAGGGCTTATCTCAGGCGCATCGAGGAAATCTGCGAGGTGCCGATCGACCTGATTTCAACCGGGCCGGACCGCGAAGAGACGATCGTGCTGCGCCACCCGTTTCAGTCGGAACGCTGACGCCGGGCTCGCAAATCGAAACGGGGGAGATCTGGTGCCGAGAAGAGGACTCGAACCTCCACAGTGTTGCCACCGCCAGGACCTGAACCTGGTGCGTCTACCAATTCCGCCATCTCGGCGCGGAGGGGCGCAAATTTAGCGGGCGCGCAATGGATTGTCAATGAACAAGGCCCGGTAGCGCCCGACTGCATATGAAAACACGACGAAAAAGCCGCAGCGATGCGGCGCGGCGACAGCGATCGGTGCGCGCCGCCGATCCGTTCCTCGAGCGGGAGCGCGCGCGTTACGATCGCCCGCTGCCGAGCCGGGAATACATTCTTCAGATCCTTGAGTCGCGGGGCGTGCCGGTCGACGAAGACGACCTCGCGGCGCTGCTCGAGATCGAAGACGACGAACGGGGCAACTTCGGCCGGCGGCTCGCTGCGATGGAGCGCGAAGGCCAGATCATGCGCAATCGCAAGGACGCGATCTGCGTCGTCGGGAAGCTGCGGCTGATCTCCGGCGTGGTTCAGGGGCATCCCGACGGCTTCGGTTTCGTGCTGCGCGATGACGGGGAAGACGACCTGTTCCTGTCGCCGGGGCAGATGCGGGCGGTGATGCATGGCGACCGCGTGCTCGTGCGGGAGGGCGGCATGGGCCCGCGCGGCCGCCGCGAGGCCGCGGTGGTCGAGGTGCTTGAGCGCGCCCAGAGCAAACTGGTCGGCCGCTTCACAAAGGAGCATGGCATCGCGCTGGTGATTCCCGAGGACCGGCGCATCAGCCAGGACGTGCTGATACCCGGCGGTGGCGCGAGGCAGGCCAAGCCGGGTCAGGTGGTGGTCGCGGAGATCGTGGAGCAGCCGACGCGGCACTCGCAGCCGATCGGCCGCATTCTGGAGGTGCTCGGCGACTATGGCGATCCGGGCATGGAGATCGAGATCGCCCTGCGCAAGCACCGGTTGCCGTACGAATTCCCGCGCGAAGTGGAGCGCGCCTGCCGGCGCTTTCCGCAGGGCGTGACCGATGCGGACCGGCAGGGGCGCGTCGACCTCAGGGACCTGCCGCTGGTGACCATCGATGGCGAAACCGCGCGCGATTTCGACGACGCGGTTTACTGCGAGCGCCGCGGCAAAGGTTACCGCCTGTGGGTCGCCATTGCCGATGTCAGCCACTACGTGCGGCACGGCGATCCGCTCGACGCGGAGGCACGCAACCGCGGCAATTCGGTGTACTTCCCGCGCCGGGTGATACCGATGCTGCCCGAAGTGCTGTCCAACGAGCTGTGCTCGCTCAATCCGCAGGTCGACCGGCTGTGCGTGGCCTGCGAGATGGAAGTCGGGCCGCGCGGCGAGATCGGCGAGTACCGCTTCTATCCGGCGGTGATGCATTCGCGGGCGCGGCTGACCTACACCACGGTGGCTGCAGCCTTGGCCGATCCGCACGGCGAGGCCGCCCGCGGGGTCGGCGGGCTGCTCGGACACCTTCAGGCGCTGGATGAGATCTTCCGCAAGTTCGCGGGCGCGCGTTCGAGGCGGGGCGCCATCGATTTCGAGACCATCGAAACCCAGATCTTCTTCGATGAGCACAGCAAGATCGAACGCATCGAGCCGGTGCGGCGCAACGACGCCCACCGCATCATCGAGGAGTGCATGCTCGCGGCAAACGTCTGTGCCTCGGATTTCCTCAGCCGCCACGCTCATCCGGCACTGTATCGCGTGCACGAAGGCCCGACACCCGAGAAGCTCGCGGCGCTGCGTGAGTTCCTGGCCGAGTTCGGCCTGCAGCTCGGCGGCGCGGACGACCCCCGGGCGAAAGACTATGCGCGCCTGCTCGAGAAAGTGAAGGACCGACCCGATGCGCAGCTGCTGCAGACAGTGATGCTGCGCTCGCTCAAGCAGGCCGTCTACAGTCCGGACAATGTCGGGCACTTCGGGCTGGCCTACGAGTCGTATACCCACTTTACCTCGCCGATCCGCCGCTATCCGGATCTGGTCATCCACCGTTCGATAAAGGCGCTGCTGGAAAAGCAAAGCTACGATCCCGGCAATTGGGTCGATCTTGGCAGACGCTGCTCCGAGACCGAGCGGCGCGCTGACGAAGCGACCCGAGACGTCGAGAACTGGTTGAAGTGCTATTTCATGCGCGACCGCGTGGGCGAAAGCTTCGAGGGCACGATCAGCGCGGTGACCGGCTTCGGTATTTTCGTCGCGCTCGACGCCTTCTACGTCGAAGGCCTGGTTCACGTCTCGGAGCTGGGCGCCGATTACTTCCAGTTCGATGCCGCCCGTCACCAGCTGATCGGCGAGCGCACGCGCACGCGCTTTCGCCTGGGCGATCGTGTGAAAGTGACGCTGGTGCGCGTCGACCTCGACCAGACCCGCATCGACTTCGTCCTTGCCGAGGGAGGCGCCCCGCGCCGGCGCTGACATGGGCGAGACTTCGATCGTCTTCGGGTTTCATGCCGTTACCGGGCGCCTGCGCCACGGCGCCGGCAGCGTTCTGGAGATCCTGGTCGACGAACGCCGGCACGATCCGCGGCTGAGGCGGCTGCTCGATCTGGCCGCACGGTCTGGGGTGCGGGTGCAGGCGGTGGCCGCGCAGCGGCTGGACGGCCTGGCGGGCGAGGGGCGCCATCAGGGTGTGGTGGCCCGGGTGCGGCCAGCGGCCGCTGCGCACGACCTCGACTCGGTACTGGCCGCCGCGGCCGGGGTACCGCTGCTGCTGGTGCTGGACGGCGTTCAGGACCCGCACAACCTCGGCGCCTGCCTTCGGGTCGCCGACGCGCTCGGCGCGCATGCGCTGGTGGCGCCGAAGGATCGCGCGGTTGGGCTCACGCCGGTGGCGGAAAAAGTCGCGTCTGGCGCTGCGCAGACCGTGCCTTATGTTGTCGTAACGAATCTGGCGCGCAGCCTGGGAGAGATGCAGGACGCCGGACTGTGGGTGGTCGGGCTGTCCCAGCAGGCGGACACGCCGATCAGTTCGGTGGACCTGTGCCGCGGGGTGGCCCTGGTGCTCGGGGCGGAGGGCGCTGGCATGCGTCGGCTGACCGCAGAGCGCTGCGACCAGTTGGCCAGCATCCCGATGACGGGCACGGTCGAAAGCCTCAACGTCTCGGTGGCGGCCGGCATCTGCCTGTACGAAGCCTGCCGGCAGCGTGGTTTGGCACCGGCGCCAGGCCGGTAAGCCCTTGAGAATCCGAAAAGTTGCTTGAGGGCTGAGCCGCCGCAATGCTAAACTTCCCGGCTAGCTCAGGCACGTGCCGGCTCAGGCGGGCAGGCTTGGGCAATTCGCACGTCCGCGCATGCGTAGGGGTGCCCGGCAGCGTTCGGGTTCCGGCGGACGGAGGCTCAACCCGTACTGGAGTCACTATGTCGGTCACGATGCGTCAAATGCTCGAAGCCGGGGTCCATTTCGGGCATCAGACCCGCTACTGGAACCCGCGCATGGCCCCGTTCATCTTCGGCCATCGCAACAAGATCCACATCATCAATCTGGAAAAGACCCTGGTCATGTACCAGGAGGCGATGAAGTTCGTGCGCCAGCTTGCCGCCAACAAGGGCACGGTGCTGTTCGTCGGCACGAAGCGCCAGGCGCGCGAGATCGTGCGCGAAGAAGCGCTGCGCGCCGGGTCGCCTTTCGTTGACTAACGCTGGCTGGGCGGCATGCTCACCAACTTCAAGACGGTCAAGCAGTCGACCAAGCGGCTGCGCGACATGGAGCAGATGGCGCAGGACGGCACCCTCGAAAAGATGTCGAAGAAAGAGGCGCTACACCTGCAGCGCGAGATGGAAAAGCTGCAACGCAGCCTCGGCGGCATCAAGGACATGACCAATCTGCCGGATGCGCTGTTCGTGATCGACGTCGGCTACCAGAAAATCGCCATCGAGGAAGCCAACCGTCTTGGCATACCGGTGGTCGGCGTGGTCGACACCAACCACAACCCGGAGGGCGTGGACTACGTGATCCCCGGAAACGACGATGCCAGCCGGGCGATCCGGCTGTATGCGCGCGGCGTCGCTGACGCGGTGCTCGAAGGCCGCAACCAGATCGTGCGCGAGATCGTGGACGACGAGTTCGTCGAGGTGGACAGCTCCGAGGAGCAGGCGACGGCCTGAAGGTTTCGGCTTCGCGGAAAGGGGCCTAGGCCCCTTTCTTTTTAACTGGAGTTGATACGATTTGCCGGCGCGTACGGGGCCGCCGCACAGATTCGGGAGCGGCAAGGCATGGCGGAAATCACCGCGGCAATGGTCAAGGAGCTACGCGAGCGCACCGGGCTCGGGATGATGGAATGCAAGAAGGCGTTGCAGGAGGCTGACGGCGACCTGAAGAAAGCGGAAGACCTGCTGCGCATCAAGAGCGGCGCCAAGGCAAGCAAGGTGGCCGGGCGGATCGCGGCGGAGGGCGCGATCGGCGCCTTCATCACGCCCGACGGGTCGCGCGGCGCCCTGGTGGAGGTGAACTGCGAAACCGACTTCGTCGGCAAGGACGCCAGTTTTCTCGACTTCGTGCGCGCTGTCGCCGAGACCGCGGCGGTCCAGGGCATAACCGACCTCGAGCAACTGGCCAACGTCAAGCTCGGCGGCCAGACCCTGGAGGCTGCGCGCCAGGCGCTG
This sequence comes from uncultured Pseudomonadota bacterium, assembly GCA_937983055.1. Classification (GTDB taxonomy): domain Bacteria; phylum Pseudomonadota; class Gammaproteobacteria; order Burkholderiales; family Eutrophovitaceae; genus CALJLA01. The sequence goes on from CALJLA010000058.1 coordinate 13,049, forward strand.
GTCATGAAGCTGGGCGAGAACATGAGCATTCGCCGGGTGGCGGTGCATCAGGCGAAGGGCCTTCTGTACCAGTATCTGCATGGCAGCCGGATCGGCGTCATGGTGGATGTGGCCGGCGGCGACGAATCGCTGGGCAAGGACCTTGCGATGCACATTGCGGCCTCCAAGCCTATCGCGGTATCGCGCGACCAGGTCGGATCCGAAACCATCGAGCGCGAGCGCGAGATCGCCAAGGCGCGGGCGCTGGAGTCCGGCAAACCGGCCAACATCGTCGACAAGATCGTGGATGGAAGCGTGCAGAAGTTCCTGTCCGAGGTCACCTTGCTCGGCCAGCCGTTCGTCAAGGATGACAAGCAGTCGGTTGAAAAGCTGCTGGCATCGAAGGGCGCGAAGGTGCATGGCTTCAGCCTGTTCGTCGTGGGCGAAGGCATCGAGAAGAAGAGCAGCGATTTCGCCGCGGAAGTGATGGCCCAGGCAGCCCAGGCGCGCTAGACGGGGCCGAAGCCACCCAGGAGGAGCTGGTCGCCCGATGAAGCCTGCCTACAAGCGCATACTGCTGAAGCTGTCGGGCGAGGCTTTGATGGGGGAGGACGCTTACGGCATCAACCGCGAGACCATCGACCGCATCGTGGCTGAGGTCAAGGAAGTGGTCGATCTGGGCGTCGAAGTGGGCGTCGTCATCGGCGGCGGCAATATTTTCCGCGGCATTGCCCACGCCGCGACCGGCATGGACCGGGCGACCGCGGACTACATGGGCATGCTCGCCACGGTGATGAATGCGCTGGCTCTTCAGGACGCCATGCGGCGCGTCGGCCTGCGCAGCCGGGTTCAGTCTGCGCTCAACATCGAGCAGGTCGCCGAGCCGTATATCCGCGGAAAGGCGATGCGCTATCTCGAACAGGGGCGGGTGGTGATCTTCGGCGCCGGCACCGGCAACCCATTCTTTACCACCGATACGGCCGCCGCGCTTCGCGGGATGGAAATGAACGTGGATATCGTGGTAAAGGCGACCAAGGTGGACGGGGTCTATACCGACGATCCCAAGGTGCATCCGGATGCGATGCGATACCAGCGCATCAGCTTTGACGAGGCCATCGTGAAGAAGCTGCAGGTGATGGACGCGACGGCACTGACGCTTTGCCGGGACCAGAAGCTTCCGATCTGCGTGTTCAGCATTTTCAAGCCGGGGGCGCTCAAGCGGGTCGTGCTCGGCGAAGATGAGGGCACGCTGGTGCACAGTTGACGGGAAGAGGACGACAGCCATGACGATCGCAGAAGTCAAGAAATCCGCCGAGCAGAAGATGCAGAAGACGCTCGAGACGCTGAAGGCCGACCTTGGAAAAGTTCGCACCGGCCGAGCGCACGCAGGCCTGCTTGACCATATTGAGGTCGACTACTACGGCAATCCAACTCCGCTCAACCAGGTCGCCAACGTCAGCGTGCTCGATTCGCGCACGCTCGGTGTCGCGCCCTGGGAAAAGAAGATGGCGGCGGTCATCGAGAAGGCGATCCGTGACTCCGACCTGGGCCTAAACCCCGCGAGTCTCGGAGATGTCGTCAGGGTGCCGATGCCGCCGCTCACCGAGGAGCGGCGCAAGGAACTGATCAAGGTGGTCCGGGCCGAAGCGGAGAACGCGCGCGTCGCAGTGCGCAACGTACGGCGCGACGCGATTCACCATCTCAAGGAGATGCTGAAGGCCAAAACCGTTTCTGAGGACGAGGAGCGACGCGCCCAGGACGACGTGCAGAAGCTGACAGACCGTTACGTGGCCGAGGTCGACAAGGCGCTCGCCGCCAAGGAAGCCGATCTCATGGCGGTGTGAAGGCCGTGTTCTCCTCATCCACCATCAGCATTCCCGAGTCCGGGGAAGTGCCGCGCCACATCGCGATCATCATGGACGGCAACGGCCGCTGGGCGAAGAGCCGCTATCTGCCACGTGTGGCCGGCCACCGGCGCGGGCTCGAGGCGGTTCGCGCAACCGTCAAGAACTGTGTCGGCCTCGGCGTGCAGTATCTGACGCTGTTCGCCTTCTCCACCGAGAACTGGCGCCGCCCGAAGGACGAGGTGTCGTTCTTGATAGAGCTGTTTGTGATGGCCCTCGAACAGGAAGTCGCCAAGCTGCACGCAAACAACATCCGCCTGAAAGTGGTCGGCGACCTGTCGAGCTTCGAGCCGCGCCTTTGCAAGCTGATCGAGCAGGCCGAAACCCGTACCGAGGCGAACACCGGCCTGACGCTGACCATTGCCGCAAACTATGGCGGGCGGTGGGATCTCCTGCGTGCGGTGAACCGGATGATTTCCGAGATGCCGCACCGGGCCGGCGGCTACGTCGAGGCAGACCTGGCGCCGTACCTGGCCATGAGCTATGCGCCGGAGCCCGACCTCTTCATCCGCACCGGCGGAGAGCAACGCATCAGTAACTTCCTTCTCTGGCAGCTGGCGTACTCTGAGCTGTACTTTACCGACGAACTATGGCCCGATTTCGACGAGCAGTCGCTCGCGCGGGCGATCGATTCGTTCCGGCGTCGCGAGCGCCGATTCGGCAGAACGAGCGATCAGTTGTCGTCACCGCCCGACCAGGCGATCGCCGACCGAACCTAGCCGCGGCGGCAGCCATCCATGCTGAAGCAACGCCTGCTTACCGTGGCGGTAATACTTCCGCTGCTCCTCGGGCTGATTTTCCTCGCGCCGAACTGGCTGTGGAGCCTGGCGACGCTCGCCGCCATGCCGGTTGCCTCGGTGGAATGGGCGCGGCTCAGCCGCTTCGGCCCGGCCGCGACATGGGCTTTTGCGGTGGCGACCACCGGCCTGTGCGCGGCTCTGCTGGCGTATGCCCTCGCGGCTGCATCTCCCGCCGGCGAGGCCCTGCTGCTGCAGGCCGTCTGCGCGCTCGCGACGCTGTTCTGGCTGACTGCCGTGCCCGCGTGGCTGCACTTCCGCTGGCAGGTGCGCAGCCGGGCGCTGCTGGGCGCACTGGGCGTGATCCTGCTGGTGCCTCTGTGGCTGGCGCTCGTCTACCTGCAGCGGGTGCCTGTGCTGCTGCTGCTGACGCTCGGCGTGGTGTGGATTGCCGACACCGCCGCCTACTTCGCCGGGCACGCGTTCGGCAAGCGCAAGCTGGCGCCGGAGATCAGCCCCGGCAAGACGGTCGAGGGCGTGGTGGGTGCCTATGCCGCCGTGCTGTGCTACGGGCTGCTGGTGTCGCTGCTGGCGCAACCAAAGGCGGAGGCGGCGGACCATGTGGCGGTGCTGGCGTTCATCGGCATCTTGACCGCGCTCAGCGTTGGTGGCGACCTGTTCGAATCGTGGATGAAGCGTCAGAGCGGGCTGAAGGACAGCGGCCAACTGCTGCCTGGGCATGGCGGCCTGCTGGATAGAATCGACAGCCTGACTGCGGCAATGCCGTTTGCCGCGCTGTACCTGTCCGGGCTGCTGGCATGAACGCTGCGCAGAACATCGCCGTCCTTGGTTCGACCGGCAGCATCGGGGTCAACACGCTGGCGGTGATCGAGCGCCACCCCGAGCGCTTCGCAGTGTTTGCGCTCGCCGCCAATCGCAACGTGGAAAGACTCGCCGCACAGTGCATCACCTTCCGTCCGCGCTATGCCGTGGTGGGCGAGCCCGCGGCCGCGCGCCAGTTGCGCGAGACCCTGCGTGCGGCCGGGTGCCAATGCGAGGTGCTCCAGGGCGCCGCGGAACTCGAATCGATCGCGGCGCATCCGGATGTCGACGCGGTGATGGCGGCGATCGTGGGCGCTGCCGGTCTGCGGTCGACGGTTGCGGCCGCGCGGGCCGGCAAGAAACTGATGCTCGCGAACAAGGAGTCGCTGGTAATGGCGGGGGCGGTGCTCACCGAGGCGGTGCGCCGCAGCAGTGCAGTGCTGCTGCCGATAGACAGCGAGCACAACGCGATCTTCCAGGCGCTGCCGCTTGGCTATGCCGGCGATTTTGCCGCCGCCGGCGTGCGGCGGTTGCTGCTGACCGCCTCCGGCGGCCCGTTCCGAGGGCGCAAGCGCAGTGAACTCGCCGACGTTACGCCGGACCAGGCCTGCGCGCATCCCAACTGGGTGATGGGGCGCAAGATTTCGGTGGATTCTGCCACGCTGATGAACAAGGGCCTTGAAGTCATCGAGGCGCACCATTTGTTCAACGCGAAACCGGACCAGATCGAGGTGGTCATACACCCGGAGAGTGTCATCCATTCCCTGGTGCAGTACGTTGACGGTTCGGTGCTGGCACAGCTTGGCAACCCCGACATGCGGACGCCGATCGCGCATGCGCTGGCTTACCCGCGGCGAATCGATGCGGGCGTTCAACCGCTGGACCTGGCCGCAATCGGCCGTCTGCATTTCGAGGCCCCCGATCTGGACCAGACTCCCTGCCTGCGGCTCGCTTACCAGGCACTGGCAGCCGGCGGCAGTGCAGCCGTGTACCTGAACGCGGCGAACGAGTTTGCCGTGGCGCGGTTCCTCGAAGGGCAGCTCGGCTTCGACCGCATTCCGGATCTGATCGAGGAAGTCCTGGCGGGGCTTTCCCCGATTCCGGTCACGACGCTCGAGGGCGTGCTCGAAGCAGACCGGCGCGCGCGCCAGGCGGCTGAGGAGTGGGTGGGGTTCGCCGCTCACTAAGCGGCAGGCAGAGACAAGGGCATGCAGATCTTTTCTACCGTCATTGCATTCATCGTCGCGCTCGGCGTGCTGATCGTGTTTCACGAATTCGGCCACTACCTGATCGCGCGCCTTGCCGGCGTCAAGGTTCTCCGATTCTCGGTCGGTTTCGGAACGCCGTTGTTCAGGCGGCGCATGGGCCGGGACGGCACCGAGTGGGTGGTGGCGGCGTTTCCGCTGGGCGGCTACGTGAAGATGCTCGACGAACGCGAGGGCGAGGTCGCGCCGGAAGAGCGCCACCGCGCCTTCAACCGTCAGCCAGTGGGGAAACGGTTTGCGATTGTCGCGGCAGGACCCATCGCCAATTTCCTGCTGGCGATAGTGCTGTACTGGGTCCTGTTTCTGCACGGCGTACCGGGCCTCCGCCCGGTGATCGGCGAACCGCCGACCGGCACGCCGGCGGCACAGGCGCAGTTGCAGTCCGGCGACCGGATCGTGCGTGTCGGCGACGTCCCGGTGGAAACCTGGCAGGATCTGCGCTGGCAGCTGCTTGAACGTGCAGTGGAGCGCGACCGCGTCGAGCTTGAGCTGCTGCGCGCAGATGGCACGGTGCGCTTCGCCATGCTCGACCTTGCGTCGGTCAGATCGGAAGAGATCGACGCAGAGCTGCTGCAGGCGCTCGGGGTCACCCGCTTCGACCCGCCCATCGAACCGGTGATCGGACGCGTGATCGAGGGCGGTGCGGCCGCAAGCGCTGGGCTGCAGCCGGGCGACCTGGTCGTGTCGATCGATGGGGCGGCGGTCGAGCGCTGGGACCAGCTGGTCGAGCGGGTGAGAGCGGCCCCGGGCGCGGCGCTTGCCTTCGAACTCGAACGGAACGGCCGGCGGTTGCAGATCGAGATCGTCGCCGAGCGCGCTGACGAGGACGGACTTGCCATAGGTCGTATCGGCGCCGCGCCGATGATCGATCCGCAGCAGGTCGAAGCGCTGATGACGGAGGTGCGTTACGGTCCGGTGCAGGCCTTGTGGCACGCAACGGCCAAGATGTCCGAAGTGACCGTTTTTACCGTCAAAATGCTCGGCCGAATGGTGATCGGCGATGTGTCGCTGAAGAATCTCTCGGGCCCGCTCACCATTGCCGATTACGCGGGGCAGTCGGCACAGCTCGGCTGGCTCACCTATCTTAATTTCCTCGCGCTGATCAGCGTCAGCCTAGGGGTCCTCAACCTGCTGCCGGTGCCGGTGCTCGACGGCGGTCACCTGATGTATTACCTGGTCGAGATCGTCCGCGGCCGCCCGGTGTCCGACCGCGCTCTCGAGATCGGCCAGCAAGTTGGGCTGGTCCTGCTGTTCAGCCTGATGGCGTTCGCTCTCTACAACGATATGAATCGCCTGCTCGGCGGCTGAACGCAAATGAAAATAAGGCTGCTGCCACTCGCACTTCTCACTGTCTTTCCCGCTACTCCAGCCCAAGCTTTCGATCCCTTCGAGGTTCGCGATATCCGCGTCGAGGGCATCCAGCGCACCGAGGCGGGAACGGTTTTCACCTATCTGCCGATCAAGGTCGGGGATACCGTCGACGAGGAGCGGGCGAGCGCCGCGGTCAAGGCGCTGTTCGCGACCGGCTTCTTCAAGGACGTGCGTCTCGAAGCCGAAGGCAGCGTGCTGGTGGTGGTGGTCGAAGAGCGCCCCGCGGTGGCCCAGATCGACATCTCCGGTGCCAAGGAGTTTCCGGCGGACAAGCTCAAGGAGGCATTGAGGAATATCGGGCTGGCGGAGTCGCGAATCTTCGACCGGGCGCTGCTCGAGCGCGCCGAGCAGGAACTCAAGAGCCAGTACATCAGCCGAGGCAAGTACGGCGTGGAGATCACGACCACCACGACGCCGCTGGAGCGCAATCGCGTCGCCATCAATTTCAGTATCGTGGAGGGCCGCGTCGCAAAGATCCGCCAGATCCATTTTGTCGGCAACGAGGTGTTCAGCGATTCTGAGCTCGCGGACGAGTTCGTGCTGCGCACGCCGGGGCTGATGACCTGGTACAGCAAGAACGACCAGTATTCAAAGCCGAAGCTGCAGGCCGACCTCGAGTCGCTGCGCTCGTTTTACTTGAATCAGGGTTACCTGGAGTTCTCGATCGATTCCACCCAGGTGTCGATCTCGCCGGACAAGCAGGACATCTTCATTACGGTGAACGTCACCGAAGGAAAGAAGTACACCGTAACCGACATCCGCCTCGCCGGCGACCTGATCGTCCCAGAGGAGGAACTAAGGGCGATGATCAAGCTCAACAAGGGCGACATCTTCTCGCGCGAGAAGCTCACCGAGACGACCAAGCTCATCTCGGACCGGCTCGGCAACGAGGGTTATGCCTTCGCCGCGGTCAACGCCGTGCCGGAGATCAATCGCGAGACAAGCGAGGTGGCGTTCACACTGTACGTGGACCCGGGGCGGCGCGTCTACGTCCGCCGCATCAACATTTCCGGCAACACCAACACGCGCGACGAAGTGATCCGGCGGGAGCTGCGCCAGCTTGAGAGCGCCTGGTATTCGACCTCGAAACTCAATCGCTCCCGGCAGCGCATCGACAAGCTGGGATTTTTCTCCGATGTGCAGATCGACACTCCGGCGGTGCAGGGGGTGTCCGACCAGGTCGACGTGGACGTGAAGGTTACCGAGCGAGCCACCGGCAACCTGACGCTTGGTGTTGGATACTCGACGGCGGAGAGGGTGATTCTCTCGGCGGGTATTGCACAGCAGAACATCTTCGGCACCGGCAACGCGCTGTCGTTTCAGGTCAATACCGGGAGCATCAACCAGACGTACGCACTGTCATACACCAACCCGTACTTCACCGACGATGGCGTGAGCCGCGGTTTCGATCTCTACAAGCGCGACACCGACGTTTCCAGCCTGAGCATTTCGAGCTACAACACTTCCACGCTGGGCGCGGGCGTGCGTTTCGGGGTGCCCGTCACCGAGTACGATACGATCAACTACGGGCTGGCCTATGAACAGACCTCGATCGGGTTACTGCCGGACACGCCGCAGCGGTTCGTGAACTTCGTCAACGAGTTCGGAGAGACGACCGACACCTATCTTGGCACGCTTGGGTGGTCGCGTGATCAGCGCGACAGCGTGATCTACACCACGAAAGGGCGGCTGCAACGCATCAGCGGCGAGGCCGGACTGCCGGGCGGGGACCTGACCTTCTACCGGCTCACCTATCAGCATCAGTGGTATTATCCGCTCACCGAAGACCTGACTCTGTTGCTCAACGGACAGGTGGGATACGCGGAGGGATACAGCGGCAAGCCGTTGCCGTTTTATAAGAACTTCTATGCCGGTGGCGTCAATTCGGTAAGGGGTTACCGGACGGCGTCGATCGGGCCCAAGGACGAAAACGGCGACTCGCTCGGCGGCAGCCGGCAGATCATCGGCAACTTCGAGGTGCTGTTTCCCTTCCCCGGGCTCGATAAGGACCGGTCGGTCAGGCTGTCGGCCTTCGTCGATACCGGTTATGTGGGGGAGAAATACGAGTTTTCCGAGCTGCGCTATTCTGCGGGCATCGCGTTCAGCTGGTATTCCCCGGTGGGGCCGCTCAAGCTGAGCTTCGCGAATGCCCTCAATGACAAACCGGAAGACCGGACAGAGAAGATCCAGTTCACGCTGGGCACCGTGTTCTAGCAGGCGCCGCGGGGTCGGACGACCGGCATCCCGGCAGACAAGGAGACGAGTAAGGTGAAAATGATCTGGCTGGCGCTCGCCGCGGCGGTCGCCGTGGCAAGCCCGGCGCTGGTTGCGGCGCAGGAACTGAAGATCGGCTTCGTCAGCACGGAGCGTGTGTTCAAAGAAGCGGCCCCGGCGGTAAAGGCGCTGAAGAAGCTTGAGAAGGAATTCGCCCCGCGCGATCAGGAGATTCAGAAGCTCGGGAAGCAGGTTCGCGATCTGCAGACGCAGCTTGAAAAGGAAGCGATGACGATGAGCGAGTCGCAGCGCCGCGAGCGCGAGCAGGAGCTGGGTCGGCTGACTCGCGACCTGCAGCGGCTGCAGCGGGAATTTCGCGAAGACCTCAATCTGCGCAAGAACGAGGAACTGGCCGTGGTCCTGCAGCGCGCGAACCAGGTGATCCAGCAGATCGCCGAGGCCGAGAAGTTCGACTTGATCCTGCAGGAAGCGGTGTACCGCAGCCCGCGGATCGACATTACCGACAAGGTCATCAAGGCGCTGGCCGACAAGTAGGGCACGCCGCTTGCGCATTGCCCGTGCAAATGCCTGCGCCCGGTCATCTCCCCGCCCCGGCCGATGAGCGCGCCTGAAGAGCGCCGGGAGTATTCCCTGGGCGAACTGGCCGAGCGCTTCGGCGGAGAGGTCGTTGGCGACCGGTCGGTGCGCATCGCGCAGGTGGCGACGCTCGACGCGGCTGGTCCGGGGCAGCTTTCCTTCCTGACCAACATCCGTTACCAGCGCCAGCTCAACACTACGCGCGCGAGCGCGGTAATCTTGGGTGAGGACATGCGCGACGCGACCGCGCTGCCCCACATCGTCAGCCGTAACCCGTATGCCTACTTCGCACGGGTTTCGGCCCTGCTGAATCCGCCGCGCGCGCGGGTGCCCGGTATCGCGGCGGGCGCGCATATAGATTCCGGCGCCAGCGTTTCCGCCGGCGCTTACGTTGCGCCGGGCGCGGTGGTCGAGGCCGGCGCTGTCGTGGGCGAAGGCGCGCAGATCGGCGCCGGCAGCTTCGTTGGCCGCGGCGCCAGGATCGGCGATCACACCCTGCTGCACGCCAATGTCAGCGTTTACCATGACTGCGAGATCGGGGCGCGCTGCGTGGTGCACGCCGGCGCGGTAATCGGTGCCGATGGATTCGGCATGGCGATGGAGGAAGGGCGCTGGCTGAAGGTGCCCCAGCTCGGCGGCGTGCGCATCGGCGACGACTGCGAGGTCGGCGCCAACACCACGATCGACCGCGGTGCGCTCGAGGATACGGTGCTGGAAGAAGATGTCCGGCTCGACAACCAGATCCAGATCGGGCACAACTGCCGCATCGGCGCGCACACCGCGATCGCAGGCTGCGTCGGCATTGCCGGCAGCACCCGGATCGGGCGCTACTGCAGGATCGGCGGCAGCGCGATGATCGGCGGGCACCTCGAAATCGCGGACAACGTCGAGATCTCGGGCGGTACTACCATTGCGAAATCCATTCTGAAGACGGGCACGTACACCTCGGTGTTCCCTGTGAGCCCGCACGAGGAATGGCTAAAGAACGCGTCGCTGCTGCGCCACCTGCGGGACATGCGGGAACGCATCAGGGCGCTGGAAGAACAACTCAGGGACAAACAAGGAAAATAACCGTGGACCGGATAGAGATCATGGAGATCATGCGGCATCTCCCGCACCGGTATCCGTTCCTGCTGATCGACAGGGTGGTTTCCTGCGATCGTGGCAAGGAAATCGTCGCGCTGAAGAACGTTACCATCAACGAGCCGTTTTTCAGCGGGCACTTCCCGCACTATCCGGTAATGCCGGGCGTGCTCATCATCGAGGCGATGGCGCAGGCCTCCGCGATTCTCGCGTTCAAGTCCTTCGATCTGAAGAGCGACGCCAACAGCGTTTATTACTTCGTTGGCATCGACGAGGCCCGCTTCAAGAAGCCGGTGACTCCCGGCGACCAGGTGGTGATCAAGGCCCAGGTGGTGCGCAATCTGCGCGGCATCTGGAAGTTCTCCGCGCAGGCGCTGGTCGACGATGCGCTGGTGTCCGAGGCGGAACTGATGTGCACGATGAAGAACCTATGATCCACCCGTCCGCGATCGTGCACCCGGGCGCCAGGCTGGGCCCCGGCGTAGAGGTCGGACCGTTCGCGTTGATCGGCGAGCACGTCGAGATCGGCGAAGGCACGCGCATCGGCGCGCATGCGGTGATCGCCGGTCACACCCGCATCGGTCGGGGCAATCACATTTTTCATCATGTCTCGCTGGGCGAGGCGCCGCAGGACAAAAAGTACGCTGGCGAGGCGACTCGGCTCGAAATTGGCGACAACAACGTGATCCGCGAGTTCTGCACGTTCAACGTCGGGACCGCGCAGGACCTGGGCTACACCCGGCTGGGCAACGGCAACTGGGTCATGTCCTACGTGCATCTGGCGCACGACACCGTCGTTGGCAACAACACTGTGCTGGCGAACTGCACGCAGCTTGCCGGGCACGTCGAGGTGGGCGACTATGCGGTGCTGGGCGGTTTTACCGGGGTACACCAGTTCTGCCGCATCGGTGCGCACGCGATCACGGGCGTCGGTTCGGTGGTGCTGGCCGACGTGCCGCCGTATGTGACCGCGATGGGCAACACCGCGCAGCCGCACGGCATCAACAGCGAAGGGCTCAAGCGCCGCGGTTTCAGCGCGGCGTCGATCGCCGAGATCCGCCGGGCCTACAAGACGCTGTACCGCTCCGGGCTCACGCTGGAGCAGGCGCGCGCGGCGCTCGCCGAACGGGGACAGCGACTGCCCGAAGTGCGGGTGATGGCGGAGTTTCTCGCCGAGTCCAGGCGCAGCATCATCCGGTAGCGCGCATGGACGCAGCATTGTCGCGCGGATACCGTGTCGCCCTGGTGGCCGGAGAGGCGTCCGGCGATCTACTCGGCAGCCACCTGCTGCACGCGCTGAAGGTCCGGGTGCCGGAGCTGTCGACGTTCGGCATCGGCGGGCCGCGCATGGGCGGCGAGGGCTTCGAGGCCTGGTATCCGATGGAGCAGCTCGCGGTGCGCGGCTATGTCGAGGTGTTGAAGAGCCTGCCCGGTCTGTTCGCCCTGCGGCGCGAACTGCGCCGGCGGCTGCTCACCGACCCGCCCGATCTGTTCATCGGCATCGACGCACCGGATTTCAACCTGGATCTGGAGGCGGCACTGCGCGCGCGCGGCATTCCGACCGTGCATTACGTCAGCCCGTCGATCTGGGCGTGGCGCGGCCAGCGCATCCACAAGATCAGGCGTGCGGCGAACAAGGTGCTGGCGCTGTTTCCCTTCGAGATCCCGATCTACGAGAAGGCCGGCATACCGGTGGCGTACGTGGGGCATCCGCTTGCCGACGAACTCCCTGAAGTGCCGGACCGCGATGGCGTGCGCGACCAGCTCAAGCTGCCCCACGCTGCGCAGGTGATCGCGCTGATGCCGGGCAGCCGCCAGAGCGAAGTGCGGGAAATGGCCGAACTGATGATCGCGGCCGCAAAACTGGTGCGCCAACAGGCAAGGCAGGCGCATTTCCTGGTGCCGCTCGTCAGCCGCGAGACCAGGCTCATCTTCGAAGGCGCGCTGTACCGGCAACGCGCGGAGGATCTGCCGCTCACGATACTGTACGGGCACGCCCATGACGCGATGACCGCGGCGGACGTGGTGCTGGTGGCCTCCGGGACCGCAACACTGGAGGCGGCGCTGCTCAAGCGTCCGATGGTGATCACCTACCGGGTACCGGCCCTTACGGCCTGGATCATGAAGCGCCAGGCCTATCTGCCCTACGTCGGTCTGCCCAACGTGCTCGCCGGCGAGTTCGTGGTTCCCGAACTGCTCCAGGAAGACGCCACCGCGGAGAATCTCGCGCAGGCGCTCGTTAACCTGCTCAACGACAAGCTGGTTCGCGACCGGCTTGAGACGCGCTTCTCGGCGATGCACCGCAAGCTTCGTCAGGGGACCGCGGTGCGGGCGGTCGAAGCGATCTTGCCGCTGCTCGGCGCGGGGGGCGCCCAGGCGGTCGACGTGCGCGGCGCCCCTGCGTGATCACCGCCGGCACGCTGGTATGCGGCGTGGACGAGGCCGGCCGCGGCCCGCTCGCCGGACCGGTTTATGCCGCCGCCGTGGTGCTCGATGCCGCCTCGCCGATCGAGGGTCTCGCCGACTCGAAGCTTCTGTCCGCGGACCGGCGCGCGCGCCTGTTCGATCTGATCTGCCAGCGCGCGCGGGCCTGGAGCATCGCCACCGCCAGTGTCGAGGAGATCGATGCGATCAACATCCTGCAGGCGAGCCTGCGCGCCATGGCCCGCGCGGTCGAGCGCATCGGCGTGACGCCGACTGAAGTGCTGGTGGACGGAAATCGCTGCCCGAGGCTGCCGGTGCCGGCGCGCGCCATCGTCGGCGGCGAGGCCAGCGTAGCCGGGATTTCGGCCGCGTCGATCCTCGCCAAGGTCGCCCGGGACGCGCACATGGTCGAACTGCACCGCCTGTATCCGGACTACGGCTTCGATCGCCACAAGGGATATCCCACGCCCGAGCATCTTGCCGCCCTAGTGCGTCTGGGCGCTTCGCCGGTTCATCGGCGCAGCTTCGCCCCGGTGCGAGCCCTGCTCGAGGCCCGCGCGGGTTGACCGCTGACGGATGCCCGGGCCTGCCGCGAGCGGCAGGCGGGTCAGTAAATTTGCCGCTCGAGGTGCGCCTGGTGCAGGATCACCGTGGCCAGTTCCTCGATCGAGCGGGTCGTGGTGTCCAGCACCGGAATGCCTTCCTGGCGCATCAGGGCCTCGGCCGCGCGGACCTCGCGCTCGCAACTCTCGAGCGAGGCATAGCCGCTGCCCGGACGCCGCTCCTCGCGAATGCGGTGCAGCCGGTCCGGCCGGATCGTCAGGCCGAACAGCTTTCCGCGAAACTTTTCCAGGGACGAGGGCAGCTTCATGGATTTGAAATCCTCCGGAATCAGCGGGTAGTTCGCAGCCCGGATGCCGTACTGCAGGGCAAGGTACAGGCAGGTCGGCGTCTTGCCGCTGCGCGATACCCCGACCAGCACCACGTTGGCGTTGTGCAGCTCCTTAACCGACAGGCCGTCGTCGCAGGCCATCGCGAAGTTCACGGCATCCATCCGCGTGTAGTAATTGTTGTTGCGCACCGCATGGGAACGACCCACGGTGTGGGAGGAGCGCACCCGGAGCTCCGCCTCCATCGGTGCGATGAACACCTGGAAGCAGTCCAGGTACAGGGCATTGGCCCGTTGCAGGATGCCGGACAGCGCGGGGTCGACCAGGGTGCTGAAGATGATCGGGCGGGCCCCGTCGCGCACACCCGCCAGGTCGATCTGGATGACCGCTTCCTTGGCCTTGTCCTCCGAATCCACGAAAGGAAGGGTGATCTCGGTGAAGGCCACGTCGTCGAACTGGGTGAGCAGGCTGTGCCCGAGCATTTCCGCGGTGATGCCGGTGCGGTCGGAGACGAAGAAGGCGGTACGCTTGGGATTCATCGGGGGAATTTCTATCGTTGTTGTGGTGCACTATCGACCGGTAAAATATCACCTTTTCCGGGGAGTCACCGAGTGAGCACCAAGACCACCGAACCGTATGTCGTGCCTTTCGAGGCGCTGCGGATGGGCGATGTCGAGCGGGTGGGAGGCAAGAACGCCTCGCTGGGCGAGATGATCAGCCAGCTGGCCGGCGCCGGGGTGCGCGTGCCGGGCGGTTTTGCCACCACCGCGGCGGCTTACCGCGATTTTCTGGCACAAAGCGGGCTCAAAGAGCGCATCGACCAGGCGCTGGACACACTCGACGTCGACGACGTGGCCGCCCTGGCCGCAACCGGCGCGCAGATCCGGCAATGGATCGCCGAGGCGCCGCTCACGCCCCGGCTGCAGCAGGAAATCGAGGCGGCATACTCGGCCCTGACTGCGCGCGAAGGCGGCGACGTGTCGTTTGCCGTGCGCTCGTCGGCGACCGCAGAAGACCTGCCCGATGCCTCATTCGCCGGCCAGCAGGAAACCTTCCTGAACATTCACGGGCTGGATAACGTCCTTTCCTCGATCCGCCATGTGTTCGCCTCGCTGTACAACGATCGCGCGATTGCCTACCGGGTTCACAAGGGATTCGAGCATGCCGGCGTGGCGCTGTCGGCGGGGGTGCAGCGCATGGTGCGCTCCGACCTCAGCGCCAGCGGCGTGATGTTCACGCTGGACACCGAATCGGGTTTCGACAAGGTGGTGTTCATTACTTCCGCCTACGGGCTGGGCGAGACGGTGGTGCAGGGTCAGGTCAATCCCGACGAGTTCTACGTGTTCAAGCCGGCGCTGGAAGCCGGCCGGCCGGCGATTCTGCGCCGCGCGCTGGGCAGCAAGGCGCTGCGCATGGTGTTCTCCGAGGACAAGCAGGCCGGCCGCTCGGTGCGCACCGAAGAGGTGTCGCCCGAAGCGCGGGCGCGGTTCTCGCTCAGCGACGCCGAAGTGGAAGAACTGGCGCGCTACGCGGTGATTATCGAGAAGCACTACCGCCGGCCGATGGACATCGAGTGGGGCCGCGACGGCGAGGACGGCAAGCTCTACATCCTGCAGGCGCGTCCGGAAACAGTGAAGGCGGCCGAGTCGAAGGACACCCAGGAACGCTTCCGGCTGAAGAAGCGCGGCGAGGTGCTGGTCAGCGGGCGAGCGATCGGCAGCAAGATCGGCACCGGCGTGGTACGCCTGGTGAAGGATGCGTCGGAAATGGGCCGGGTGAAACCCGGCGACGTGCTGGTGACCGACATGACCGACCCGGACTGGGAACCGGTGATGAAGAGGGCGTCCGCCATCGTCACCAATCGCGGCGGGCGCACCTGCCACGCGGCGATCATCGCGCGCGAGCTCGGCATTCCGGCGGTGGTCGGTTGCGGCGACGCCACCGAAGTCCTCGGCGAGGGCAAGAAGGTCACCGTGTCCTGCGCCGAGGGCGATACCGGGTTCGTTTACCAGGGCATTCTCGACGTCGAGGTACTGCACATCCAGCTCGACAAGCTGCCGGAACTCCCGGTCAAGATCATGATGAATGTCGGTAACCCGGAGCTCGCCTTCGACTTCCAGCGGCTTCCCAACGCCGGCGTCGGCCTGGCTCGGCTAGAGTTCATCATTGCGCGCATGATCGGCGTGCATCCGAAGGCGGCGCTTGCCTACCCGAAACTGCCGGACGACATTCGCGAGGCGGTGGCGCAGCAGTGCGCAGGCTACGAAAGCCCGACACGCTTCTACGTGGAAAAGCTCACCGAGGGTATCGCCACGCTCGGCGCCGCCTTCTATCCCAAGCCGGTAATCGTGCGCATGTCGGACTTCAAGTCCAATGAGTATTCCAGCCTGACCGGCGGCAAGCTCTACGAGCCGGAGGAGGAGAATCCGATGCTGGGCTTCCGCGGGGCCTCGCGCTACGTGGCCGAGAGCTTTCGCGACTGCTTCGCCCTGGAGTGCGAGGCGCTGAAAAGGGTGCGCGACGACATGGGGCTTACCAACGTCGAAATCATGGTGCCGTTCGTGCGCACCGTGGCCGAGGCGCGCCGGGTGATCGAGTTGCTGGGCGAACATGGGCTGCAGCGGGGCAAGAACGGCCTGCGCGTCATCATGATGTGCGAGATTCCGTCGAACGCCATCCTGGCGGCCGACTTCCTGGAGCACTTCGACGGGTTTTCCATCGGCTCCAACGACATGACCCAGCTTACCCTCGGGCTCGATCGCGATTCCGGCATCGTGGCCGGACAGTTCGACGAACGGGACCCGGCCGTCAAGCAGATGCTGCATCTCGCGATAGACGCCTGCCGCGAGGCGAAGAAGTACGCCGGCATCTGCGGACAGGGACCCTCCGACCACCCGGATCTTGCCGAGTGGCTGATGGACCAGCACATCGACTCGATTTCGCTCAACCCGGACACGGTAGTCGATACCTGGCTGTTCCTCGGCAAGCACCTCGCGCAGCGCAAGGCCGCGGCGGCCTGATCATCGGCGCTGCGCTTCATTCATCCGAAACGGGGAACCGCGGCGCGGCTGTTGCGGTCCCCCGGATTGGGTTATCATTCATCAGGCGACCCGGAGCACACTTGGCATGACCAAATTTATCTTTGTCACCGGCGGCGTAGTGTCCTCGCTTGGCAAAGGTATCGCTTCCGCTTCTCTCGCCGCCATCCTCGAGTCGCGCGGCCTCAAGCTCACCCTACTCAAGCTCGATCCGTACATCAACGTCGATCCCGGCACGATGAGCCCTTTCCAGCACGGGGAGGTGTTCGTGACCGACGACGGAGCGGAGACCGATCTCGACCTCGGGCACTATGAGCGCTTCGTCAATGTGAAGATGTCGAAGCGCAACAACTTCACCACTGGCCAGATCTACGAGAGCGTCATCCGCAAGGAGCGGCGGGGCGACTATCTCGGTGGCACCGTGCAGGTCATCCCGCACATCACCGACGAGATCAAGCATTTCATCCGCATGGGGGCGGGCGACGCCGACGTCGCGATGGTCGAGATCGGCGGCACGGTCGGCGACATCGAATCGCTGCCTTTCCTGGAGGCGGCGCGCCAGATGAGCATCCAGCTCGGGCGCAGCAATACCTGTTTCATCCATCTGACGCTGCTGCCCTACATCCCGTCGGCGGGCGAGATCAAGACCAAGCCGACCCAGCACTCGGTCAAGGAGCTGCGCGAGATCGGCATCCAGGCCGACGTGCTGCTGTGCCGGGCCGACCGCGAGATCCCGGAGAACGAGCGGCGCAAGATCGCGCTGTTCACCAACGTCGAGGAGGATGCGGTGATCTCGGCGGTGGATGTCGACTGCATCTACAAGATTCCGGGCCTGCTTCACGCGCAGCGGCTGGACGACATCGTGCTGAAGAAGCTCGACCTGCAGGCGCCGCCGGCCGACCTGTCGGTGTGGGCGCGGCTGGTGCACCAGCTGGAGCATCCCGCCCACAGCGTCGACATTGCGCTGGTCGGCAAGTACGTAGACCTGACCGAGTCCTACAAGTCGCTTTCCGAGGCGCTGGTGCACGCCGGCATCCACACCGGCGCGCGCATTAATATCCGCTATATCGATTCGGAGGATATCGACCGCGAGGGCACCGGCGCGCTCGAAGGCATGGACGCAATCCTGGTGCCCGGCGGCTTCGGCAAGCGCGGGGTCGAAGGCAAGATCAAGGCGATCCGCTTCGCCCGGGAGAACCGGATTCCCTACCTTGGCATCTGCCTCGGCATGCAGCTCGCCGTCGTCGAGTTTGCACGACACATGGCAAGCCTGGAGGGCGCCCACAGCACCGAATTCGAACCCAAGACCCCATATCCGGTGGTGGCGCTGATCACCGAGTGGATGTCGCGCGAAGGCCAGCGCGAGATGCGCAGCGAGCAATCCGATCTGGGCGGCACCATGCGCCTGGGCGGGCAGGAAGCGATCCTGCTGCCCGGCACGCAGGCGCGCGAGATCTATCATGCCGAACGCGTGACGGAGCGGCATCGCCACCGTTATGAGGTCAACAACCAGTTTCTGCCGGTGCTGAAAGAGGCAGGGCTCAAGGTGTCGGCGATGTCGCCGCGCGAAGGGCTGTGCGAGATGATCGAACTGCCTGGCCATCCGTGGTTCGTCGGCTGCCAGTTCCATCCGGAGTTCACTTCCACACCCCGCCTGGGGCACCCACTGTTCAAGGCATTCATACGGGCAGCGCTCGAGCACCAGCAACAGCACCTGCCTGCGGCAGCGCGCGAGCAGCGCCTGCAAAGCCTCGCCTGACCCGACCCGGATGAGTGCACCGAACTGCCCGGCCTGCTCTTCGAGGGCCCGGTGCCCCGTTCCACCGGGGCACACCGGACGAGCCCAGGCGGGCGCCGAATCAGACCGTTTGACAAGGGATCGCGCGCGCATCGGCGCAACGCTCGCGGACCCGGAGGCAGCGACATGAAGTTGTGCGGATTTGAAGCCGGGCTGGACAAGCCCATTTTTCTGATTGCGGGCCCCTGCGTGGTCGAATCGCGCGAGCTGATGATGGATGTCGCCGGCAGACTCAAGGAAATTACCGGGCGTCTTGGCATTCCCTTCATCTTCAAGGCATCGTACGACAAGGCAAACCGCAGTTCGGGCAAGTCTTTTCGAGGCCTTGGCATGGCGAAAGGGCTGGAGATCCTGTCCGAGGTACGCCGCCAGGTCGGCGTGCCGGTGCTAACCGACGTGCATGCCGAAGACGAGGTTCCGGAGGTTGCGGCCGCGGTCGATGTGCTGCAGACACCGGCTTTCCTGTGCCGGCAGACCGACTTCATCCGTGCGGTGGCGTCGGCCGGCAAACCGGTCAATATCAAGAAAGGCCAGTTCCTGGCGCCGCACGATATGAAGAACGTGGTGGACAAGGCGCGCGAGGCGAGCGGCACCGACAACATCCTGGTTTGCGAGCGCGGCGCCTCGTTTGGCTACAACAACCTGATTTCCGACATGCGTTCGCTTGCGATCATGCGCGAAACCGGTTGTCCGGTGGTGTTCGACGCCACCCACTCGGTACAGCTGCCGGGTGGGCAGGGCACCGCCAGCGGCGGCCAGCGTGAATTCGTGCCGGTGCTCGCCCGGGCAGCGGTGGCGACCGGGGTGGCCGGCGTGTTCATGGAAACCCATCCGGCACCGGAGAAGGCGCTTTCGGACGGACCCAATGCCTGGCCGCTCAGGCACATGCCGGCGCTGCTCGAGACGCTCCGGGGGTTGGATGACCTGGTCAAGCGGCGTGGCTTCGAGGAAACCCGGCTGGAACCCGCAACGCTCTGATAAAAAGGAAGAACGAATGAGTTCAATCGTCGACATCGTGGCCCGCGAGATCATCGATTCGCGCGGCAACCCGACCGTGGAAGCGGATGTGCTGCTCGAGTCCGGTGTCAGCGGGCGGGCGGCGGTGCCGTCGGGTGCGTCTACCGGCACCCGCGAAGCGATCGAGCTGCGCGACGGCGACAAGAGCCGCTACGGTGGCAAGGGCGTGCTCAAGGCGGTCGAGCATGTGAACACCGAGATCTGCGAGGCCATCGTCGGTCTGGATGCGATCGAGCAGGCCTTTATCGACCAGACCCTGATCGAGCTGGACGGCACCGAGAACAAAGGCCGGCTCGGCGCCAATGCAATGCTGGCGGTGTCGCTGGCGGTGGCCAAGGCGGCGGCCGAGGAATCGGGCCTGCCGTTGTATCGCTATCTCGGCGGCGCCGGCGGCATGCAGCTGCCGGTGCCGATGATGAACGTGATCAACGGCGGCGCCCACGCCAACAACAGTCTCGACCTGCAGGAATTCATGATCGTGCCGGTCGGCACGGACAGCTTTCGCGAGGCGCTGCGCTGCGGCGCGGAGATTTTTCACACGCTGAAGAAGCTGATCGATCGCAAGGGCATGTCGACCACGGTGGGCGACGAGGGCGGATTCGCCCCCAGTCTGCCGAGTAACGAGGCGGCGCTCGAGATGATCATGGAAGCGATCCAGGCGGCGGGCTACACGCCGGGCTCGCAGGTGGCGATCGCGCTGGACTGCGCGAGTTCCGAGTTCTACGACAACGGCAGCTACAACCTCGAATCGGAAAAACTCGAGCTTACCGCCGCCGAGTTCGCCGACTACCTCGGCGACTGGACCCGGAAGTATCCGATCGTGTCGATCGAGGACGGCATGGCCGAGGGCGACTGGGAGGGATGGAAAGTGCTCACCGGAAAGCTCGGCAAGAAAGTGCAGCTGGTGGGCGACGACCTGTTCGTGACCAACACCAAGATTCTTGCCGAAGGCATCAGCCAGGGGGTCGCGAACTCGGTGCTGATCAAGATCAATCAGATTGGCACCCTGACCGAAACGTTCGCCGCCATCGAGATGGCGAAGCGCGCCGGCTACACCGCGGTAGTGTCTCACCGCTCCGGTGAAACCGAAGATACTTTCATCGCCGACCTGGCAGTGGCAGCCAATGCGCTGCAGATCAAGACCGGATCATTGTCCCGCTCCGACCGGCTGGCGAAATACAACCAGCTGCTGCGCATCGAAGAAGATCTCGGCGATTCGGCCCGCTACGCCGGGCGCGATGCCTTCTATCAGCTACGGTAACCGGCGACGATGCGGCTGCTCGGTCTGGTGCTGATCCTGCTCATGGGGGCCATCCAGTATCCATTGTGGCTGGGCAAGGGCGGCTGGCTGCGCGTCTGGGAGCTGGACCGGCAGGTTGCCGCCCAGCGTGATGCGAACGAGACGGCCGCCGCACGCAATGCCGCGCTCGAGGCGGAAGTGCTTGACCTCAAGGAAGGTTACGCCGCCGTCGAAGAGCGTGCCCGCACCGAACTCGGCATGATCAAGTCGGACGAGATCTTTTTCCAGGTGCTGGACCCGCGACCGGCGCCGGCGCGCACGCCGCGCTGACTCAGTCGTCGCCGCGCTCGGCGGCGTGCAGCTCGTCCAGCGTATTGAAGTTGCCGAAGGCTTCCGCCTCGTCGTCGAAGCGCACCTCGCGTACGGTGAGGCTCGCGTACCAGGCGTCGATCTTGCGTCCGCCGCCGTCGAGATAGGCCTGCAGATGCGGCAGCAGGCGCCGCCGCGCCAGGCAGAACACCGGGTGCGCCTGTTCGCCGGTGCGCGCCACGGCCAGATCTACCGATTCGTCCGCCAGCGGCCGGGACAGCCTTTCCACCAGATCGAGCGGCAGAAACGGCGAATCGCAGGGCACGGTGACGACAAATTGCGTCGTCGCCGCGCCCAGCCCCCGGTGCAGGCCGGCCAGCGGCCCGGCAAAGCCGGCGACCGTGTCGGCGATCACCTCGCAGCCGAGCGCCCGGTATCGCTCGAGGTTCTGGTTGGCGTTGATGAGCACCGTGGCGACCTGCGGGCGCAGCCGCTCCAGCGCCCACTGGATGAGAGGGCGGCCGCGAAATGCCTGCAGGCCCTTGTCGACGCCGCCCATGCGTCGCCCCTGGCCCCCGGCGAGCACCAGCCCGGTGACGTCGCGGCGCGCAGGATGCCGGTTCGCGCGCAGAGCCGGTGTGCCGCCGCCTGCCACCCGTCAGTCGCCGCCGCCAGGTGTTGCGGGCACATCGGCCGGCGTCTGCGATGCGGCAACCGATGACCTGAGGAAACGGTGTGCGCCGGTGAACAGCAGATAATGCCGGCCGGTGGCGCGCCCGATCATGGTCAAGCCGACCTTGCGCGCGATCTCGTAACCCATCTGGGTGAGGCCCGAGCGCGATATCAGGATCGGTACCCGCATCTGCGCGCATTTGATGACCATCTCCGAGGTGAGGCGGCCGGTGGTGTAGAAAATCTTGTCGTCGCCGGCCACGCCGTCGAGCCACATCAGTCCGGCGATGGCATCCACCGCGTTGTGGCGGCCGACGTCCTCGATGAAGTAGACGAGTTCGGTCCCCGCTGCCAGCGCGCAGCCGTGCACCGCACCGGCCTCGCGGTAGATGGTTTCGCGCTTGCGGATATTTTCCAGCAAGCCATGCAGCGTCGGCTCGGCAAGGCGTGCCCCGGCATCGAGCTCGAGCGCATCGAGTTCCTCCATCAGATCGCCGAACACCGTGCCTTGGCCGCAGCCGGTGGTGACGGTGCGCTTGGCGAGACGCCTGCCCACGTCGCCGATGCCGCCGCGGGTGGTGATCGCGCAGGCGCCGGTTTCCCAGTCCACCTGCACTGACTCGATCTCTTCCAGTCGCGTCGCCAGCCGCTGATTGCGAAGATACCCGAGCGCCAGCGCCTCGGGCGCCTGGCCGAGCGTCATCAGGGTCACCAGCTCGCGCTTGTCCAGGTACAGGGTCAGCGGGCGTTCGCCGGCAATGGCGGTGGCCACCCGTTCGCCGCGTTCGTTCTGCGCGCTTACCGAGAAGGTGAGCGTGGTGCTGGCCCTGGACAGCCGCGGGCGCGCTGCGCTGTCCGAAGCGCTCATGCAGGGCATGCGGGAGCATTCATTGGCGCATTATCTCAGAGCGGCGCGCGGCTGCGCCCGGCGGGCTGGTTGTGCGACACTGTGACCCGGACACATGCGGAGCAAGCCCATTCGCACCGGCAACCGACAGGATCTCGCCGCGTCCCGCAGGGCGCTCGGAAAGCCCAGAGGCCGGCAGGTCGACGGGCGCGCGCTCGCCGAGGTCAGAGCGCTGCTGGGGCCGGCGCCGCGGCGGCGCGATCTGCTTATCGAGCATCTGCACCGAATCCAGGATCACTTCGGCTGCCTGCGCGCGGCGCATCTGGCGGCGCTTGCGCAGGAGATGCGCCTGTCGCTCGCCGAGGTGTTCGAGGTGGCGACCTTCTACCATCATTTCGACGTGGTGAAGGAGGGCGACGCGGTGCCGCCCGCGGTGACCGTTCGGGTGTGCGACTCGCTCTCGTGCGAACTGGCCGGCGCGAAGGCGCTGCTCGCCACGCTGCCGCAGCGCCTGGGCAAAGATGTACGTGTTGTGGCGGCGCCCTGTGTCGGGCGCTGCGATACGGCGCCCTGCGTGGTGGTGGGGCGCAACGCGATCGGCAGCGCGACGCCGAACAAGATCGTCCGCGCAGTGCGTTCCGCCGAACTGTCGGCCGCGCCGCCGCGCGCGCTGAACTATGCGCGCTACCGTGCTGCCGGCGGCTACCGGCTTGTGCAGTCGCTGCTCTCCGGCGAACGCGGGCGCGACAGCGTATTCGCGGCACTGGAGCAGTCCGGGTTGAGAGGGCTGGGCGGCGCCGGTTTTCCGGCGGGGCGCAAGTGGCGCATGGTCTGGAACGAGCCCGCGCCGCGCCTGCTGGCGGTGAACATCGACGAGGGCGAGCCCGGCACTTTCAAGGACCGCTGGTATTTGGAACGCGATCCGCACCGCGTGCTCGAGGGCGCGCTCATCGCGGCATGGGCGGCCGGGTGCGGTGAAATTTACCTGTACCTGCGCGACGAGTATGCCGGCTGCCGGGCGATGCTGGCCCGCGAGCTGGCCGCGCTTCGGGCCGACCCGCCGTGCGCGCTGCCGCCGATTCATCTGCGCCGCGGCGCCGGCGCCTATATCTGCGGCGAAGAGTCGGCCATGATCGAATCGATCGAGGGCCGGCGCGGCATTCCGCGGCTGCGGCCGCCCTATGTTGCACAGGTCGGTTTGTTCGGCCGGCCCACGCTGGAACACAACCTCGAAACGCTGTACTGGGTGCGCGAGATCCTGGAGCGCGGCGCCGGCTGGTTTGCCGCGCACGGCCGCCGCGGCCGTCACGGTCTGCGCTCGTTCTCGGTTTCGGGGCGCGTGTGCAGACCGGGGGTGCATCTCGCGCCGGCCGGCATCAGCGTGCGCGAATTGATCGACGAGTATTGCGGCGGCATGCAGCCCGGCCACCGCTTCCATGCCTATCTGCCGGGCGGTGCCTCGGGCGGCATCCTGCCCGCCGCGCTCGGCGATCTGCCGCTCGATTTCGATACCCTGCAGGCGCACGGCTGCTTCATCGGCTCGGCTGCGATTATCGTGCTGTCGGACCGCGACCGGGCGGCCGACGCGGCGCGCAACCTCATGCGTTTCTTCGCCGACGAATCCTGCGGGCAATGCACGCCCTGCAGAGTGGGCACCGTGAAGGCGCTGGCGCTGATGGCCGCACGCCGCTGGGACCAGCCTTTGCTCAGAGAGTTGTCTCAGACGATGATGGACGCCTCGATCTGCGGCCTTGGGCAGGCGGCGCCGAATCCGGTGCTCAGCGTGATGAAGTACTTTCCGCAGGAGATCGGTTGACGGTGGGCTCAAACCAGAGGCACCGGCACGCCGGGCGACGATCTGCAAGGACGGAACGACTGGCGGGGAGAACCCACCGGGGAAGACCGCCCGGTGTCCGTATCGACCCTTCCCGGCGTTGCGCCGGGACCGCGCGCACCTGCGGTGACAGGAGCCTGAAGAGGGCCGATGGATAAAGGCGAAGCGGTCACGTTCGAGCTTGACGGCGTGAATGTGAAGGCGCTGCCGGGCGAGACCATCATCGAGGCGGCGCGGCGGCACGGCGTGGACATTCCGCATCTGTGCTATCTGCCCGGCTACCGCCCCGATGGCAACTGCCGTGCCTGCGTGGTGGAGATCGACGGCGAACGCACGCTGGCGCCGTCGTGCTGCCGTTTTCCCCGGGCCGGCATGCAGGTGCGCACGCGCAGCGAGCGCGCCCTGGCGGCGCAGAAGATGGTGCTGGAGCTGCTGCTGTCGGACCTGCCGGACAAGCAGTACAGCCCCGATTCGGAACTGGAGCGCTGGGCGCGCCGGCTTGGCGTTGCGCGGGGTCGCTTCGGGGCGCGCGCGCAACCGGCGCCCGATGAATCCCATCCGGCGATCTCCGTGCAGCTCGAGGCCTGCATCCAGTGCAACCGCTGCGTGCGCGCCTGCCGGGAAGAGCAGGGCAACGACGTAATCGGGTTTGCGTTCCGCGGGCACGAGTCCAGGATCGTGTTCGACTTCGATGACGCAATGGGCGAGTCGACCTGCGTGGCCTGCGGCGAGTGCGTGCAGGCCTGTCCTACCGGTGCACTGATGGAGAAGACCCTGCTCGACGAGCAGGGCGTGCGGACCGAGTACCCCGACCGCTCGGTCGACAGCGTCTGCCCCTACTGCGGCGTCGGCTGCCAGCTCACCTACCATGTGCGCGGCAACCGCATCCGCTTCGTGCGCGGCCGGGACGGGCCGGCCAATCGCGGCCGCCTCTGCGTGAAAGGACGGTTCGGCTTCGACTATGTGCAGCATCCACACCGGCTGCTCAAACCGCTGGTGCGAAAGCCGGGCGTGCCCAAGCGCTGGGACGACCTGCTTACCCCTGAACGGCGCGCGGAGGCTTTTCGCGAAGCAAGCTGGGAGGAGGCGCTCGAACTCGCCGCCGGGCGGCTGAAGGCGATTCGCGACGAGCGCGGCGCGCAGGCGCTGGCGGGGTTCGGCTCGGCCAAGGGAACGAACGAAGAGGCTTATCTGTTTCAGAAGCTGGTGCGCACCGGCTTCGGTTCGAACAACGTCGACCACTGCACGCGCCTGTGCCACGCCTCGTCGGTGGCCGCGCTGCTGGAGGGCATTGGCTCGGGCGCGGTGTCCAATCCGGTCGGCGACTGCCGGCATGCGGACGTGATCTTCGTGATCGGCGCCAATCCCACCGCCAACCATCCGGTAGCGGCCACCTGGATCAAGAACGCCGCGCGCCGTGGCGCGCGGCTGATCGTGGCCGATCCGCGCCACACCGAACTGGCCCGGCATGCGACCTGGTTTCTGCAGTTCAAACCTGATACCGACGTGGCGCTGCTCAATGCGCTGATGCACACGGTGCTCGAGGAAGGGTTGGTGGACCGCGAATTCATCGAGGCGCGCACCATCGGTTTCGAAGCGCTCAGGCGCAATCTTTCGGCTTTCAGCCCCGAGGCGATGGCACCGGTGTGCGGGATCGATGCCGGTACCCTGCGGGCGGTCGCACGCGCCTACGCCACGTCGCGCGCATCGATGATCTTCTGGGGCATGGGCATCTCCCAGCATGTGCACGGCACCGACAATGCACGCTGCCTGATCGCCCTGGCATTGATGACCGGCCAGATCGGCCGCCCCGGCACGGGCCTGCATCCGCTGCGCGGCCAGAACAATGTGCAGGGCGCCTCGGATGCCGGGCTGATCCCGATGGTGTTGCCGGATTATCAGCGGGTGGACGACGCAGCGGCCCGCGGGCGCTTCGAGCGGCTGTGGAACGCGGCGCTCGATCCGCTTCCGGGGCTGACGGTGGTGGAGATCATGGACGCCGCGCTTGCCCACCGCATTCGCGGCATGTACATCGTCGGCGAGAACCCGGCGATGTCCGACCCGGATCTTGCGCATGCGCGTGCCGCGCTGGCGGCGCTCGACTGGCTGGTGGTGCAGGACATCTTTCTCACGGAAACCGCCGCGCTCGCCGACGTGGTGCTGCCGGCTTCGGCCTGGCCGGAGAAAACAGGCACCGTGACCAACACCGATCGGTTGGTGCAGCTCGGGCGTCGCGCCCTGGAGCCGCCCGGCGAGGCGAAACAGGATCTGTGGATCATCCAGCAGATCGCGCGCGGTCTCGGTCTGCCGTGGAACTATCGAGGACCCGAGAGCGGCGTGGCGGAAGTGTACGAGGAGATGCGGCAGGCGATGCCGTCGATCGCCGGCATCACCTGGTCCAGGCTGCAGCGCGAAGGCGCGGTGACGTATCCGTGCGCGCGCGAAGACGCGCCGGGCGAGTCGGTGGTGTTTACCGATCGTTTCCCGACGGCGTCGGGCAAAGGGCGGTTCGTGCCGGCCGGCCTTGTGCCGGCCGACGAGCGGCCCGACGCCGAATATCCGATGGTGCTGATCACGGGGCGGCAACTGGAACACTGGCACACCGGTGCGATGACACGCCGTTCCGCCGCGCCCGACGCGCTGGAACCGGCGCCGACCGCATCGCTGCACCCCTTCGACCTGGCGCGGCTCGAGGTCGAGCCGGGCGATACGGTCACGGTGGAGTCGAGACGAGGGCATATCGAACTGGCCGCGCGCGCCGATGAGTCCATCGCGCCCGGCGCGGTGTTCATCCCTTTCTGCTACCGTGAGGCGGCGGCCAACCTGCTGACCAATCCGGCGCTCGATCCGGTCGGCAAGATCCCCGAGTTCAAGTACTGTGCGGTGCGGGTAAGCAAGCGCGGCGACCTGCGCGCAGGACGATCGACCGCCGCGTTTGCCGGTGCCGGCGCCGCCGGCGCGCGCCAGGCATTGCGGAGACGCTAACGAATGGACAAGCTGAATCATCTCCTTGACAACAACCGCAGCTGGGCCGAGGGCGTGCGCCAGCGCGAGCCGGACTTTTTCGACCGCCTGGCGCGGATTCAGACGCCGGAATATCTGTGGATCGGCTGCTCCGACAGCCGCGTGCCGGCGAATCAGATCACCGGGCTTGCGCCGGGCGAGGTGTTCGTGCATCGCAACGTCGCGAATGTCGTGGTGC
Organism: uncultured Pseudomonadota bacterium; assembly: GCA_937983055.1. Lineage (GTDB taxonomy): Bacteria > Pseudomonadota > Gammaproteobacteria > Burkholderiales > Eutrophovitaceae > CALJLA01. The sequence continues at coordinate 40,292 of CALJLA010000058.1, forward strand.
ACGCCGACCTCAACTGCCTCTCGGTGCTGCAATATGCGGTCGACGTGCTCAAGGTCAAGCATGTCATCGTGTGCGGACACTACGGCTGCGGCGGCGTGATCGCCGCGCACGATCAGCTCAAGCTCGGGCTGATCGATAACTGGTTGCGTCATGTGCAGGACGTTGCGCAGAAGCACGGCGAAACGCTGGGGCGGCTGCCCAGCCGCCAGGCGCGGCGCGAACGGCTGTGCGAGCTCAATGTGATCGAGCAGGTGCGCAACGTGGCGCAGACCACGGTGGTGCAGGATGCCTGGGCGCGGGGGCAGCCGCTGGCGGTGCACTGCTGGGTGTACGTCATCCAGGATGGACTGATCCGCGATCTCGAAGTGACCCTGTCGCGGGCCGACAATCTGCAGGCGGAAT
>CALJLA010000059.1 GCA_937983055.1 uncultured Pseudomonadota bacterium
TTAGGGCGTGGACTACCAGGGTATCTAATCCTGTTTGCTCCCCACGCTTTCGTGCCTGAGCGTCAGTGCTGACCCAGGGGACTGCCTTCGCCATCGGTGTTCCTCCTGATATCTACGCATTTCACTGCTACACCAGGAATTCCATCCCCCTCTGCCGCACTCCAGCCTTCCAGTCACAAGCGCAATTCCCAAGTTAAGCTCGGGGCTTTCACACCTGTCTTAAAAGGCCGCCTGCGCACGCTTTACGCCCAGTAATTCCGATTAACGCTCGCACCCTACGTATTACCGCGGCTGCTGGCACGTAGTTAGCCGGTGCTTCTTCTTCCGGTACCGTCATCAGTCAGCAGTATTGGTGCTGACCATTTCGTTCCGGCCGAAAGCGGTTTACAACCCGAAGGCCTTCTTCCCGCACGCGGCATGGCTGGATCAGGGTTTCCCCCATTGTCCAAAATTCCCCACTGCTGCCTCCCGTAGGAGTCTGGACCGTGTCTCAGTTCCAGTGTGGCTGATCATCCTCTCAGACCAGCTACGGATCGTCGCCTTGGTGGGCTTTTACCCCACCAACTAGCTAATCCGACATCGGCCGCTCCAACAGCGCGAGGTCCTTGCGAATCCCCCGCTTTCCTCCTAAGAGCGTATGCGGTATTAATCCGGCTTTCGCCGGGCTATCCCCCACTCAAGGACACGTTCCGATGTGTTACTCACCCGTTCGCCACTCGTCGCCAGGGTTGCCCCCGCGTTACCGTTCGACTTGCATGTGTAAGGCATGCCGCCAGCGTTCAATCTGAGCCAGGATCAAACTCTTCAGTTCAATCCCACTGTGCCTCTAAAAAGAGGCCGCTCGTACTCAAAGATCCCATTACAGGACCCTTAAACGTATGAGCACTTCAAATTTCCAAGTACCCCCAGGCAACAAGCAGCGCATCAAACCCGCGCTTCGGCCGATAAGCCTCCAACTCGTCCACCCAGCACAGACACCCCGAAACCCAAAGCACCCACACGCTTCGGCTGTTCAAGTTTTTAAAGAGCGAAGAAAAACTGATTGGTTGCGGGGGCAGGATTTGAACCTACGACCTTCGGGTTATGAGCCCGACGAGCTGCCAGACTGCTCCACCCCGCGACCGAAGAGTGTTTCCAGAGGGGCGAGATTCTAGCAGCGCGCTCACTGCAGCGTCAACGATTAAGCAGCGTTGTCGCCATCCAGCCACGCAAGCAAAGGCCCCCAGAGTTCGAGCTCACGCGTCTTCATGTGGTCCGGAAGATCAAAAATGCTCAACCCATTGAATGCGGCATTGGCATACAGCTGGGTATCGCGGAGATAAGTCAGGACCGGTAGCCGATACTGCTGAAGAAATGCCTGCAGTGTCGCCGCTGCCTTGGTTCTGGGATCAACCCTCATACCCACCACGCCAATCCGGGTCCTGTCCTTGCGGACCGCCTTCTCGGCCACGAGCGCCTGCAGAAAATCGCTCGTGGCGGCCATATCGAAGATCGAGGGCTGGAGCGGCACGATGATACTGTCCGAAATCTTGACCGCATGACTCAAATTCTTGCCGTGTAGGCCGGCGGGGGTATCGAGAATCAACCAGTCCGATGTCTTCGCATCCTTCCCGTTCTCGCCTGCCGGCGCATCGAGACGGCTCACGGCCGGGCGATCGGCAGGCCGGATCGCCAGCCAGTTGAGTGACGAGCGCTGCCGGTCGAGGTCCCACAGCAGCACCCGCTCGCCTCGGCCGGCGAACGCACCGGCGAGATTTGTCGCGAGCGTTGTCTTGCCTGCCCCCCCTTCGGATTGGCAACAAGAATACTCCTCACTTGGGCCTCGCGAAGAGCATAAGTGTTACTTTACAATTTGTTATACATGTATTTTCTTGTTATTTATTGAATAGCGGCCCCGCTTCGATCAGTCTCGGACTCGGCCCCATTCGCCTGCGCATCCTGGTCAGCGTCGACTCCTTCCGGGTCGCCCTCCCCGCCGTTCGATTCCGGCTCCACCAAGCTCGCGAGTTCGTCCAGTGGCGGCAACTCATCGAGCGACCGCAAGCCAAGATCATCGAGGAACGCGCGCGTAGTCGAATACAAGGCAGGACGACCGGGCGCTTCCTTGTGACCCACAACGTCGATCCAGCCGCGCGCCTCCAAGGCCTTCAGAATGTTCGACGAGACGGTCACCCCCCGGATCTCTTCGATGTCGCCTCGCGTAACCGGCTGCCGGTAGGCGATGATGGCCAGCGTCTCAAGCACTGCCCGAGAGTAGCGGGGCGGCTTTTGTGGATTCAGCCGGTCGATGAAGCGCTGATATTCGGCCTTGACCTGAAAACGCCACCCACCGGCTACGTTCACCAGTTCTACCGAGCGTTCCTGCCAGTCCGCACGCAGTTCCTCGAGCACCCGCCGGATCGTGTCTGCATTGAATTCGTCGTCGAATAGGCGCCGCAAGTCCGCCACCGGCATTGGCTCGCTGTTGGCCAGCAGCGCAGCCTCCAGAACGCGCTTCATCCGGTCGAGGTCAGACTGCGGTAAGTCCATGATTAAGCTTGACATAAATTGGAGAAAAGACGCCTTGCTGAACCACTTGGACGAGGCTTTCCTTGGCGAGCTCGAGAATCGCAAGGAAGCTGACGACCAGTAGCGGAACACCTCGCTCGGGCTCGAAAAGATCGTCGAAGCGCACGAACCGCAGAGCCTGGAGCTGCCTCAGGATCTTGCTCATCTGCTCTCGGACCGACAGTTCTTCGCGGCTAATACGGTGATGACGTGTCACTTTTGCCCGCGCCAGCAAACCAAGCCACGCATTTCTGAGATCTTCCGCGTCTACCGCCGGCAGCTGCTCCGCGACGACCTTGTCTAACCACGCCTGCGCTACTGAAAAATCCCGCCCGACTTGTGGCAACTCATTGATTTTTTGGGCGGCAGCCTTCATTCGCTCGTACTCGAGCAGACGCCTTACGAGTTCTGCGCGCGGATCCTCGCCGTCATCCTGCGAAAGTGTTGGCCGCGGCAGCAACATGCGCGACTTGATTTCGATAAGTAGTGCAGCCATCAGCAAATACTCAGCGGCCAGTTCGAGCTGATGTAGCCGCATTGCTTCCACATACTCCATGTACTGGCGAGTCAGCTCAGCCATGGGTATGTCCAGCACATCGAGATTGTGCTTGCGGATCAGGTACAGCAGAAGATCGAGCGGTCCTTCGAACGACTCAAGGATCACGTGCAGCGCGTCAGGCGGTATGTACAGATCTGCGGGAATCTCGACGATACGTTCGCCGCGATACAAGGCCAGCGGCGTGTCTGTTCCCGGATCCGTTGGCTCGAGGGTCTGTGAGGTCATCGCGAAAGAAGTGGGCCCGGCTGGCGGCGCAAGCTGCTATGTTTCCGCCCGGACGCGACCGCCCGGTGCACGGGCAACGTGAAATTTGGATTATCGATCAAAAGCGAGTGCCGAATCCACCTGGAATTCAGGCCCTCGGTCGAGGCCTCATTGGGCCTTGGAGAAGCTGACCTTGCCATCGGTCAGGTGCACTACAATCGTGTCCTTTGCGGCAAAACGCCCCTCGAGAATCGACCGGGAAAGCGGATTCTCGATGCCGGCTTGAATGGCCCGCTTGAGCGGACGGGCGCCGTATACCGGGTCAAAGCCTACTTTCGCGATCTCGTCCAGCACTGCGTCGTCGACTGCAAGCGCCAGTTCCATTGCCGCCAAACGCCGCTCCAGATTGCCGAGCTGTATTCTCGCGATGGAACTGATTTGCTTCTCATCGAGCGCGTGAAAAACCACCACTTCATCGATTCGATTGACGAATTCCGGACGGAAATACGCTTTGACCTCGCCCATGACGGCGAGCTTGATTACCTGGTAGTCGTCCCCCGCCATCTGCTGGATCATTTGCGACCCCAGATTCGAAGTCATGACGACGACTGTGTTCTTGAAATCCACGGTGCGCCCTTGACCATCGGTCATTCGGCCGTCATCAAGCACCTGCAGCAGGACATTGAACACATCTGGGTGAGCCTTCTCGACCTCGTCGAGCAGGATCACCGAATACGGCTTTCTGCGCACGGCTTCGGTCAGGTAGCCCCCCTCCTCGTAACCAACGTAACCCGGGGGCGCTCCGATCAAGCGGGCCACTGAATGCTTCTCCATGAACTCCGACATGTCGATACGGATGAGGTGCTCTTCTGAATCGAACAGGAACTCCGCCAGCGCCTTGCAGAGCTCCGTCTTTCCGACCCCAGTGGGTCCGAGGAAGAGAAATGAACCGTACGGGCGATTTGGATCCGACAACCCTGCGCGCGAGCGACGGATAGCATCCGCGACTAGGCGCACTGCTTCGTCCTGCCCGACGACGCGTCGGTGCAGCCGCTCCTCCATGGCGAGCAGTTTCTCCCGCTCGCCCTGCATCATTTTCGATACGGGGATTCCGGTCGCACGGGACACGACCTCCGCGATCTCTTCCGCGCCCACCTGGGTGCGAAGCAGCCGGAAGGTCTGCGTCTTACCGCCGGCCGACTCGGCCTTCTTGAGCTGCGCTTCCAGTTGGGGTATGCGTCCGTACTGAAGTTCAGAGACCTTCTGCCAATCTCCCTTTCGCTTCGCAGACTCCATCTCCAAACGAATCTTCTCGATCTCCTCCTTGATGTGCTGCGTGCCCTGCACCTGCGATTTTTCCGATTTCCAGACCTCCTCGAGATCCGCATACTCGCGCTCGAGCCGCCCGATCTCCTCTTCGATCAGGGCCAGGCGCTTCTGGGAGGCTTCGTCTTTTTCCTTCCTCACCGCCTCGCGCTCGATCTTGAGCTGGATCAGGCGACGATCGAGGCGGTCGAGAGCTTCCGGCTTGGAGTCGATTTCCATCTTGATCCGAGCAGCGGCCTCGTCGATCAGATCGATAGCCTTGTCGGGAAGAAAGCGGTCGGTTATGTAGCGGTGCGAAAGCTCGGCTGCGGCCACTATGGCCGGGTCGGTAATGTCGACGCCATGGTGAACTTCGTACTTCTCCTGCAGGCCGCGCAATATGGCGATGGTGTCCTCGACGCTGGGCTCGTCAACCAGCACTTTCTGGAACCGTCGCTCCAGCGCCGCGTCCTTTTCGATGTACTTGCGGTACTCGTCCAGCGTCGTGGCACCGATGCAGTGGAGTTCGCCTCTGGCAAGCGCGGGCTTGAGCATGTTGCCTGCGTCGATTGCGCCTTCGGCCTTGCCCGCGCCAACCATGGTGTGGATCTCGTCAACGAATACGATTGTCCGCCCTTCGTCCTGGGCCAGCTCCTTCAGCACATTCTTCAGCCGCTCCTCGAACTCGCCGCGATACTTTGCGCCCGCCAGCAATGCTGCCATGTCGAGCACCAGCACTCGCTTGTTCTTCAGCGACTCCGGCACCTCGTTATTGACGATACGCTGCGCGAGGCCTTCGACAATTGCCGTCTTGCCGACGCCGGGTTCGCCGATAAGAACCGGATTGTTCTTGGTCCTGCGCTGGAGTATCTGAATGCAGCGGCGAATCTCGTCGTCGCGCCCGATAACCGGGTCGAGTTTTCCGGATTGCGCGCGTTCAGTGAGGTCGAGCGTGTATTTCTTCAGTGCCTCGCGATGTCCCTCAGCTTCAGGGCTCTCCACGCTCTGGCCGCCGCGAACCGACTCAATCGCCTGCTCCAGTGTCTTCCTCGATACGCCGTGCTGCTTCAGCAGCCTGCCCGTTTCGCCTTTGTCGTCGGTCAGGACGAGCAGGAACAGTTCGGACGCGATGAACTGATCGCCGCGTCGCTGCGCCTCCTTGTCGGTGAGATTGAGGAGATTGGCCAAGTCTCGCGATAAATTGACCTCTCCGCCGGTGCCTTCCACTTTCGGCAGGCGCGCGACGGCCGCGCGCAGCGCCTCCCTGAGAGGCGCAATGGCAACGCCAGCCCGCGCCAGCAGCGAGGTCGTCGACCCGTCCTGTTGATCGAGCAGGGCCAGCAGCAGGTGCTGAGGTTCGATATATGGGTTGTCCTGACCGACGGCGACACTCTGCGCGTCGGCAAGGGCCTGCTGGAATCGTGTCGTGAGCTTGTCGAGACGCATGCCTCTATCCTTGGGTCTAGCCGGTTCAGCGCCTAGATTGGGCACAAGTCTCTCGATTTCAACGGTCGCCGTCTGGCGGCCACGGATTGCCGATTGCCCGTTGTACGCAAAAGTGGCAGATTTCGCCTATTGGTCCTGCACGGGTCTAGGCATGCCGAGAGTCCAAGTCGCTTTTCTGTCATTGACGCTTGCGGCGTGTCTGCCGGGCGCGTGGGCCGAGGAGTCGGTTGAAGTGCAGCAGGCGCGAGCACTGTCCGTGGAACTGGTGCAGGCTCTGGGCGCGGCGCTCAAGCAGGCGCTTTCCGAGGGTGGCCCGGAGAATGCAATCGCCGTTTGCCGCGATACCGCACCGGACCTGGCAGGGAATCTATCGAGACGCACCGGTTGGCGCATCGCCAGGGTCAGCCTGAAGCCGCGGAATCCGCTGCTGGGGCAGCCCGATGCATGGGAGCAGAAGGCCCTTCGGCATTTTGACCAAATAGCGGCCGGCGGCGACGCCCTGGACCGGCTGGAATTGCACGAGATGGTGGAAGAGCCGGACGGCCTCTATTTGCGATACGTGAAGGCGTTGCCCGTTCAGCAGATCTGTCTGACCTGCCATGGCCAGAAGGAGAACCTGGCCGCTCCGATCCAGGCGTTACTGCAGGAGCATTACCCTCATGACCGGGCGACCGGCTATCGCCTTGGCGAAGTCCGCGGCGCGGTAACGGTAAAGCGCCGCCTGTCGGCGGCTCGGTAGCACAGCTCTTCGGTTCCTTCCGCCACGCAACCACCGCGCGTGCGGAGCCTGTACACACGCGCTAGGGCTCCGTATGCCGGCGTTGGCCCGCCGTGCGGTTACCGCCCCCGCGAGTCTTATTGGCCGAGTATCCGCTGGCGCCTGCATCCTTGAATCCGGGATACGCCTCCGACCGGCCAGCGTGGATCCCGCCCGGTGATGGTCTTGCGCGCGCTTCGGCGGCGGAAAACGGCGCTCGCGCCTGCCATCGCAACAGGATGATAGTCTTCGTGGGACAAAACGCATGCGCGCCAACGCCAATGCAACTTCGAGCGGCCGCTAAACAGTCAACTCAATCTGTGGCAAGCGAATGAACGCAATCAGCTTATCGGCCGACATCCGGCGCAACGTGGCGCAGGCACTCGCAGAGGACGTGGGTTCCGGCGACGTTACCGCGGGACTCATCCCTGCGGGGGCGCGTGGTCACGCCAGGATCGTGAGCCGCCAAGACGCCGTGCTGTGCGGCTCGCAATGGGTCGCAGAGGTCTTCGCGCAGCTATCCGACGATGTCCAAATCGATTGGCGCGTGCAGGAAAGCGGCCTCCTCGCTCGGGGAACAGTGATCTGCGAGCTTGACGGTCCGGCGCGCAGCCTGCTCACGGGCGAGCGCACGGCGCTCAACTTCCTTCAAACGCTGTCCGCAGTGGCTACCGTGACGCGCCGGTACGTCGATGCCGTATCAGGCACGCGTGCCGCCATCCTCGACACGCGCAAGACCCTGCCGGGACTGCGCACCGCGCTGAAGTACGCAGTACGTGCGGGCGGGGGCAGCAACCATCGCATGGGCCTCTACGATGGCGTGCTGATCAAGGAAAATCACATTGCCGCGGCGGGCGGTATAGCGCCTGTGCTCGCACAGGCACGAGCCGTTGCCGGCCAGGTACCGATCGAGATCGAGGTTGAGACGCTCGAACAGCTTGAAGAAGCCATCGCCCACGGCGCGCGGCTGATCCTGCTGGACAACTTCGACCTCGCGGGTCTCTCGGAGTGCGTGCGCCGGTGCGCAGGGCGCGCAGAGCTGGAAGCTTCCGGAGGAATCACCCTGGACAACGTACGCGCGGTTGCGCAGACAGGCGTTGACCGCATTTCCATCGGGTCGCTGACAAAGGACATCCGCGCCATCGACTTCTCGATGCGTTTCGATTGGTCCTAACCGAGGCCGGGCGAGGATCAATCAGCCCGCGCGAATGCCCGCACGTGCGGGGAGACGGGGGAACGCCTTCTCAGTGCGCCTAGACGCCGAACGGCTTGCGCGCCACCAGATCCACCAGTGCTGCCATGCCTTGATGCTTTGGCCCCTCATCGAGGATCGCTTCATATTCCTTGAGCAACAGGATGTCCCACTTGGCGAACGCCTCGCGCAGCATATCCTGCGAATACAGATGCTCGATTCGCCCCGGTCCGCCTGAGCTGTATTTGAGCTGGTCTGTTCCGAAGCCTTGCATCAGCAACATGCCCCCAGGTCGCAACGCCTGCCAAAAGCCCTGAAACAGTACGTCGCGCTCCGACGGAGCGGCGAACTGGATGAAAATGCACACCACCGTGTCGAAGCTGCCCTGTGGCCACTGCCAGTGCATCAGATCCGCCACCTCGAATTCCAGCGCCACGCCATGCTGCAAGGCCAAGTGTCGGGCTTTCGCAATCGCGCGCGGCGAGATGTCCATCGACAGCACCGCGCATCCCAGCCCCGCGAGCCATACACCGTTTCGCCCCTCGCCGTCGGCAACCGCAAGCACCCGGTCGCCCGCATGGAAGCGGTCCCGTTGCGCTAGCAGAAACTGGTTGGGCTGCGTCCCAAAGATATACGCATCGGTATCGTACTTCCCGTCCCAGGTTTCACCCGGGTTTTCGAACGCGCCTGCACCCATTGTCAGTGCGGCATGCGCTCCGAGATTACCCGCTCGATAGCGGAACGGCTGGCTTCGACCAGAAATGGCTTGCTGCTCTGCGCGATCGCCGTGTCAGGGTCTTTGAGCCCGTGACCGGTGAGCGTACAGACGATCGTTGTGCCCTGCCCAATCACGCCCTGCTGCAGATCCTTGATCACACCGGCGATCGAAGCGGCGGATGCCGGTTCGCAGAAAATACCCTCTGATTCCGCGAGCAGTTTCTGAGCGGACAGGATTTCTTCGTCGGTGCACTCATTGAACCAGCCGCCAGATTCGTTCTTCGCTGCCCAGGCCAGTTTCCAGGAAACCGGGTGTCCAATGCGGATAGCGGTTGCCACCGTCTCGGGCTCATCGACCATCGCGTTGCGGAGGAAAGGTGCCGCGCCGCTCGCCTGGTAGCCGACAAGGATGGGACGGGATGTTGCAAGTTTCTCGCCCCTGTAATGGCAATGTCCGTTGCAGTGATTGCAGGAGCCGCAATCGAGCCCGGCCGCTTCGCTGTACCCTATCCAGTGGGCTGAAATATTGCCGGCATTACCGACGGGAAGGACATGGTAGTCGGGCGCATCGCCGAGTGCCTCCACCACCTCGAACGCGATGGTCTTCTGGCCTTGCAGTCGGTAGGGATTGATCGAATTGACGATCTCCACCGGCATCGTTTCCGCAACTTCCTGCACAAGCCGCATGCCGTCGTCGAAGTTGCCCTTGATCTGAATCACGACCGAGCCATGCATCATCGCCTGCGAGAGCTTGCCGAGTGCAATCTTGCCTTCCGGGATCAGCACGAAGCAGGTTATACCCGCGCGAGCCGCGTAGGCCGCCGCGGAAGCCGACGTATTGCCGGTGGACGCGCAGATGATCGCCTTAGCGCCACCTTCGACCGCTTTCGTGACGGCCATCGTCATGCCTCGGTCCTTGAAGGAGCCGGTGGGATTCAGGCCCTCGAACTTGCAGAGAAGCCGCACATCGCGCCGGATACGCTTGGGCAGGTTGTGCAACTCGATCAGAGGTGTGTTCCCTTCGTTGAGCGAGATCACCGGCGTTTCGGAGGTTACCGGAAGCCGGCTGCGATATCGGTTGATCAGACCGGTGTAGTGTTGGGTCATGGCGGTGACGAACTGGTGAGTAAAGATTGTTCCTGAATCCTATTTGCCATCGAGAGACTCGATGCGGATGCGCGTAACTTTTCCCGGCACTACATCGAGTGCTTCAATACGCCTAATGGCAGCATCCACATGCTTTTCCCGGGTCTGATGGGTGAGCATGATGATGTCGGCGCGCTCCTGCCCTTCCGCCGGTTCGCGCTGGAGCATCGCCTCGATCGAGATCGACAGATCCGCCAGTATCCGCGTGATGTCGGCGAGCACTCCGGGCCGGTCCATTACTTCCATGCGCAGGTAGTACGATGTCTCCACCTCGCCCATGGGCAGGATCGGCGTATCAGACATCCGATCCGGACGGAATGCGAGATGGGGAACCCTGTGTTCCGGATCCGCAGTGTGCATACGCGTTACATCCACCAGGTCGGCCACAACCGCCGAGGCCGTCGGCTCAGCACCCGCCCCGGCGCCATAATAAAGCGTGGGGCCGACCGCATCGCCTTTCACCACGATTGCGTTCATGGCGCCCTCGACGTTGGCGATCAGTCGGCGATGCGGGATAAGCGTCGGATGGACCCTGAGCTCGATTCCTTCGGCGACGCGCTTGGTGATGCCCAGCAGCTTAATGCGGTAACCGAATTCTTCGGCATAACGGATATCCTCACGCGTCAATCCGGATATTCCCTCCGTATAGGCCTTCTCGAACTGCATCGGCACACCGAATGCCAGTGCCGCCATGATCGTAAGCTTGTGCGCGGCGTCAATGCCTTCGATATCAAAGGTCGGGTCGGCCTCGGCGAAACCCAGCCGCTGCGCTTCCTTCAGCATGGCGTCGAAGCTTGCGCCCCGGTCGCGCATTTCCGAGAGAATGAAATTAGTCGTGCCATTGATGATTCCGGCAATCCATTCGATACGATTTGCCGTTAACCCTTCGCGCAACGCCTTGATGATCGGTATTCCGCCCGCGACGGCCGCCTCGAAGGCGACCATCACCCCTCTGGACTGAGCGGCACTGAAGATCTCGTTGCCATACTTGGCAAGCAGCGCCTTGTTCGCCGTGACGACATGTTTTCCGGCATCGATTGCAGCAAGGACCAGCCGCTTCGCCGTGTCGACCCCGCCGATCAGTTCGACCACGATGTCGATTTCCCCGTGGCGGACAATGTCGAAGGGATCAGCTGTGAGCTCGACGTCGGGTCCCACTGCCCTGCGCGCCCTGGCCAGATCGCGTGCCGAAGCCATCTTTACGACGATGTCCCGGCCGGCCCGACGGGCGATTTCCTCGCGATTGCGTCGCAGAACCTCGCAGGTGCCGCCACCCACGGTGCCGGTACCAAGCAACCCAACAAAAACTGGCTTCATCAAATTGCTTTCTTGAACGAAAGACCCGTAACCGCAAATCCCTGCCCGAGGTAGAAGCGGTGTGCCTGCGCCCGCTGCACACCGGACTCCAGTTCTATAGACCGGCAACCTCGCGCCCGCGCCGCCAACTCGACGTGGCGCAGCAGCGCGCGCCCCGCCCCGGCCGAACGAAGCTCCGCCGCCGTGACCAGGTCATCCACGTAACAGCGCAGACCAGCAAGGCTGTTCTCGAAGAAGCGGTAGACCACCACTGCCGCCACTCGCTCGCCGATTGCGGCAATGCTCATCGAGGCGCCGCCCCGGATTATCGCCGTCATTCTTGCCGCGTACTCAGCCGGCAGATCGGGGCGCAGCTGGCGATGCACTTCCTCAGCAAGCATCAACCAACCGGGCTCGATCACCCCGGCTTCCGGCGAACCGACGCCGACGATCCGGAACTGGTCAGGCATTTCGGAAAGAGAACCGGGCAGTCCCTGAGCCCGAAAATTCGGTCAGGCCACCCTCGCGCTGGCCTTGCTCCCGGACGCACCGGGAGCCAGACCATCCTTGCGGAACATATCCTTGATCCCTCGCACGGCTTGGCGGATGCGTGCCTCGTTTTCGATCAGGGCAAGCCGCACGTGCGTATCGCCATACTCGCCAAAGCCGATACCGGGCGAAACCGCGACCTTTGCTTCGCTGAGCAACTTCTTGGCGAATTCCAGGGAGCCTATTCGTCCGTATGCTTCCGGAATCCGGGCCCAGACGTACATGGAAGCTTTGGGATTGTCGACCATCCAGCCCGCTTCGCGCAGCCCCTTCACCATAACGTCCCTGCGCTTCTGGTAGGTCTGACGGATCTGCTCGACGCAGTCCTGCGGGCCCTCGAGTGCCACGATTGAAGCAACCTGCAGTGGCGTGAATGTACCGTAGTCGTGATAGCTCTTGATTCGCGCCAGCGCTGCCACCAGGTCGCGGTTGCCGACCATGTAGCCGATGCGCCAGCCAGCCATGTTGTAGCTCTTGGACATGGTGAAAAATTCAACCGCCACGTCTCTTGCACCGGGTACCTGCATGATCGACGGAGCACGGTATCCGTCGAACACGATATCCGCGTAGGCAAGGTCGTGCACCACCAGTATCCCGTGCTCACGGGCAAGCGCCACGATCCGCTCGAAGAAAGGCAGTTCGACGCATTGCGTGGTTGGATTGCCTGGGTAATTCAGGATGAGCATCTTGGGCTTGGGGAAAGATTCCTTGATCGCCCGCTCCAACTCGTCGAAAAAATCCACATCGGGCGTGCTGCGCACGTGCCGTATGTCCGCCCCGGCAATCACCGGACCGTATATATGGATCGGATAACTCGGGTTCGGCACCAGAACTATGTCGCCGCGCTCCATGGTCGCCAGCGCGAGATGCGCGATGCCTTCTTTGGACCCGATCGTGACGATCGCCTCACTGTCGGGATCGAGATCTACGCCGTAGCGCCGCTGGTACCATCCGCAAATAGCCTTGCGCAACCTGGGCAAACCTTTCGACACCGAGTATCCATGGGTGTCGGTGCGCTGGGCCGATTCGATCAGCTTGTCGACGATGTGCTTCGGCGTGGGTCCGTCCGGATTGCCCATGGACAGATCAATGATGTCCTCCCCGCGCCGGCGAGCGGCCATTTTGAGTTCGCCGGTAATGTTGAAAACATAGGGTGGAAGGCGCTTGATGCGCGGAAATTCCTTCATGGGCGACTGCGGCTCCGGGCCTTAACTGCCTGTATGAACTGGCAAAGATATAATGCTACCGGATCGCTTACCGCACAGCAAAAGAACTGCTCTTGAAGCTGCATTTATCCAGCACGGAAGGCCGCAATGCCATCACCGCCTATGGTGCCGGGTACGTCGAGGTCAGTCGTGTGCGATACGAGCACAGCCTCATCGTTCTCCCCGACCGGGTATTGCCGGATTGGAGACCGGACCTCCCGCCATCGGCTGAATCTCTCGCCGTGCTAGCCGATCTTGGCGCGGAGATTGTGCTGGTCGGCACAGGCGATAAGCTGACGTTTCCGCCAGCGCGGGCCTTGCAACCTTTGATTGCTGCGGGTATCGGTTTCGAGGTGATGGACACCCTTGCTGCGTGCCGCACCTACAACATCCTTCTGGGCGAGGATCGTCGGGTTGCCGCGGGCCTGATTCTCTGAGGCTTCAGGGCAATCGGCTCAAGATCGCACCGAAATTCGCGACCCGACAACAGCCGTCGGGCGCCTTTCGGCCGCAAGCGCCTCGAGCGCCGGCCCAATCTGACGCGTGAAATCGATTTTGCTGATGACCAGTTCGCACCCGCGTTCACGCGCCGCCTGCCGCAACTGGGGGGTGGCATTGAGCGTAACGATGATCACGGCCGGCGGAGCGGGCAGCGCTCTCAGACTCACCACGGTATCGAGCCCGGTGAGGGGTGACATACCCTGGTCGATCATGACCACGTCGGGATTGAGTTCGCGGGCACGCGCCAGCCCCTCGACGCCGTCGCCGGCCGCCGCGACTACGTTCACGTCGCAGAATTCGCTCAGGAAGCGACTTGCCGCAACCACGAACAAAGGATTGTCATCAATCAGAAGAACGTTCAAACGCATGTCCGGGAGCCTCTGGCAGCGGTCCATGGTTATCCGTCAACCGCTGTGCCGAGACTAGGCGCAGATGCCCCGCCATACCATCAGGTTTTACCTTAATGGCATCCCGGACTTCCCTGATCCGAATAAGTAACTACCTGACTTTATTGGGCTTGCCATGAGAGGGCTGGAGGACCTCACGACCTTCCACGGCGGTTCCAGATGGCGGCCGTTAGGCGCCTGGCAGCAGGCACTGCGCCCACAGACACCAATCAAAGTCCGGCCAGCGCCTTGACGTGGACTGCCACGCTGCGCGCCAGGGCCGACAAGTGATATCCCCCCTCCAGGCTTGAAACCACACGCCCACCGGCATACTCGTCCGCGACCGCAACGATTTTTCGGGTTACCCAATCGTAGTCCTGCTCGTTCAGTGCGAGCATTGCCATGTCGTCTTCGCGATGCGCGTCAAACCCGGCCGAGACCAGAATCATTTCCGGTTGGAAATCGGCGAGGGCCGGCAACCACGCCGTTTCCACCGCCTCCCTGAATTCGCGGCTGCCTGAATAGGCAGGCAACGGGCAGTTGACCATGCGAGAGGATCGCCCTTCCATGCCGCTATACGGGTAGAAAGGATGCTGGAAAGTGGAGACCATCATCACCCGCTCGTCGGCGGAGAAAATATGCTCGGTGCCGTTTCCGTGGTGAACATCGAAGTCGACCACCGCCACCCGCGCCAGCCCGTGCGCGGCCAGCGCATGCGCCGCGCCCACCGCGATGTTGTTGTAAAAGCAGAAGCCCATCGCCCTGGCGCGCTCGGCGTGATGTCCGGGGGGGCGCACGCAGCAGAACGCGGTCCCGGTCTCACCGCTGATCACCAGGTCGACCGCCCGCACCACGGCACCGGCGGCCCGTCGCGCCGCCTGGAGAGTGTGCGGATTCATTGCAGTATCGGGGTCGAGGTGCACCACACCATGCGCGGGAGCCGCAGCCTCCAGCGCGTCGAGGTATGCCGGATCGTGAACCCGGGCAAGAACATCACGGTCCGCCAGTGGAGCATCGAACTCGCGAAGGTGAGGCAGCAGGCCGGTGGCCAGCAGGTAATCTTCAATGGCAGCGAGTCGGTCGGGACACTCCGGATGATGCGCGCCCATATCGTGCTTGGCGCAGTCCCGGTGATGCAGAAAAGCAAGGCTCATTTCAGGTTCCGCTGTATGCGTCGATAGTAGCATTTCGCCTGTCTTCCCCGCATGGACGCCAGGCGCAGTGGCCGCCTCGCGGCGGCATAATGGCTTTCGAGCCGAATTCCATGGAACTGCATCCCCTGGCACATCTGCTGACGCCGTCGTCTGTGGCAGTCGTCGGCGCCAGCGAAGACCCTGCCTCCGTCGGCGCCGCGCTGGTCCGCAACCTTGCCCGTTCGTTCGCCGGCACACTGTGGCTCGTCAATCCGAACCGCCGCCAAGTGCACGGCCGGCCAGCGCATCGATCGATTTCCGCCCTGCCGTCGGTACCCGAGCTTGCGGTGCTGGCGACGCCTCCAGAGACCATTCCGGGGCTTATAGACGAGTGCGCCCGCCAAGGGGTGCGGGCCGCCGCCATCCTGTCGTCAGGACTGAGCACCGCTACCCGGGAAGGGCGCCGCGCGCTGCAGCAGATTTCGGCGTCGGCAGCCCGCTATCACATGCGCATACTCGGCCCCAACAGCCTTGGCGTCATGCGCCCTGCCCTTGGCCTGAACGCAACATTCGCGGCAAGCGCCGCGCGCCCCGGCAGTGTTGCGCTGGTCGCGCAGTCGGGCGCAATGGTTGCGGCGGTTCTCGACTGGGCCGATGCCGACGAAGTCGGTTTCTCGAGCGTGGTCTCGCTGGGCAACAAGCTGGATGTCGACTTTGCCGATGTACTCGATTTTCTGACACTGGATCCGGCCACCGACAGCATAGTGCTCTACGTCGAGGGCATTCGAAACGCCAGGAAATTCATGAGCGCACTGCGCGCGGCGGCCCGTGCGAAGCCGGTGGTGGTACTGAAAGCAGGCCGCGACGAAGCCGGTTCGCGGGCCGCCGCCACTCATACCAGTTCATTGGCCGGCCGCGATGACGTAGTCGACGTGGCATTGCGACGCGCAGGCGCGGTTCGCGTCAAGAGCTTCGTGCAACTGTTTTCCGCGGCGAAATGCCTGTCCTCGCGTTACAGACCGGTTGGCAACAGGCTCGCCGTCATTACTAATGGCGGCGGCCCGGGTGTAATGGCGGCCGACCGGGCCGGCGAGACCGGCATCGAACTCGCGCAGCTGTCAGCGGCAACGCTCGAACGCCTGGATCGCACCTTGCCCCCGGCATGGTCTCGCGCCAATCCGGTGGACCTGCTAGAGGATGCCGATGAGGCCCGATACCGCGAAGCTGTCGCGGCCTGTCAGGCGGACGCCGCCGTGGACGGGTTGCTGGTGATACTCGCGCCGCAGGCTATGACGCGCGCGGAGGACGTTGCGCGCGCCGTCGTCGAACTGTCCCGACAGGATTCAAAACCCCTCTTCGCGTGCTGGATGGGTGACCAGAGTCTGCGCAGCGCGCGTGCCGTCCTTGCCGACGCGAGGATCCCGGCATTCCGTACGCCCGAACCTGCGGTCGAGGCTTTTGCCAACGTCGCAACCTATTACCAGAATCAGCGGCTGCTGATGCAGGTGCCCGGACCGCTCGCCCACGCCGAAGCCCCGGACACCGAGGGCGCTCGTGCCCTCATTCAGGACGCACTGTCAGCAGGCCGCACGATGCTTAGTGAAGTCGAATCCAAGGCTTTGCTGGCCTGTTTTCGCATTCCGGTCGCCCCGACAGCGCTCGCCCGCTCGATCAGCGAGGCGCTTGCCGTGGCCGAACAGATCGGATTTCCCGTCGCGATGAAAGTCGCTTCCTACGACGTGCCGCACAAGCACGAGGTAGACGGCGTGCGGCTCGGCCTGAAGAACGCCGCCGAAGTACGCGTGGCGTACGACGACATCCTGGCCGCCGTGCGCCGGGCATTGCCCCAGTCGCGCATTGAAGGCGTTTCAGTTCAGTCCATGGTGGCGCGGCAAAGAGCACGTGAAGCGCTGATCGGACTGTTCACCGACAGCCTGTTCGGGCCGGTCGTCACTTTCGGAACCGGGGGCAACGACGTCGAACTGATCGCCGACCGGGCAGTCGCGCTCCCACCGCTCAACCGCCTGCTGACCGACAACCTCGTCAACCGCTCGCGACTGGGCAGACAGCTCGGGCGCGAACTGCCCTCTGCGGCTTTGGATGCCCTTCACGGGATCCTGATGAGGGTGTCGGAAATGGCATGCGAGCTGCCCTGGATCCGCGAGATGGATGTGAACCCGTTGCTCATCGATGGCGCAGGCGCAATCGCTGTAGACGCCCGCGTGATCGTCGGCCCCGCAGAGGTTGCGGATGCTCGCAACCGCTATGCCCACATGGCGATCCATCCCTACCCGCACCATCTGTTACGCAGCCTTATGCTGCCCGAAGGTGTGATCGTGACCTTGCGGGCGATCCGTCCGGAGGATGCCGAGATCGAGCGCGCGTTCGTCAGCGCGCTGTCCGACGAGGCACGCTACTTTCGCTTCATCAGCGCACTCCACGAGCTGTCCGAGCGCATGCTGGTCAGATTTACCCAGATCGATTATGACCGCGAGATGGCGTTGATCGCGGTGGTTACGCTCAACGGCCGGGAGACGCAGATCGGCGTTGCCCGATACGCCACCAATCCGGATGGCGAAAGCTGCGAGTTCGCGATCGTCGTGGCTGACCGCTGGCAGGGCAAAGGCATTGCTACGGCTCTGATGACGGCTCTGGCGGATGCCGCACGGGAAAAGGGGCTGTTGCGCATGGAAGGCGTAGTGCTGCACAACAACGAGACCATGCTGAAACTGATGCGAAAACTCGGCTTCGGCATTGAGCCACACCAGGACGATCCTTCGTTGCGCCGGGTGATGATGCCGCTTGCGTGAGTGCCCTGGCGCCGGGCTGTGCGGTAAACTTCCAGGCGATCGGAACTTCATGCCTGCGCCGCGGTCCGCTTCGGGTCGTCCGCGCCGAACGCCTCCAATGCCCCAGACGCTTGCCCCCGTCATCGCCCAGATCGGCAGTATCATTCTGGGCAAGGAACACCAGATCCGCCTCACGCTTGCCTGTCTGCTGGCGAAAGGGCATCTGCTGATCGAGGACCTGCCGGGCGTAGGCAAAACCACGCTGTCGCATGCATTGGCCAAGACGCTTGGCCTCGATTTCCAGCGAATTCAATTCACCAGCGATCTGTTGCCGGCGGACATCCTCGGAGTCGCGGTTTTCGACCGCGACAGCTCCACGTTCAAGTTCCATCCGGGGCCGATCTTCGCCCAGGTCATCCTGGCCGATGAAGTCAATCGCGCCACTCCGAAAGCCCAGAGCGCGCTGCTCGAAGCGATGGAGGAGCACCAGGTCACGACCGAGGGCGAAACACGGCCCCTTCCCGACCCGTTTTTCGTGATCGCGACTCAGAACCCCTCTCACCAGGTGGGTACGTTTCCGTTGCCCGAATCGCAACTCGACCGCTTCCTGATGCGTATTCACCTTGGCTATCCGAACGCAAGTGCGGAGCGTGCCCTGCTCGAAGGACGCGAGCGTCGCGACATGATCGGCGATCTGATCCCAGCGCTCGAACCGCAGGAACTCATTGCCCTTCAGAAGCAGGTACGCAGCATTCACACCGCGCCGGCGCTGCTCGATTATGTGCAGGCCCTGCTGGCCTATACGCGGCGCGCCAGCGATTTCGTAACCGGATTGTCGCCAAGGGCCGGCCTCTACCTGGTCAACGCCGCGCGCGCTTGGGCTTTCATGGATGGGCGCCGCGAGGTCATCCCTGAGGACCTGCAGGCGGTGCTGCCAAGCGTGGTCGGCCATCGCCTTCAGCCGGTGAATGGATTCGCGTCGCTGTCCGGAATGGACTTCACCCAGCGGCTCCTGGAGGAAGTGGCCATTCCTTGAGCGCGGCAGGGGTGAACAGATGAATCCCGACAGCGGTGCTGCGCGCGACAGCCGCGGGCTCAATCGCTCCCTGCGCGACCGCATCGGCGAATGGATCTTTCCGACCAAAGCGCCGGAGAGAGGTCCGGTAATACTGTCGCAGCGCCGTGTGTACATCCTGCCCACCCGAGCCGGCCTGTTGTACGCGCTCACGCTGGTGCTGATGCTGATCGGCTCCATCAACTACAACCTGAGCCTCGGCTTCGGCCTGACTTTCCTCCTTGCCGGCACCGGCATCGTGTCGATGCTCCACACCTGGCGCAATCTCGCACATGTCGAACTGCGCGCAGGCAGGACCGAACCGGTTTTCGCCGGCGACCGCGCGCGGTTCCACGTGCTCGCCGTCAACCCCGGCCGCATCGCCCGGCTGAGCCTCGCGATCCAGTTCACCGAATCCGACCCGGAGCAATTCGATGTCGGCCCCCGGAGCGAAACCGAAGTTCGCATCCGGGTACCTGCACCAAGACGCGGGATGCTCAGGCCCGGGCGGTTTCGTGTGGGCACGACCTTCCCGATCGGCCTGTTTTACGCCTGGGCCAACGTGCACCTCGATCTGGCATGTCTCGTCTATCCGGCACCGGAATCCGGAAACGTGCCGCTGCCCGACGTTCAGGCAGCCAGTGGACGTGGTGCGGCAACCGGGCGCGGCGATGAGGACTTCGCCGGCCTGCGCGACTACCATGCAGGCGACTCGCCGCGGCGAATCGCATGGAAATCGGTCGCCCGGGGCGAGGCCCTGGTCACCAAAGTGTTCGCCGGCTCGGTTGCCGCCGCCGAACTATGGCTCGACTTTGCCGATACGCCGCCCGCATTGGGAATCGAACAGCGGCTGTCGCGATTGACCCGCTGGGTGCTCGAGGCGCATCAGGGCGGCCTGCGTTACGGCCTGCGCCTGCCCGGCCGCCACATCGAACTCGGCGTCGGCGAAGCGCACAAGACCCGATGCCTGGAGTGCCTGGCGCTGTTCCAGCCGGGCGACAGCTGATGCCCGCGACCGACACACTCGACCCGAGGCGACTGGCCGCGTTGATTGCAAGCGTCGCCCTGGTCATGGCGCCCCACGCCGCCCGGGTACCCCTGTGGACGACGCTGTTTTGCGCGCTGATGCTGGCAGCGCGTTTCCTGATCGGATGGCGACGGCGCCCGCTGCCGTCCAAGACCGTGCTGATCCTGCTGGCGGCAGCCGCGATCGCCGGGGTCGCCCTGTCCTACCGCACGCTGTTCGGCCGCGATTCCGGCGTGGTGCTGCTGCTGGCCTTGGCGTCGCTGAAGCTGCTGGAAATGCGCCGCATACGCGACGTCAATGTGGTGATCATCCTGTGCTACTTCCTGACGATCACCAATTTCTTCTACACCCAGACCATCCCGACCGCTCTGTATTCGATCGGCGTCGTGTGGATGATCACGGCGACCCTTGTGAGCCTGCAGCACGCGACCCCGGTGGGGCGCCTGCGATCGATCGCTACCACTTCCGGCGTGCTGTTGCTGCAGGCGATTCCCGTCATGCTGCTGCTGTTTCTGCTGTTCCCGCGGGTGCAGGGACCGCTGTGGGGACTGCCGCAGATTCAGCACTCGGCGCGCACCGGCCTGTCCGATTCGATGTCACCCGGTACGATTACTCAGCTGTCGCTGTCGGATGAGATCGCGTTTCGCGTGCAGTTTGAGAGCACGCCGTCCAACGTCCAGCAGCTTTACTGGCGCGGTCCCGTCATGTGGGACTTCGACGGGCGGACCTGGCGCACATCCCAACCGGTGCGGCTGTCGGTGTGGCGCTACGAGTCGCTTGCGCCGCCGATCAACTATACCGTTACGCTTGAGCCCCACGATGATCGCTGGCTGTTCCTGATCGATTTGCCGGCAAGCCTGCCGCCCGACAGCTTCCTGACCCGCGACTACCAGGTATTGTCGGCCCGGCCGATACGCGAACGCCGGCGCTACGACGCGCAATCGGTCATCAGCTATCGCGTAGGCGAGGAAACCCTTCGCGGCGAACTGCAGCAGGCGCTGGTACTACCTGACGGGGTCGCCATGCGCGCGCGCGCGCTCGCGCGCCAGTGGCAGGCGGAGTCAGCCGATGCCCAGGAGGTGATCCAGCGCGCGCTCCACCACTTCGGCACCCAGGCGTTTGTCTATACGCTGGAACCACCTCCCCTGGAAAACGACCCGGTCGACCAGTTCCTGTTCGAAACGCGCGCTGGCTTTTGCGAGCATTACGCCTCGAGCTTCGCGGTCCTGATGCGCGCGGCCGGCATTCCGACGCGGATCGTGACCGGCTACCTCGGTGGCGAAATCAACCCTGTCGACGGCTTTCTGATCGTGCGCCAGTCGGAGGCTCATGCCTGGACCGAGGTGTGGATCGATAACCAGGGTTGGGTGCGGGTCGATCCGACGGCGGCGGTGTCCCCGCTGCGCATTCAGCAGGGCATCACTTCGGCCGTACCGGAAACCGACCCCCAGCCGCTGATCCGGCGAACCCGTATCGAATGGATAAGGCAAATGCGTCATGCCTGGGATGCGGTAACCAATTCCTGGAACCAGTGGGTGCTCGGTTATACGCCCGAGCAGCAGTCCCGATTTCTGAATTCCTTCGGTCTGCCACGCATCGGCTGGGAAGAAATGGTGGTTTCGCTGATCGCCGGAACCGGCCTCGTGCTGCTCGGTTTCGGGCTGACCATGCTCATGCGCGCACGTCGGCGACAGCTAGATCCGGTACAGCGCAGCTGGACGCGTTTTGTTGACCTGATGGCCCGCCGCGGCCTGGTTCGACGACCCGCCGAGGGTCCAGTAGATTTCACCGACCGGGCAATCGCCCGTTTTCCGGAGTTGGAGCAGAAGCTGCGCACGATTGCAGCGCTGTACATTCGACTTCGCTATGGCGAGCGCTCGGAAGCGCGCGATCTCGAAAATCTGAACCTGGAAATCAAGAAGCTCGCCTGAACCGAGCCCTCGCCCGCAGCCGCTAGAGCAACGTCTCTCGCGACATGCCGTTACGGCGCAGGATCTTGCGCAGCGAAGCCAACGCCTCGATTTGAATCTGCCGGACACGCTCACGCGTCAGGTTGAGGTTCTGCGCGAGCTGTTCCAGCGTCTGGATCTCGGTCCCGTTCAGGCCGTAGCGCCGCTCGATGACGCTGCGATGCCGGTCGGAAAGCTGTTTGAGCCAATCCTGCACGAAACGGGCGATCTCCGCATTCTCAAGCCGTAGATCCGGTGTCGGCGTGGTCTCGTCGGCGATCGATTCCCCGACCGAGAGCATCGGATCGATTTCCAGCGGGGCATCGAGCGACGCCATGCGTTCATTCAGCGCCAAGAGCCGGCGTACCTCGGCCACGTCCCAGCCAACAAGGTGCGCGACGTCCTCGACCGAGGGTTCTCGCTCAGAATGCGTCTCCAGGTGGCGCATCGCGCGAAGCACGGTGTTAAGGTCCTTGATGACATGCACCGGCAGCCGGATTGTGCGCGACTGATACATGATTGCCCGCTCGATCGCCTGGCGAATCCACCACGTCGCATAGGTGGAAAAGCGGAACCCGCGCTCCGGGTCGAACTTTTCCAGCGCATGAATCAGACCGAGATTGCCTTCCTCGATCAGGTCGAGGAGCTGCAGCCCGCGCCCGTTGTAGTGCTTGGCGATGTTCACCACCAGGCGCAAATTGTGCTCGATCATCTTCTGGCGCGCTTCGAAGTCGCCGGCGCGCGCCAGTCTTGCGTAGTGCCGTTCCTGCTCGGCGGTCAGCAGCTCGTTCTGTCCGATATCGTTGAAGTAGAGTTGCGTTACGTCGGACAGCAGGTCTGCGCTCGGAAACTCCTCCGCCTGCGACTCGACTTCGGCCGGGGCGCTATCGTCGGCGGGCTCGTCTTCCTGGCCCTGGAGTTGCTCGTCATTCATGAGCGCGCGTCGGTTGGCAGATACTTCATCGGGTCGGTGGGCTTGCCCAGCCGACGAATCTCGAAATGCAGACCGACGCGCTCGCTGTCGCTATTGCCCATTTCCGCGATTTTCTGCCCCTGCGCCACCGCCTGACCCTCCTTCACCAGCAGTTGGCTGTTGTGCGCATACACGCTGAGATACGTCGGGTTGTGCTTGATGATGATAAGTTTGCCGTACCCCCGCAGTCCACTGCCGCTGTACACCACCTTGCCCGGCGCGCTGGCGACGACCGGCTGGCCGAGTGCGCCGCCGATTCCGATGCCCTTGGGGTTGGCGCCCTTGCCGAACAGGTAGATCGGCTCCGCCCTAACCGGCCACTCCCAGGTGAGGCGTTCATCAGGCAATCCTGCTACGCCGGCTGCGACTGTCTTGGGCGGTTCCGGCTGAGCAGGCGGTCCCGGCGGTGATGGTTTCGGCGGTGGCGCGGCAGCTGCCGGTTTCTCCGTGCGCCCGAGCAGCTGCGCCAGTGCCTGCTCCGAATAAGCAAGGCGTTGTGCCTTCGGCTCGTTATACAACGGCACCGCCTTTGGTGCGGCGGCCGGTGTCGGCTTTGCGCTCAGGCTGGCCGGCGGCAGAGGTACCGGCTCCGGTGCCCCGATCTCGGCGGCGCCACCGAGCGGAAACAGCCGGAGCCGCTGACCGATCTGTATGTATCCGGGGTCAGCGAGCTGATTCCACGCCGCCAGGTCGCGATAGTCCTGCCCGTAATCCAGCGCGATGCTGTAGAGCGTGTCACCCTTCTGCACCACATGGAACTCCGGCCGCCAGTCGCCCTCGCGATAGGGGCGCAATTCAGGTTGCGGCGGCGCCTTGACGACAGTGGCCGGCGCCGCGGCCACCGCGGCCGGGGCGGCGGGAGTTGCGGGCGGCGGGGCCGGCTTTGGCGGGGACGGCGCAGCGACCGGGGCGCTGGCCGCGCTTTTGTCCGCCGCTGCTGGCGAAGTCGCGGGCGCGGTGGCGGCTGTTGGCATGCTGGCGGCCGGCGATCTGGCGACGGGTGCTGGCGTGCGATCGACAATCGGGGCGGCAAACTCCGTCGAGGCACAGGCACCGATCAGCAACGCCGCGACAGCCAGCGCTGCAGGGTCGCCGACAGGCCAGCCGGGCTTCACGTGGACACCCCGCCCAGCAGCGGCACGAACTTCACTTCGTCCAGCGTCTGCTGCTCCAGCCCCTGCCCTGTTCGTCGCACCACCACCAGCTTCTGTTGGCCGGCGCCAACCGGAAGCACCAGTGAACCGCCCTCCGCCAGCTGCATGGTCAGCATTTCCGGTACGTGCGTGGCGGCAGCCGTCATCACGATTGCGTCAAAGGGTGCGGCCTCGGGGAGTCCGTTGTGGCCGTCGGAATGCTTGAGCTTCACATTTCGGCAATTCAACTCGCGCAATCGCAGGCGCGCGCGCGAAGTCAGCTGGGCAATACGTTCGACCGAGTAGACCTCGCGCGCAAGCCGTGACAAAACGGCAGCCTGATACCCGCAACCGGTGCCAATCTCCAGCACCTTGCCGAGCGGTCGCCCATCGCGCGCGAGTTCGCACAGTCTGGCCACAGTGAATGGATGCGATATGGTCTGACCGAAACCTATGGGCAGCGCCACGTCGTCGTACGCGCGGCTCGCCAGCGCTTCGTCCACGAAGATGTGGCGGGGAATCTCGCCCATCGCCCCGAGGACCACCTCATCACGTATTCCCTCGCTGCGCAGCCTGTCGACCATGCGCATGCGCGTGCGCTGCGAAGTCATCCCGATGCCGGCGATGCGCGAGTTCACTTTGCCGCGGCTCCCGCAACCTTCACCCCGTTGCGCCCCGCCTTCTGCCCAAGCCAGTTGCGCACGCTGTCGAGATTGGCGTACTGGGTCAGATCGATCTGCAGCGGCGTAACCGACACGCGCCGCCCGGCGATGGCGTTAAAATCAGTGCCCTCTCCCGCATCCTGCGCATCACCGGCGGCTCCGATCCAGTAGACCGTTTCGCCCCGCGGGTTCGCGGTCTTGATGACGCCCTCGGCCTTGTGCCGGCGTCCCAGGCGCGTTACTTCGACGCCCTGCAACGACTCGTACGGAACGTCGGGCACGTTGACGTTGAACAGCACGGGGAACGGGATCGGATCGTCCCGGAATCTTTGCACCAGCTCGCAGGCCACGCGGGCTGCCGCCGGATAATTGCCACCATGCTTGCTGGCCAGCGAGACGGCGATCGACGGAATGCCGAGCAGGAAGCCTTCGGTGGCGGCGGCCACGGTCCCGGAATAGATCGTATCGTCGCCCATGTTCGCCCCGTGGTTGATGCCCGATATGACCATGTCGGGCAACCCTTCGAGGAGTCCTGTCACGGCCAGGTGGACGCAATCGGTCGGCGTGCCGTTGACGTAAAGGAAACCGTTGTGTGAGCGCTTGACGGCCAGCGGTCGATCAAGGGTAAGCGAATTGCTGGCGCCGCTGCGATCGCGCTCCGGCGCAACCACGATCACTTCCGCGAGACTGGAAACCGCTTCTGCAAGTTGCGCGAGACCCGGCGCGAAATATCCGTCGTCGTTACTCAGCAGGATTCGCATGTCCGCCCGGGTTGATTCAGACCGGGACAATGTCCGGGGCAAGGGTGGAGTGAACGGATTGCAGTCCCGTTGCGTGCGTTCATGCTTTGCGGCCGCTGATGCGTAGTTCGCCTTGCGCGGGAAGATTGGTCGGGGCGGTGAGATTCGAACTCACGACCACCTGCACCCCATGCAGGTACGCTACCAGGCTGCGCTACGCCCCGAAATCGCGGCGAATTATAACAGAGCCTGTTTTCTTCCCGTCGGTTAACGCCGGGCTTCAGGCGCGCAGGATCTGGAGTACTTGCTCGAGCTCGCGCTTGAGGGATAGGGGAACGGCCGTTGCCTGACGCTGCGCAGGCGCCTTGTCCTCCGCGCCGCCCTGGTCCAGTCGCGCCCGTGCGCCGCTGATGGTGAACCCCTGTTCGTAGAGCAGTTCGCGAATGCGCCGGATGAGAAGGACTTCGTGGTGCTGGTAATAGCGTCGGTTGCCGCGCCGCTTCACCGGCTTGAGCTGGGTGAACTCCTGCTCCCAGTAACGCAGCACATGGGGCTTCACACCGCACAACTCGCTGACTTCACCAATGGTGAAGTAGCGCTTCGCGGGGATCGGGGGCAGCGGCGCCTTACGGCTGCTGCTGCTGTTGTGGTTGCTGCTGGTCTCCACCGTAGTTCTTCTCGACCATTGCCTTCAGCTTCTGGCTGGCATGGAAAGTAACCACCCGCCGTGCGGTAATCGGGATTTCCTCGCCGGTCTTCGGATTGCGCCCCGGACGTTGCGGCTTGTCGCGCAGCTGGAAATTGCCGAAGCCCGAGAGTTTAACGCCCTCGCCGCGCTCCAAGGCCTGGCGCACCTCTTCGAAGAAGGCCTCGACCATGTCCTTTGCCTCTCGCTTATTGAGGCCGACTTTCTCGAACAGAAGATCCGCCAGGTCAGCTTTTGTGAGCGTCATGGTTTCCCCTTATTGCCTGAGCTTGGCTCCGTATTCTTGTACCAGGACCTGGCGCAGACCCGCGACCGCGGCATCCACCTCGGCGTCGGTGAGAGTCTTTTGAGTATCTTGCAATAACACACGGAAAGCAAGACCTTTTTTCCCCTGCTCAATACCCTTGCCCCGGTACACATCGAACAACGATACATCTTCGACAATGGCTGTTTTGCGTGCGCGGAGCGCCTGTAACAGGTCCTGAACCGGCAGTTCCGCCGCGACCACCACCGCGATGTCCCGGCGCACCGGGGGAAACTTGGGCACGTCCTTGTGTCGCGGCAGGGGCTGCCGGCATACCGGCTCCAGCTCCAACTCGAATGCCACTGCCCCGCCCTCGATCTCATAGCGCTGACTCAGGGCGGGGTGAAGTTCTCCAAGCCATCCAATTACCCGGCCATCACGCAGGACCTCGGCCGATTTGCCGGGATGCAAAGCCGGATGGCTTACCGGACGGAAATCCAGCCCATTCGGCCCTGCCAGCGCCTCCAGATCGCCGCGCACATCGAAAAAGTCCACCGGACGGCTCGTCAATGCCCATTGCTCAGGCGCGACCGGGCCATAGGCGATCCCGCCGATGCGTCTCGGCTGGAGATATCCGTCGCCCGCGCGGCTGAATACCCGGCTGATCTCGAACAGGCGCACCCGTGTCTGGCGCCGATTCAGATTGAACTTCAGGCATCCGACAAGGCTGCCGAGCAGGGTCGACCGCATCACGCTCATCTGAGCGGCGATCGGATTCGCCAGGCGGATCGGCGCCTGATTTCCGGCAAAATCATGTTCCCAGCTTTCGTCCACGAAACTGTAGCTGATCACCTCCTGGTAATCCCGGCTCACCATGCGTTGCCGGATCTGCCCGTCATCGAGCGTCGTCTCAGGGCTGGACAACATGCCCGATCGGGACACCGGCAGCGTCGCCGGCAGCTTGTCATAGCCGTCGATCCGCGCCACTTCCTCGATCAGATCTTCTTCGATCCCGAGATCAAAGCGATAGCTTGGCGGACTGACCACAAAAGACTCTCCCGCGCGCCGCGCCGGCAAGCGCAGGCGGCGCAGTACATCCTCGATACGGTCAGCGCCGATGTCCATGCCGAGCACGCGCGCACAGCGCGAGACCCGAACCTGTACTTCGGGGCGCGAAGGCAGCATCGTCTGTACGTCGTTGACCGGCCCGGCCTCTCCGCCACAGATATCCAGGATCAGGCGGGTCAGCCGCTCTATGCCCCGAACCGTGCCGAGATAATCCACGCCGCGTTCGAAGCGGTGCGAGGCATCGGAAGTGAACCCAAGGCGGCGCCAGCGACCGGCAATGGCCTTTGGATCGAAGTAGGCGCTTTCCAGAAACACATTGGTGGTCGACCCGGTCACCGCAGTCGGCTCGCCCCCCATGATCCCGGCAAGCGCGACCGGACCATTTTCATCGCAGATGGCCAGCAGATCGGGCTGCAGCCCCACCGTCTGGCCGTTGAGCAGTTCCAGTTGCTCGCCCTGGCGCCCGAAACGCACGTCGATGCCACCCTTAAGCCTGTCCAGATCAAACGCGTGCAGCGGTTGCCCGATTTCCAGCATGACGTAGTTGGTCAGATCAACCACCGCGCTGATGGCGCGCACGCCGCTGCGCTCAAGGCGACGCACGATGTGTGCCGGCGTGGGCGCGTTCGGGTCGATGTTCCGGATAATCCGGCCGGCATAGCGCGGGCAGGCCTGCCCGGCCGACAGCCGGACCGAAAGCTGCTCGCCGTGCACCATCGGTGCTTCGCGCAGATCCGGCAAGGTGAGCGCCGCGCCGGTAATCGCCGCCACCTCCCGGGCCACGCCAAGCAGCGACAGACAGTCGCCCCGGTTCGAGGTCAGCTTGAGCGTAAAGATCTGGTCGTCCAAGTCGCCGAGCTTGCGCAGGTCCTCGCCGATCCCTGCGTCGCCGGGCAGCACCCACAGGCCGGATGCGTCTTCCGAGATTCCCAGCTCGGCGGCGGAGCACAGCATGCCCTGTGATTCAACGCCCCTGAGCCGGGCAGCACGAATCTCAAGCCCGGGCAACCGCGCGCCAACCAGCGTACACGGCACCTTCATCCCGACGGCCACGTTCGGCGCACCGCACACGATCGACAGCGGTGCACCCCGCCCGATGTCGACCTTGCACACCTTCAGTCGTTCCGCGTCCGGATGGCGCTCCACCTCCAGCACCTTGGCCACCACCACGCCGGAAAACGCCGGGGCGGCGGCACGCACCTCCTCGACTTCGAGCCCGGCCATGGTCAACGCGCGCGCAAGTTCCGCCGTCGATAACGGCGGATTGCACAGTTCGCGCAGCCAGTTCTCCGAAAACTTCATGTTGGATCCATGCTTCGGTGTAATCAGGCGAACTGGCGCAAGAAGCGCAGGTCGCCCTCAAAGAACAACCTCAGGTCGTCGACCCCGTAGCGCAACATCGCCAGCCGGTCGAGGCCCATGCCAAAGGCAAAACCCTGAAAGTGCTCCGGGTCGATGCCCACATTACGCAGCACCTGGGGATGGACCATTCCGCAGCCGCCGATTTCCAGCCACGACGCGCCAAACGTCATGTCGATTTCGGCAGACGGCTCGGTGAAGGGAAAGAACGACGGGCGGAAGCGCACCTCGAGCTCATCCTGCTCGAAGAATCGGCGCAGAAACTCGCGCACCACGCCCTTGAGGTCGGAAAAAGTCGCCGTTTCGTCGATCCACAAACCCTCCAGCTGGTGGAACATCGGCGAGTGCGTGGCATCGGAATCCACTCTATACACGCGACCGGGCGCAATAATCCTGATCGGCGGGCGGTGCTTCTCCATGTAGTGAATCTGGATCGGACTGGTGTGAGTGCGCAGCAAATGCGCCGCCCCCTCCAGATAGAAGGTGTCGTGCATCGACCGGGCCGGATGATCTTCCGGCTGGTTCAGCGCCGAGAAGTTGTAGTAGTCAGTTTCGATTTCCGGGCCATCGGCGACCTCGAATCCCATCGTCCGGAACAGCGCGGCGACCCGGTCAAGCGTTCGCGTGACAGGATGCAGGCCGCCGGTGCCGGCTCCCCGTCCCGGGAGCGTCACGTCGAGCCGTTCCTCCTCCAGCCGCTTCGCCAGCGCGGCATCCTGGATCGCGCGCCGACGTGCCTGCAGCAGGTTCTCCACCGCAAGCTTGGCGTCGTTGATGCGCGCGCCGGCCTGTGGGCGCTCCTCCGCCGGCAGCCCGCCAAGCTTCTTGAGCAACCCGGTAAGCGATCCGCTCTTACCGAGAAACCGGGCCTTTTCCTGCTCGAGGAGCGCCGCGTCCTCGATGCCCTCGAAGGCGGCGCGCGCTTCCTCGACGATCTGTTCAAGCTCTTTCATGTTCACCCAACAAAAAAGGAGGCCCGCAAGCCTCCTTCTTTGAACGCTTCCCGAATTACCCTCCGAGGCCGGCTTTCGCTTGCGCCGCGATCTTCTCGAACGCCACCTTGTCGAATACCGCGAGCTCGGCCAGCACCTTGCGATCGACCTCGATCGAGGATTTCTTCAGCCCGTTGATCAGCGTGCTGTAGGTCAGACCAAACTCCCGTGCCGCCGCGTTGATGCGCACGATCCACAGCGCACGGAATTCGCGTTTCTTGACACGACGGTCGCGGTAGGCGTACTGCCCCGCCTTCATGACCGCCTGTTTGGCTACGCGAAAGACGTTCTTGCGACGCCCACGGAACCCTTTCGCCTGCTGCAGAACTTTCTTGTGGCGGGCCCGGGCGATGACTCCACGTTTAACTCTTGGCATGAGCGCTCTCCCTTACGCGTAAGGCATCATTACGCGAATGGCGTGCTGGTCGCCGGAGAACACCTCTGTAGTGCCTCGCAGCTGGCGTTTGCGCTTGGTCGCCTTCTTGGTGAGGATGTGGCGCAGGTTGGCCTGGGTGCGCTTGATGCGGCCCTTGCCGCTGATCTTGAAGCGCTTGGCCGCCCCGCTCTTGGTCTTGAGCTTCGGCATGATCTTGAACTCCTTTTTCATCTAGCCTGACGCCGGGTGGTCCGTGGACGCTTGATAACCCGGGCATCACTTGTTTTGCCGGCGATGTCCTGCTGAAAGGTTCGGTCCGCTCCGCCGCACCGCGAACCGCACCATCTGGCATTGCTACTTCTTTTTCGGGGCGATCACCATCACCATTTGCCGCCCTTCCATCTTGGGAAACTGTTCGATCTGACCAAAAGGCTCGAGATCGGTTTTTACCCGTTCCAGCAGCCGCATCCCGAATTCCTGATGCGCCATTTCGCGCCCGCGGAATCGCAACGTGACCTTCGCCTTGTCTCCCTCACCCAGAAAGCGGACCAGGTTGCGCAGCTTGATCTGGTAGTCGCCTTCGTCGGTGCCCGGCCGGAACTTCACTTCCTTGACCTGGATCTGCTTCTGCTTGAGCCGCGCCTCGTGTTTCTTCTTCTGTTCGTTGTACTTGTACTTGCCGTAGTCCATCAAACGGCATACGGGCGGTTGCGCGGTTGGAGCGATTTCTACCAGATCAATGTCGTTTTCCTCGGCAAGCGACAACGCCTTTTCTACGGAAACAACCCCGATCTGCTCACCTTTGACGCCGATGAGCCGGATCTCGGGCGCCGTGATCTCGCCGTTGATCCGAACGTCCTTGTCCTGAGCTATAGAAGGGCCTCCTTGTGCAAAAAAATTACGCCGCGCTTCCCGGGAGCTCGGACTGCACCCTGGACACGAAGGCGTCCAGAGGCATCTGTCCGAGATCGCCACCCCCACGGGCACGCACGGCGATCAACTCGGCTGCCTTTTCCTTGTCTCCGACAACGATCTGATAAGGCAGCTTTTGCAAACTATGTTCGCGGATTTTATAGGTTATTTTTTCGTTCCTCAAGTCGGCAACCGAGCGGATACCGCGCCCGGCCAGGGTCTTGGCCACCCGGGCAGCATATTCCGACTGGTTTTCCGAGATATTCAGCACCACCGCCTGCACCGGCGACAGCCACAGTGGCAGGGCCCCTGCGTAATTCTCCAGCAATATACCGATGAACCGCTCCATGGAGCCCACGATCGCCCGGTGCAGCATCACCGGCACCTTCCGGGTATTGTCCTCGGCCACGTACTCAGCCCCCAGCCGGCCGGGCATCATGAAATCGACCTGGATCGTGCCGCACTGCCAGGACCGGCCAATGCTGTCCTTGAGGTGGTACTCGATCTTTGGCCCGTAGAAGGCCCCCTCGCCGGGCAGCTCCTGCCAGTCTACCCCGCAGCCGCGCAGCGCCTTGCGCAGCGCCGTCTCGGCATGGTCCCAGACATCGTCGCCGCCCAGCCGTTTCGCGGGCCGCAGCGCCAGCTTGATGGTGACATCGCCAAAGCCGAAATCGGCATATACCTTCAGCGCCAGGCGGTGAAAGGCCATCACCTCGGCCTCGATCTGCTCGGGCATGCAGAAAACATGGCCGTCGTCCTGCGTAAAGGCGCGCACCCGCATGATTCCATGCAGCGCGCCGGACGGCTCGTCCCGGTGGCAGGAGCCGAACTCCCCGTAGCGCAACGGCAGATCGCGGTAGCTGCGCAGTCCGCTATTGAAAATCTGCACGTGCCCCGGGCAGTTCATTGGTTTAACTGCGAACTCCCGGTTCTCCGACGACGTGAAGAACATGTTCTCGCGAAAGTTGTCCCAATGCCCTGACTTCTTCCATAGGCTCACGTCCAGGATCTGGGGGCAGCGCACCTCCTGGTAGCCGTTGTTGCGGTAAACCGCGCGCATGTACTGTTCGATCTGCTGCCACAGGGTCCAGCCCTTCGGGTGCCAGAACACCATTCCCGGCGCCTCGTCCTGCGTATGGAACAGGTCGAGTTGCCGACCCAGCCGGCGATGGTCGCGCTTCTCCGCTTCCTCCAGCCTGAACAGGTAGGCGTCCAGATCCTCCTTCTTGCCCCAGGCGGTGCCGTAGATCCGCTGCAGCATCTCGTTTCGGGAGTCTCCGCGCCAGTAGGCGCCGGCCACCTTCAGCAACTTGAAGACTTTCAGCTTGCCGGTAGACGGTACATGCGGTCCCCGGCACAAGTCGACGAAATCGCCCTGCGCATACAGCGAAATCTTCTCGCCGTCAGGAATGGATTCGATGATTTGCGCCTTGTAATGCTCGCCCTGGTTCTTGAACAATTTAATGGCGTCGGTGCGTGGCATCTCGCTGCGCGTGACCTTGTGGTCCCGCTTGACGATCTCCGCCATGCGTTTCTCGATCGCCGCCAGGTCTTCCGGCGTAAACGGCCGCTTGTAGGAGAAGTCGTAATAGAAACCGTCTTCGATCACCGGCCCGATAGTGACCTGCGCCTCCGGATAGAGCTCCTTCACCGCATGCGCCATCAGGTGCGCGGTCGAATGCCGGATAATGTCCACGCCGTCGCGGTCATTGGGCGTAATGACAGCCACCTCGGCGTCGCGGTCGACGCGATACGACAGATCCACCAGCTTGCCGTCGACCCGACCGGCGATCGCGGACCTGGCCAGGCCGGGACCGATCGCCGCCGCGATCTCCCCGACGCTGACCGGTGATTCGAAGCTTCTTACCGCCCCATCGGGCAAACGGATATTCGGCATATCAGATCAGTTCGGATTCCGGCGCCGGGGCCCTTCCCCGTGTTTCGCGCAGCGCATCCGCCAAGCAAAAAAAAAAGTGCGGACGAACCGCACTTTTCCCAACCAGAGTCGGGCAGAAAGACCGGTTCATCCGAGCCGTCGTGACCGCGTCAGCCGAGTTCGCATGAGTCCAGATCCGATCTTTCCGCCGAATACGCTGGTAGGCGCGATTGGACTCGAACCAACGACCCCCACCATGTCAAGGTGATGCTCTAACCAGCTGAGCTACGCGCCTAACGAGGCGCGCATTCTATCGGAAAAAGCAGCGCGTTCAAACCTGCGCCCGGGGTCAACGCCGGCGTACGCTGGTGACGCCCGACAGCTCGCGCACCTCGTCGATGAGGTGGTACAAGTGGTCCAGGCCCGGCACTTCCAGGGTGAAGAGCATCCGCGCGTCCAGCTCCTGGCTGGTCGACCGGCTCGACAGGACCTTCACCCGCGCCCGGGCCAGCAGGTCGAGGATGTCGCGCATGAGCATCGGATGGGCGTTGGCCCGGATCTCAAGGTCCACGGCGAAGCGCTGCTCCGGACCGATGCGTCCCCAATCGGCGGGCATCAGCCGCTCGGGTGGCAGCCGGCGCGCGTTCGGGCAGTCCGTCCGGTGCACGGACACCCCGCGGCCCCGGCTGACGAACCCGACAATCGGATCTGGCGGCGCCGGCTTGCAGCAGCGGGCCAAGACCGTCAGCAGGCGGTCTACACCCACCACCAGCACGCCGTCGGCACTGCGCGATGGTGCCGGCGCGGCCACAGGGAGGACCGGTTCAACGCTGGCCGGCGCCGGCTCGGCCCGGACCGCTGCCTGCAGCTCGCGCAACGTGATTTCGCCCTTTTGATAAGCGAGATACAGCGCCTCCGGCTGGTCGAAGTGCAGCGCTTTCGCCAGATCCTCGTGCTTGATACCCGCCCGCGCCAAACGGTGCAGATCCTTGTCGAGCGCCGCCCGGCCCTGCGCAACGGCCTCGTCGTGCGCCTGGCTGTTGAACCACTGGCGGACCTTCGCCCGCGACCGGTTGCTCTTGAGATAACCGAGCTGGGCATTGAGCCAGTCGCGCGACGGGCCGCCTTCCTTGGCCGCGATGATCTCGACGACCGCACCGTTGGCAAGGCGATGGGTCAGCGGAACGATCTGCCCGTTGACCTTGGCCCCGCGACAGCGGTGCCCGAGCTCGGTATGCACGTGGTAGGCGAAGTCGATCGGCGTGGCACCCTGCGGCAGATCGATTACCCGCCCGGCCGGCGTCAAAACGTATACCGAGTCCTCGCGCAGTTCGCTGCGGAACGACTCGGCAAGTTGCGCGGCGTCAGCCAGCTCGTCGCGCCAGTCGAGAATCTGCCGCAGCCAGGCAATCTTGCGCTCGTAGGCGGCGTCGCGCTGCGCGGACTCCTTGTATCGCCAGTGGGCGGCCACGCCGAGCTCGGCGTGCTGATGCATCTCCTGCGTGCGGATCTGAACCTCCAGCACCTTCTGGTCGGGGCCAACCACCGCGGTGTGCAGAGAACGGTAGTCGTTTGCCTTGGGCTTGGCGATGTAGTCGTCGAACTCGCCCGGAATCGGCGTCCACAGCTGATGCACCAGGCCAAGCGCGGCGTAGCACTGGCCCACATCGCCCACCAGCACCCGCACCGCCCGCACATCCGACAGCCGCTCAAAGGCGACGCCCTTACGCTGCATCTTCTTCCAGATGCTGAAAATGTGCTTCGGACGGCCGGTGATCTCTGCGCGCAACCCCGCCCGCTGCAGTTCGGTGCGCAGACGGACGATCACCGCTGCAATGTAGGCCTCGCGATCGACGCGCTTCTCATCGAGATCGCGGGCAATCGCCTTGTAGGTGTCGGGCTGCACGCAGCGGAAGGCCAGGTCTTCCAGCTCCCACTTGAGCTGCCACACGCCGAGACGATTGGCGAGCGGCGCGAGCAGCTCGAACGCGTCCTCGGCTGCTTCGCGTCCCGCCTGCGTCGGCACGGCTCCAACCACTTCGCGCAGCAGTTGAATGTGATCGGCCAGCTTGATCAGCACCACCCGCACGTCCTGCACCATCGCCAACAGCATCTTGCGCAGCGCTTCCAGCTGCCCGGCCTTATCCGCCGCCTGTGCCGTTGCCGCGAGCCGCGGCCGCAGCGCCTGGATCGGCGCCATTGCCGCCACGCCGCCTATCAGGCCGACCACGCCGCCGCCAAACTGGCGCTGCACAGACTCGCGCTGCGCCTCGGAATCGAGCGCAATGCCGAGGAGCAGCGCGGCGGCAAGCGTTTCCGCATCCAGCCGCATCGCCCCCAGCACGCCCGCGGCACCGCAGGCATGTTCGAACCAAGGCTGGCCGGAGGGGTGGCGTCGCTCGCCGTAGGATTGCTGCGCATAAGCATGGGCGCGGGCGACCAGCGCCCTTTCCTCGTCGGAAAGCCGCTCGGTCAGCGCAGCCAGCCAGCCCTCGGCTCGCAGGTCACGCTCGATGTCGGCAACCTTGACCATGTAAGCCGGCCCTGTCAGCGGCCGTGCCAGTAACGGCGCTCGCTTTCGCGGTGCGCGTAGACGTAGGGGCCGCCGGACCGCATGCGCACCTGTACTGCGCCGTGCTGATCGGTGCGCAGCACTTTCGCCCCGGCGGCGCGATAGCGAGCCGAAACCGCCGGGTGCGGATGCCCGAAGCGATTGCGATAGCCGGCGGCGACGATTACGTATTCAGGTCTGACCATCTCGACAAAAGCCTTGGTAGATGAAGTGCGGCTGCCGTGGTGCGGTGCCAGCAAGACGTCGGTGGCCAGTCCCGTGCCGTGGCGCTTGACCAGCCGCTGCTCTGCGCGCCGCTCGATGTCGGCCGGGATCAGCACGCTGCCGTAAGCCGAAGCCACGCGCAGCACGCAACTGCGATCATTCTCTGACGCCGGAGCCGAATTGTAGCCGCCAGCCTCCGGGTGCAACACCTCGAAACGCACGCCATCCCACTCCCAGCGCTGCCCCGCCACGCAGGGCTCCGTCCGGCTCGAAGCGTGTTCCGGCATCGCCCCGGGCGCGGACGTAAGCAGGCGATCGACCGGCACCGCGCGCAGTACCGCGCCGACGCCGCCGGCGTGGTCCGAATCCGCGTGACTGACCATCAGGAGGTCGACCGAACCGATGCCGGCACCGCGCAGGTTCGGCACAACGATGCGTTCGCCAGCGTCGCCGGCGTCCGCGTATGACGGCCCGGTGTCGAACACCAGCGCGTGGCGCTCCGTGCGCACGATCGCCGCAAGCCCCTGCCCGACGTCGAGCACGTCCACCCACAGTTCACCCGCGCCCGGCCCGGCCGGTCGTGCCGCGAACAGTGGCAGCAGCAGCGCCGCCCCCATCCACCGCGTTGGAAACCCCCGTGGCATCAGCAGCCAGCCGGCGCCCGCCAGTGCGAGCGGTACGCTCCACCAGACCGGCGCATGCTGCTCCCAGGTCGCCGCCGGCCATGCGGCAAGCCCCTGCAGCAGCGCCATCAGACCCGCCATGACCGCGTGGGCCAGCCACGCAACCGCGTCGAGCGGAATTGCGATCGCCGCCAGCGCAAGCGGCGCCACCACGAGGCTCACCACCGGAATGGCAAGCGCATTCGCCAGCGGCGAAACCAGGGACACCTGCTGGAACAGGGCCAGCAGCAGAGGAACCAGCGCCAGGGTTACCGCCCACTGGATGTGCAGCCACTGGGCGAGCCAGCTGCGCGCAGCGGCACCGCCTGCCGCGGCAAACATGATGGTCGAGACCGCGCCGAACGACAGCCAGAATCCTGCCGAGGTCACTGCCATCGGGTCGAGCAGCAGTACGGCAAACAGTGCGATCCCGAGCACGCTGGGAAGCGCCAGGCGCCAGCCGCTCCAGAGCGCCAGCGCCACCGCGGCCAGCATGAACACCGTGCGCTGGGCAGGCACTGCAAAACCGGCCAACGCGGCATAGGCGATCGCCGCCAGCAAGCCGATCAGCGTGGCCGCCCGCAATCCGCTGGTCCGGACCGCAAGCCCGGGCAGCCGCCGCCATAGCCGCATGACCAGCGCAAACGCCAGGGCCGCCACCATCGTGATGTGCAACCCGGAAATGCTCATCAAATGGTTCACGCCGGTGCGGGTAAAGACCTGCCACTGTTCGCGCGGGATGGCGCGCTGATCGCCGATGGCCAGCGCCACCCCGATGCCGGCATAGGGCCGATCCGCAAGCGCCGCCAGCAGCCGCGACCGTACCCGCTCGCGCAGCGCTGCCAGCGCGTGCCCGGGCCGCCACTCCCGCGCATCGCCACAGCGCCACGGCGCCTGCATGCGCACATAGCCCACCGCGCGTATCCCCCGGTCCAGCAGCCACGGTTCGATATCGAATCCGTACGGGTTGGCGTTGCCATGCGGCCTGCGCAGCCGCACCGTGAACTCGCAGCGCTGTCCGGCGCGAACCTGGGGCAACCCATCCGATGCCTGCGGGTAGAGGCTCAACGCCACCCGGCTCGGCACGGCAGCCCCCGGCGTCAGCACCTGCCCGACATCGAACGCGAACCGCGTCGCCCGGGCGCCGCTCTGCGGCAGGTCGGCCACCACACCGGCCAGCCGGATGTCCCGTCCTTCCCACCCTTCCGGAAGAGCATCCGCCAACGTCCACCCGGCAATCGCCGCGGCCCACAGAAAACCGGCCAGCCCGAACGTCGCTGCGTACAGCGCCTGGCCGGCAGTGGGGCTGTAACGCGCGCAGAACCAGGCCAGCGCCGCCAGCGGAACGAGCACGCTCGAAGCGGCCGGCGGCGGCAGAACCGGCTGCTGCTGCAGCAACCAGGCACCCGCTGCGAATGCAGCGGCATGCATCAGTACCCGCATGCCGCATCACCTCCCGCCACACCGGCGTGCCGCAGCACCCGCCGGCTCGGCACCGAAAGCAGCGTGTATACTGCGCACCGTTTCATTGTTGCAGCGGTGTACTTCCGGCAGGACGGCGCCGGTGGCCCATAATCATTCATGACGCCATCCTACTGGGCGCAGGCAATCGAAGAACTCTCGGCGCAGGACCTCGTTCTGCGCACCCTCATCCGCAATCATCCCGGCCCTTCCCTGCAAAGTCGCGGCGACGCCTTCGTCACGCTGGCGCGGTCCATTGTCGGTCAGCAGGTGTCGGTGGAGGCCGCGGAAAGCGCCTGGCAGAAGCTGCAGGAGTCGGTTGGCGTACTTGGCCCGGCCGCCATCGCGCGCATGGATCCTGTGCGCCTGCGCGCCTGCGGCCTGTCCAGCAAGAAATCCGGCTACCTCATCGACCTGGCCGAGCACTTCCTGGACGGCTCGCTGGACGTCGCGCGCTGGAACCAGCGCGATGACGAACAGCTGATAGAGGAACTCACCAAGATCAAGGGCATCGGCCGCTGGACGGCGGAGATGTTCCTCATTTTTTTCATGATGCGGCCGGACATTCTCCCGGTCGACGATGTCGGTCTGCAGCGGGCGATGGGCCTGCACTACAACGACGGAAGGCCGCTGTCGAAACTCAAGATACGGCAGATCGGCGCGCGGTGGTCGCCCTGGCGCACGGTCGCAACATGGTATCTGTGGCGCTCGCTGGAGCCGGTTTCGCCCCCCCAGTGACCCGCAGCGGGCCGTGCCGCAGAGGCCGGACTCAGCCCGCCACCAGCACCCCGTCCTCGAGACGCAGCACGCGCTCCATGCGCGCGGCAATACCCGGATCGTGGGTCACGACCACGAAACTCGTGCCCGATTCCCGGTTCAGCGACATCATCAGGTCGAGCACGCCCTCGGCGGTGTGACGGTCGAGGTTACCGGTCGGTTCGTCCGCCAGCAGGCAGGCCGGCGCGGTGACCAGCGCGCGGGCCAGCGCCGCGCGCTGACGTTCGCCGCCGGAAAGCTCCCCCGGCATGTGCCCGAGCCGATGTCCCAGGCCCACCCGCTCGAGCACCTCCTGCGCCCGCGCCCGGCACTCCGCCACCTCCAGCCGGCGGATGAGCAGAGGCATCGCGACATTCTCCAGTGCCGTGAACTCCGGCAGCAGATGATGGAACTGGTAAACAAAGCCCAGTCCGCGATTGCGCAGAACGCCGCGCTCCCGTTCGCTGAGCGCGGCGAGATCGCGCCCGAGCACCGAAACTGTGCCGGCGGTGGGTGTGTCGAGCCCGCCCAGCAGGTGCAGCAGCGTGCTTTTGCCGGAACCCGAGGCGCCGACAATCGCCACCGTCTGCCCGCGGGCGACATCGAGGTCGACCCCGAGCAGCACCGGCACCTCGTACGCGCCCTGCCGGTAGATCTTGCCAAGGCTGCGGCAGCTCAGCACTTCAGCAGATGGCGGCGCCGACCCGGGAATCGCGTCATTCATAGCGCAGGGCTTCCGCAGGATGGGTGTTGGCCGCCCGCAGGCTCGGATACAGCGTCGCCAGCAGGCTGAGCGCGAACGACACCACTGCGATGACCAGCACATCGTCGAGTTGCAGGTCGGATGGCAGGTCGCTGATGTAGTAAACATCCTTCGCCAGGAACTGGATGCCGAGCGCACGCTCGATCGCCGGCACGATCACCTCGACATTGGCCGCGACCACCGTCCCCAGGCCCACGCCGACCAGCGTGCCAACCAGGCCGATCAGCGCGCCCTGGATAACGAAGATCCGCATGATCTCCCCCGGCGCCGCGCCCAGTGTGCGCAGGATGGCGATGTCGGCGCGCTTGTCGGTGACCGCCATTACCAGGGTCGACACGATGTTGAAAGCGGCGACCGCGACGATCAGCAGCAGAATGATGAACATTACGCGCTTCTCGATCTGCACCGCGCGGAAGAAGTTGGCGTGACTGCGCGTCCAGTCGGTGACGTAGACCGCATCGCTCAGGTTCGCCGCAAGGGACTGCGCCACCCGGGGCGCGGCGAACAGCTCCTTCAGCTTGAGCCGCACGCCTGTGACTCCCTGCTCCATGCGGTAGAGCTTCTGCGCGTCCTCAAGATGGATGAAGGCGAGTCCGGCGTCGTACTCGTACATGCCTACCTCGAAGATCCCGGACACGGTGAACTGGCGCAGCCGCGGGAGAATGCCGGCCGGCGTCACCTGTCCCTGCGGCGCGATCAGCACGATGCGATCGCCCTGCCTTGCGCCCAGGGACAGTGCCAGTTCGTTGCCGAGCACGATGCGAAACGCGCCCGCCTCGAGGTCGCTCAGCCGCCCGCTGCGCATATGACGGTCGATATCCGCGACCGAGTCTTCCAGCACCGGCAGGATGCCCCGCACGATCGTCCCCTGCACGCTGCGCCGGTGCGACAGCAGCCCCTGCGCCATCACGTAGGGTGCCGCCGCGGTCACCTCGGGATTCGCCAGCACCTGCTCGGCGACCTGCTGCCAGCCCTCGAGCGGCTGGCCGAGGCCCACCACCTGCACATGCGACGCCACCCCCAGAATCCGGGTGCGCAGCTCCTTCTGGAACCCGTTCATCACCGACAGCACGACGATCAGCGCAGCCACCCCGAGCGCGATGCCGAGCATCGACGTGATCGAGATAAAGGAGATGAAATGGTTACGGCGTTTGGTCCGCGTGTAGCGCAGACCGACGAAGAGTTCGTAGGGTTTTAGCATCGCCTGTCGGATTTTTGCGCCCCGCAGTCTGCCATATTCGTTCGCGCGTTGCGCTTGAAACCTGCGTGCTAAACTCGGCTCGGATCATGGCAGCAGTGAAGACGCTCACGCTGGTCGCGCCAAACCTGCCGCGGCTGCTCGGCCCCACGGCCGCGGCGCGCCCCGCCACACTCCAGCGCTTCTGCCGGCGCGCAGAATCCGCCTTCCTGGCGGAGATGTCGCTTTCCGCCTGGTACTGCCGGCGTTTCGGAGTCGCACGCCAGGCGGACTGGCCGGTGGCGCCGCTGCTGGCCGCGGCGGCAGGTCACGCTACCGGTTACTGGCTGTGCGCCGATCCTGCCAGCCTTGCTGCCGACCGCGACCGGGTG
>CALJLA010000060.1 GCA_937983055.1 uncultured Pseudomonadota bacterium
CAATCGTGCCCACATTCACGTGCGGCTTCGTACGCTCAAACTTGCCTTTTGCCATCGCCTTTCCTCGGTGTTGTTGCGCCTACCGGTACATCTGTTGTTGTGGTGCCCATGGCGCGGATTGAACGCGCGGCCTCTCCCTTACCAAGGGAGTGCTCTACCACTGAGCTACATGGGCGCTGCCCTATCTAACGGCTCCGACTCAGGAACTGCTGGAGCGGGTGAAGGGAATCGAACCCTCGTCGTAAGCTTGGAAGGCTTCTGCTCTACCATTGAGCTACACCCGCCTGTCGGAGGGCGCCTCACCCCTGACCGCAAACCGGCCCGGGCGACGCGCTCTACTATCCGAAGCGATTTCCCGATCCGCGTCCGATCAGCCTAAGTCACTAATTACGTTGGTGGAGGGGGAAGGATTCGAACCTTCGAAGGCTGAGCCAACAGATTTACAGTCTGCCCCCTTTGACCGCTCGGGAACCCCTCCGAACGAAACCGCGGATTATGGGTAATTAGTTACGCACTGTCAAACGCTTGCGCGCCGGCGGGCAATTTGCCGCGATTGCGCCGAAAGATGGCGGCCGAACCTCTCCCGCCGCCGCGAGACCACCCCATTTGCCTGAGCTTTCGCCGGCTCAGGCGGCGGGATTGGGATAGCGCAGATGGATGTTGTCGAGTTCGCCGAGCAGGTCCCCCGGCAGCTCAATCTGCGCCGCGTCGATGTTTTCCTGCAGTTGTTCCAGGCTGGTGGCGCCGACGATAGTGCTCGCCACGAACCAGCGGCTGTGCACAAAGGCGATGGCCAAGGTAGCCGGGCTCAGCCCATGGCGCTGCGCCAGTTCCGCATACGCCTGCACGGCCGGTGCAACGTTGGGCTTGTCGTAGCGCTGGCCAAAGGCGGGAAAGCGCGACAGGCGGGCACCTGCGGGGCGCGCCCCGTTCACGTACTTGGCGGACAGGTGCCCGAACCCGAGCGGGCTGTAGGCAAGCAGCGGAATTCCTTCGCGACGGGTGATCTCGGACAGCCCGCCTTCGAAGCAACGGTTGAGCAGGCTGTAGGCATTCTGGATCGAGACCACCACCGGCAGTCCGTGGGTGCGGGCAATGCGCAGGAACTCCATGACGCCCCACGGTGTTTCATTGCTCAGGCCCACATAGCGGATCTTGCCTGCTGTCACCTGTGCCCCCAGCGCCTCGAGCTGGTCCTGGATGCTTACCGTCGGGCGTTCGGACGACGGCTCGTAGAACAGGCCGCCAAAGGACGGCACATATCGGTCTGGCCAGTGGATCTGGTACAGGTCGACATAGTCGGTCTGCAATCTGCGCAGGCTTGCATCGACTGCCTGCGCGACGCTCGGCGCATCGATCGCCCTGGGCCCGCCGCGCACCCACTGGAAACCTCGCCCCGGCGCGGTGATCTTGGTGGCGAGAACGACGCGATCGCGGGGCTGGCGGCTGAGCCAGCTGCCCACGAAACTCTCGGTGAGGCCCTGGGTCTCGGCGCGCGGCGGCACCGGATACATCTCGGCCGCGTCGATGAAATTCACGCCGCGAGACTTTGCGTAGTCGAGTTGCTGGTGCGCCTCCCGTTCGGTGTTTTGCTCGCCGAACGTCATCGTGCCGAGGCAAATTGATGACACTTCCAGATCACTCTCCCCCAGGCGATTCAGTTTCATTGTTCTGCCCTCTTTCTGTATGTGGCGCGACGGCCGAGGCGCCGGCGCGCGGCTCGCGCGTTTCCTTGCGGGGTCGAAGTCTAATGGAAGCTGGCGGAGCCCATCGACAGGACTGATCGTGCATGATGGTGAACGCGCACGAGCCACAACCAGATCAACCGTTCCTGCAAGGCCATACAGCAAAGGCCGGACAACAGATGAAGATCTCCGCAATCGACACCATCGTTCTACGCGTTCCCTATGACAGCGGCGGGCCTTCCGACGCCCAGGTGTGGGGCGGACGGGCCTGGGAAACGGCAGACTCGTTGCTTGTCAGGGTATCGACCGATGCGGGCCTTGTGGGCTGGGGCGAGGCCTTTGGCTACAACGTCATCCCCGCCACGCGCGCGGCCATCGACCAGATGCTCACTCCGCTGTTCATCGGCCGCAATCCGCTGGAAGCGCAGTCGCTGATGGACGAAGCACAGCGAAAGCTGCATATCTTCGGGCGAGGCGGCCCGGTGATCTACGGCCTCTCGGGTATCGACATTGCGTTGTGGGACATCGCGGGCAAGGCGGCCGGTAAGCCGCTGCACCGCCTGCTCGGCGGTTCAGGACACACGCACCTGGAGTGCTACGCCAGCCTGCTGCGTTACGGAGGCGACGAACTGGTCGCCCGCAATGTGACGCGTGCCCTCGGCGAAGGCTTCCGCTCGATCAAGCTGCACGAGGTCGACCCCGCCGCGGTAAAGGCGGCGCGCGATGCCGCCGGCCCGTCGGTCGACCTGATGAATGACGTGAACTGTCCCTGGTCACTCGACGAGGCGCTGGCAATGGCTGAGGCGTTTGGCCCGAGCGAGCTGCGCTGGCTCGAGGAACCGATATGGCCGCCCGAAGATTACGCGGCGCTGGCCGAGCTCAGAACCCGCATCGAAACGCCGATTGCGGCAGGCGAGAATGCCGCGACGATTGCGCAGTTCCAGCACCTCTTCCAGGCCGGCGCCGTGGACATCGCGCAGCCCAGTCCGGCCAAAATGGGCGGCGTCACCGAACTGCGCAAGGTCTTCGAGCTCGCCGGCCGGCACGGCGTGACTGTGGTGCCGCACACGTTCTACGATGGACCGGCGTTCCTGGCCGGACTGCATGTGAACGCGGTGTGTTCCGGCGCGCCCCTCGTCGAGTGGCGTTTTCTCGACCTGCACGCACGCCTTTACGGCGCCGCCGCCGTGCCCGTCGATGGCCGCATACCGCTTCCCGAGGGGCCGGGGCTCGGTTTCGATCCGCTGCCCGCGGTGATCGAGCGCTACCGGGCCTGAGCGCGCACGGCCACGATCAACTCGATCTCCACCGCCGCGCCCCGCGGAAGTTCGGCCACGCCAACGGCGCTGCGTGCATGTCGTCCGGCGTCGCCAAAAACCTCGATCAGCAGACCGGATGCCGCATCGATGACCTTGGGCTGCTCAATAAAACCGGGCGCCGACGCGACGAACCCGGTCAGCTTCAGGACGCGCTCGATCCGGTCGAGGCTCCCGAGCGCGACGTACAGGGCGGCCAGCGCCTGGAGCATGCACGCGCGCGCCGCGGCCGCGCCCTGGACAAGATCGAGCTGCGCACCGAGCTTTCCGGTGATCAACCCGCATTTGCCGTCCCACGGCAGCTGTCCACTGACGTAGGCCGTATCGCCGTGCTGCAACACTGCCTGATACTGGAAAGCCGGCACCCGCGCCGCGGGCAGCCGGATGCCCAGTTCGCGAAGACGTTCTTCAATCATTATGTGCTCACTCCGCCTGGGCTTTCGCACTGCGCCGCCGGCCGATAAACTCCGTTCTTGAAATCACGACACCACCCGCGCTCGACGAGAGGAATTCACTGCTCCCCGCTCTGATCCTAGGGCCAGATCCAAAACAGGCGGTTCGGCTTCAGCGGCTGTTCATCGCCGCCGGCACCTACCTCATGGCGCTGGTGCTGATGGCTGTCGGCAATGCCCTCGCTCTTATCGAAACGCGCGCCCTGGTGCAAACGGCGGCGCTCTCGGTCGCGGTCAATGCCGTCTTCTACCTGCTGATCCGCACCGGACTGAGCCTGCGGTTGCCCGAGCCGAGTCTGACGATGCCGCAGATCGTGGCAGCCAA
This sequence comes from uncultured Pseudomonadota bacterium, assembly GCA_937983055.1. GTDB lineage: Bacteria > Pseudomonadota > Gammaproteobacteria > Burkholderiales > Eutrophovitaceae > CALJLA01. The sequence goes on from CALJLA010000060.1 coordinate 3,779, forward strand.
CCTCGTGCTGATTCAGGCCGCGTACTTCGCCGGGCCGCATCGCGGACTGTACCTGACGATGTACCTGGTCATCTATGTTTTCGGCATCTTCAGGCTCACCACCCGTCAGTTCGCCCTGTTGTGCGTGTTCAGCATCGTGCTTTATTCGGCCATGGTCGGGCTGCTCGCCCTTAACCGGCCGGAAACGCTCAATCTGCGTGCCGAATTGCTGCACGGGCTGGTTCTGGCGGGTGTGTTGCCATGGTTCGCGGTGGTCGGTGGCCAGATCAGCGCGCTGCGGCGGCGACTGCGCGCGACCAACCGCGAACTCGAACAGTCGCTGCAGCAGATCGAGCACATCGCGACGCGCGACGACCTTACTGGATTGCCGAACCGGGCACTGTTCAACCAGTACCTGGCGCATGCAATTGCACAGGCAAAACGCAACCGGACCCGGCTCGCGGTCATCTTTGCCGACCTGGACCGGTTCAAGCATGTCAACGACGGTCTGGGCCACGCGGCCGGAGACGAGGCGCTCAAGCAGATTGCCGCGCGCCTGCGCGGCAGCTTCCGGCAATCCGACATCGTGGCCCGCCTGGGTGGCGACGAGTTCGTGGTGCTGTGCGAGAACCTCGCATCTCCCGTCGGCCTCGACCAGGTGCTGCATAAGGCGCTCAGCTGCTGTGCCACGCCGCTCAGCATCCAGGGACAGGAGTTCATCCTTACCGCGAGCTTCGGGATCAGCCTGTACCCAGACGATGCCGAGGACGCGGCGACTCTGATGAAAAATGCCGATATGGCGATGTATCGCGCCAAGGAGCACGGCAGAAACAACGTTCAGTACTACTCAGCCGAGCTGCGTGAGGGCGCGGTGCACCGGCTGCGCATGGAGGCGCAGTTGCGGCGTGCGCTCGAGCGGGAAGAATTTGTCGTTCACTACCAGCCCAAGGTGTCGATCGCGACCGGGCGAATTACCGGCCTCGAGGCGCTGGTGCGCTGGGAGCACCCTGAATCAGGTCTGGTCGGGCCGGACCGGTTCATCCCGGCGGCCGAAGAAAACGGCTTGATCCTGCCGCTTGGCGAGTGGGTGCTGGCGACGGCCTGCCGCCAGGCTGCCGCGTGGCACGCACGCGGGCGCGGTGTGCGCGTTGCCGTCAACCTGTCGGCGCGCCAGTTTCGTGCCGAGAATCTCGTGCGCACGGTGCAGGTCGCCGCGCAGAACGCCGCGCTGCCCACACGCCTGCTCGAACTGGAAATCACCGAAAGCCTGGTCATGCGCGACCCCTCGCAGGCGGCGCGCTTGCTCGAACAGCTGCGCGAGATGGGTGTTTCGCTGGCCCTCGATGATTTCGGCACCGGCTATTCGTCGCTATCCTACCTCAAGCGCTTCCCCTTCAACCATGTGAAGGTCGACCGCTCGTTCATCCGCAGCCTGCCCGACGACCCGGAGGATTGCGCCATCACCCAGGCCATCGTTGCAATGGCGCACAGTCTGGAACTCAGGGTTGTTGCGGAAGGCGTCGAGCATATCCGGCAGAAGGAATTTCTGGCGCACCTCGGTTGCGACGAGATGCAGGGCTACTTGCTCAGCCGACCACTGCCGGCGCCGGAGGTGGAGCGCCTGCTGCGGCAGGACGAGGTGGAGCACGGAACCACGGCGCCGGCCACGCCTCGCCCCAGGCCCGGCGAGGCGCTCTAGGACTCGTCAATTCTCACCCCGAGTTCCCTGCCATTGGTTCACAAGGCCGCTCTGCCCGGTTCGCCGCGGAAGTACGCCGACAATCGGACCCGTCATGGGCTGTGTCGGACTGCACCCGTCCCTCACGCCGCCAGCGGGCGTTCGCCCACGCGCATCCGGGCCATGTCATTGGCGGGCCGCTGATGCAGCCACTGCGCTCCGAGCAGTCCCTGGCCATGTCGGCACTGATGCTGCTGTCGCTGATCTGGGGCTACAACTGGGTGGCGATGAAGGTTGGGCTACAGGGCGCCGGCCCGTTCGATTTTTCCGCGCTTCGCTTCCTGTTCGGGGCGCTCTGCCTCCTGCCATTCATGCTGTGGCGCGGCGATGCCAGGCTGCCGGCCGGCCGCGAGTGGCTTCCGCTGACGGTGCTCGGCCTGATGCTGTGCGCCAATTTCGGTTGCGTGATGAGCGCACTGAAGCTGAGCGGCGCCGGCAAGACCGCCATCCTGGTCTATACGATGCCGTTCTGGGTACTGATCTTTGCGCGCATTGCGCTCAAGGAAAAGCTCAGCCGGCTGCAGATCGTGTCGGTCATCATTGCCGCAGTCGGTCTTGCAGTGCTCATCGAGCCCTGGCGTCTGGCCGGCTCGATGCTCGCCAACCTGCTGGCGGTTGCAGCCGGGGCGTCCTGGGGCGCCAGTGTCGTGCTGGTGAAGGCGATTCAGGCGTCGGGCCGGCCGATTCCGACGATGATGATCACTTTCTGGCAGATGGTAATCGCGGTGCCGCTTCTGGCGCTGCTGGGCTGGCTGTTCGACCCGCAGCCGGTAGTTTGGAATGCGGGATTCATTCTGACGCTCGGCTATGTGTCGGTGCTGGCCACCGGGCTGGCCTGGATCCTTTTCTACTTTGCGTTGCGTCGCCTGCCCGCAGGCATGGCGGGGCTTGGCACGCTGGCCACCCCGGTCGTGGGCGTGGCTGGCGCGTGGCGGCAGCTCGGAGAGCGTCCAAGTATCGTCGAAGCATCAGGCATGATCGTGATCGTACTGGCGCTCGCCATGCTGGCGCTGTCGGCGCGCCCGCCGCGCAGTGCGGGCACGCAACGATCGAACTGAAGGCGGCCCGGCTTCTGGGCCTGCCGTTGGCGCGACCGTGCTTGCAACAACCCGGCCGCGCAGCTACGTTGGGGCGGGCAGTCAGGAGCGCCCTTCGCCAGTGGCCGCCCAGCAGCCGGCAGACAGTACGGTTCTGGTGCCGCCTGACGCCAACGTGCCACGTCCCGCGCAGTCAACGTCGGCATCGCGGCTGGCCAAGGCGCCGGTGATGCGTGCCGCGGGCCGGGCGGCGCGCCCGAACACAAACGACAGGTTATCGATCTCGAACGTGCGCACACCGGTTTCGGCAAAGGCCGGGGAGGCGAGCAACACGCCGGCGACGGCCGAAACGGCCTGCCACAATCCGTTCACTGCATATTTCCTGAACGAAGTCTTGCAGAGGTCAGGGTCCGAGGACCGGTGCACGGCCGGAGGTCCGGTTCCGCCGCGCACCGGGGGACAGTTCCTCGGCCCATGGTGCGCACTGTACCGGCGCGCGCGACCGCGCACTTGGATACGCTTGCGGGAAATTTGGACGTTATTGCCGGAGTTGTTTCGGCGTGACCCCGAGCACCCGCTTGAACTGGCGCGTCAGGTGACTCTGGTCGGCGAATCCCACCGCGGCGGCCACGTCGGCGAGCGAGCGGCTGCCCGCGCCGGCCGTCAGCAGCGCCCGCGCGCTGTGCACGCGCACCTGGGTCAGGTACTGGTGCGGCGTCATCCCGGCTGACCGCTTGAACACCCGTGCCAGATGAAACGGGCTCAGGTGGACAGCGTCGGCCAGCTCGGCGAGGCTCAGGTCGCTTGCATAGTGGTCGTTGATGTACGCGATGGCGTCGCCGACTGCGCGCGGCATGGCCCCTGCCGTGCCGCCTGACCGCGGCTGATACGGTCGGTTCGCATAATGGCGGACGAGATGAATCGCGAGCTGCGTGGCGAGCGACGCCGCGAGCAACTGGCTCGCGGCGTCGCCCTTCTGCACTTCCTGCACCAGAGTGCCGGCAACCTGAGTGACGAAAGGATCACGCTGACCTTCGCACACCGTGAGCTGCGCTTCGTGCTCCGCAAGACCGAACACTTCCGCGGCGATCGTGCGGACAAAGGCAGGATCGAGCGCCAGCATCGCAAATGACAGTCGCGTGTCCCACTTCCAGCGTACCGGCCGGAACGCGGGATGCAACGACACATCGCCCGGCTCGTAGGCACGATCCACCACCTCGCCGATTCCCTCGCGCAGGCACTGGCCTTCCTCCAGGTTGACGAAGATAAGGTGCTCTGTAGTCCCACCAGGCAGACAGTGCGCGCCGGGCTTTTCTTCCCGGCGTTCGATATTGAGTGGATGCCAGCCGAGGGGACGGCTCGACAGGCGCACTGCCTCAGGTCGCACGCATGCGGCGTCGACCGGCGCTGCGGCAACATCCAGGCAATCCGGCTTCAACGCAACGGCGGGGTAGGGTGCATTCATCGCCTTCTGGTTTCTCTGCTGGCGCGAGCGTGAGCAATGCTGGACGTCGCGACAGCTGCGACCGCGCGTGCCAGGCTGCTGCGCCGGTTAATGACTGACCGGTCAGTAATATAGTGCGATGCCGGAGCAGGCGTCAACCTTGGCTGCACGAGTCCCGCAGCCAGCCTGGGGCGGACGGGTTTCGATGGTTGGCCGGAATAACGGCCAGCTCACGCGACTCGCTACTCGAACACGTGCAGCCGGGTGCGGTGGCGGGATATGAAGTCCCAGTCGTACTGCACGCCAAGGCCGGGGCCGCCAGGCACCGGAAAGCAGCCATCCTGGCCCACTGCATCGAGCTGGTCGCTGTAGCCGTCGATGTACACCGGCGGCATCGCGTTCCGACACTTGGGGCCGACCAGGGCGACTTCGTAGAAGTTGCTGTTGCGGATGGCGGCCATGCAGTGCCGGTGCGCCGGGCCGGGCGCATGGATCTCAACGTCCAGCCCGAAGCTTTCCGCCAGATGGGCGATCTTCATCGTGCCGGTGATGCCGAGGTCGTATTCAGGATCGGCGCGCACGAAGTCGGTGCCCTCTGCCACGATGAAGTCAGCTTTTGGCTCGACGCCCCGCACATGCTCGGTCTGCAGAAGCGGCGTCCTGATGAATTGCCGAAGCTTCCGATGGGCGAACTGCGACCAGCCGCCGTCACGGAAAGGGTCTTCATACCAGAAGAATCCGGCCTCGTCACAGGCTCGGCCGACCGCCAGTGCGTCGGCGAACGTGCGCAGCTCGCAGGCAGGATCGAGCATCAGCCGCATGCGCCCATGAAACGCTCTTCCAAGCGCGAGCACCGCCTCGCACTCCTCGCGTACGTCACCATCGCACCAGCCGTGCATCTTGAACGCGCGGTACCCGAGTTCGTAGCACTGCTGCGCGAAATTCACGTAATCCCTCGCGCTGGACAATCCGCCATGGCGGTCGCCATGGTAACTGGAGGCGTAGGCGGGCAGCCGCTCGCGATAGCCACCGAGCAGCCGCGAGACCGGCGCGGAGAACTGTTTGCCTGCCCAGTCCCACAAGGCGATATCGATACAGCCAAAGCCCATGTGGTCATACTGGCGCAGCGCCCGCTTGCAGTCGTCGTAGATCCTCTCGCGCTGATGCGCACTGCGTCCGATCAGATGCGGCGCCAGCGAAACTGTCTGTCCCAGCGCCATCGCGGTGCCGCCCCACAGGGTCACGTACTCTCCGCGTCCGCCGTCGGCGGTCCGGATAACGACCGCGTACTTCGAAAGACTGAGCCGGTTACCGGGCTGATACACAATGTTGAAGCCGCTTGCGTCCCAGCCAAGGTCCGGCAGCTCGAAGGCGAATTCATGCACTTCAACCCGGTCGATCGTGCTCATGCGCGCTCATTTCCGTCCACGCGCCGCAACTGCGGCGCCGCAAAACAAAACCGGCGTGCGGCCGAGGCTGCACGCCGTCCCTCCCGACAGGTCTGCACAGGCATCTTAGGTGTCGCCGGAAGACAAGGTCAATCTCGAAGCCTCTGGCCGCGGTGTCGACTCCCGGGGCGGCAATGAGCCCGGCGACGCCGCGCCGCCCTGGTGGCGGCGCAGGCCCGCGCTGGGCATTGCCGCCAGCCTGACCGCCGGCATGAGCACGGCGCTTCTGCTGGGCGCGCTCGGCCCGCCCGCGCAGGGCGCCGGCGCCGCCTTCGTCTATCTCGTCACGCTGCCGATCGCACTGCTCATGCCCGCCCTCGCCCTCGCCGCTGCGCTCATCGCCTGGCAGGCGCTTGGTGCCGCCCGTCCGGCACTTCGGCCCCTGTTGATCGTGCCCGCAACCATCGCTTTCGCCGCAAATATCGTTTCGCTCGGCATGTTCCTCAGATTCGTGCTTCAGGTCCTCGCGGTCTGAGCGCCGGATGACCCGCAGGCCCGCGCAGATCCGGTGGCAGCAAGCACTGGACGGGCGTGATTGCCTGGCCGCGGCCCCGGATCAAGTGGCCTGACAGGCACGCGGTGCTATATTGGAACGTGCGAACAGCCGAGGTGCGACGATGCAGTTGGAGCTGAACTACGGAAAAGGCAAGCTGCCCCTCAAGCTTGACGACGGCTGGCAGGTCACCGTAATTCGAAAACCCCAGATGCCGGTCGAGGCAGACCCTGTCGCGGCGGTCGAGTCGGCGCTTGCCAGGCCAGTTGGGGCGCGGCCGCTGGTCGAAGAGGCGCGGGCAAAGAAAAGCGCATGCATTCTGATCTGCGACATCACCCGGCCCGTGCCCAACGGCCTGCTGCTTGCGCCGATGCTCCGGCGCCTTCTCGAGGCAGGACTCAGGGCCGACGCCATCCGCATCCTGGTCGCAACCGGCCTGCACCGCCCGAATGAAGGCCGCGAACTGGAAGAACTGGTCGGCGACCGGTGGGTGCTGGAGAATTTCAGGGTCGAGAACCATTTCGCGCGCAACGATGCCGACCATGTCGATCTTGGCCGGACTGCCGGCGGGGTCCCGGTCAAACTCGACCGCCGCTTTGTCGAAGCCGACCTGAAGATCGTCACCGGGCTGGTTGAGCCGCACTTCATGGCGGGGTATTCCGGTGGACGCAAGGTGATTGCGCCCGGCATCGCCCACAAGGACACCATCACGACGTTCCATAATGCCCGATTCATGTCGGATCCGAAGGCGGATAATTGCGTGCTCGAAGGCAACCCGCTGCATGAGGCGCAATTGGAGATCGTGCGCCTGCTCGGACGGGTACTGGCAGTCAATACCGTACTCGATGAACATCGACGGCTGTCCTACGTCAACTTCGGGGAAATAGTCGAAAGCCACCTCGAGGCCGTGCGATTCATCGAACGCTATGCGATCGTCAACGTCCCCCGCCGGTTCAGGACGGTGGTGACCAGCGCGGCGGGATACCCGCTGGACCAGACTTACTACCAAACTGTAAAAGGCATGGTCGGCCCGATCAACATCCTGGAACCGGGCGGCAATCTGATAATCGCGGCGGAATGCGCGGAAGGCATCGGATCGCATGAATACGCGGACGCGCAGCGCCGGCTGATCGAGCGCGGCGTGGACGGGTTCTTTGCCGAGATCAGCCGAAAGCGCTTTGCCGACATCGATGAGTGGCAGACGCAGATGCAGCTCAAGCCGATGCGCGCCGGCTCGGTGGAGCTTTACTCGAGCGGCCTGTCTGCAGAAGAGCGTGGGCTGACGGGCGTGCGCTTGATTGATTCGGGCGATGCGGCCGTGCGGCGATCCGTGAAGGAGACCGGAGACGACGCCGTCGCCGTGATTCCTGAAGGTCCGTATGTGGTGCCGGTGTACCAGCCCGGCGCCTGACGAGCGGGATAAAGGGGGGAGCGCAGGTGATAGGTGATCGCGTCGAGGTCAACATCGCAGGAGGTCTCGATATCTCGCTGCCGAGAATGATCAGGGTCAGGCAGAAGTTCGACGCGCCTAGGCTGGCCGACATCCCCGCGGCGATCTCGGCGGAGTTTGCACGGCCGGAGGTGCGCGCCCGGGTAAAGCACGGGCAGGTCGTTGGCGGTGGCTGCGGCCGCCGCGGTGTCGCGAAGATCGCGACGATCGCCAGGTGCGTAATCCGCGAACTGCAGGCGCTCGGCGCCAAACCGTTCATCTTTCCGTCGATGGGCAGCCACGGGGCCGCCACCGCGGAAGGTCAGAAAAAGGTCCTCGAGGGCTACGGCATCACCGAGGCGGCGACGGGCGTCCCGATACGCGCCACCATGGATACGGTCGTCGTCGGCCAGCTCGAGGACGGCACTCCGGTGCACATGGACCGGCACGCGGCCGAGGCGGACGCGATTGTCGTGATCAACCGCATCAAGCCGCACACCGCATTTCGCGGCGCTACCGAGAGCGGCATCACCAAAATGCTCGCCATCGGGATCGGCAAGATCGTCGGGGCAGCAACCTATCATGCACACGGCATGGACACCTTTGCCGATCTGCTGCCGAAGGTCAGGAACGTCAATATCGAAGCCCGCAACGTACTGTTCGGCGTCGGCATCGTGGAGAACGCCTACGACCAGACTGCCCACATCGAGGTGATTCCCGCCGACCGGATCGACACCCGCGAACCGGAACTCCAGCGCCTGGCCAAACGCCTGATGCCGCGGCTCCAGTTTTCGGAGATCGACGTCCTCGTCATCGAGGAAATGGGCAAGAACATCAGCGGCGCCGGGTTCGACCCGAACAACACCGGACGCAATCGGCGCGCTGTTGAGTGGAAGGCGGACCCGCTGGTCAAGAAGATCGTGGTGCTGGGTCTGACCCCTGAAAGCCACGGCAATGCCACGGGCATCGGCGGCGCCGATGTGACGACGATGCGTCTTTATCGTGCAATCGATGTCGGCGCGACCTACGCCAACGTGATCACGTCGATGAATCTCGACGGCGCTGCCCTTCCGCTGGTCATGAACAACGACCGGGAAGCAATTGCCCTCGCGGTAAAGACCGTGGTACGCACCAGGCCGCAAGACTGCAGGATCGTACACATCCGCAACACGCTCGATCTGGCGGAGATACAGGTGTCGGAGCCCATGCTGGCGGAAGTAAAGGCCGCTACGGAGCGTTTCCAGATCGTTTCACCCGCGGGCCCGCTGCAGTTCGATGTCAACGGCAACCTGGTTCCGCTGGCGCCTTCGCACCAGCGGTCGGCCGCCGCGGCGGGGGGGCGCTGAACCGGCCCCGCCAAAACGGCCGCTGTGAACACACATACCCCCGGGGGAGGAAGTCATGCGCACACTGATCCTCGCCGCAGTGCTGGCGACGGCCGTTTGCCAGGCAGGAGCCGAGCCGACCCAGCAGGACCGTATGAGGCACTGTAACGCGCAGGCAAAAGAGCAGGCCCTCAAGGGCGAGCCGCGCAAGCAGTTCATGAAGGGTTGCCTCTCCAGTAAAAAGGAGGGTCAGTCCGTCGCGGAGCCTGCCAGGGACACGCAACCCGCCCGGGACGAGATGGCACCAGACAAGACTGAACGCAAACTGACGGCCCAGCAGGAACGAATGAGGACGTGCAACGCCGACGCGAAGCAACAAGCCCTGAAGGGCGAAGCGCGCAAGCAATTCATGAAAGCGTGCCTGTCCTCCCGCTGAGAGGCAGCGAAAATCCTTAGCCCCCGTCAGGGGCTGATGTCTACCCGGTCACAGCTACACCCGAGCATGAGCATGCCCGTTTCCGATGTCGCCTCCGTTTGGGGCCCCACGCGTTTTCTCGCCGCTTTCGTGCTCACGCTGTTGGCTGGCTGCGCATCCAGCCCCGAGGCGCCATCCGCGCCCCGCGTGACCTCTCCGTTGCTCACTCCGACAATGCTCGAGGGTCATGGGCTGGCGCTCCTGACGCCGGTCAGCGGGCCCGAACACGAACAGGACCGGCAGGCACTCGCGCTTGTGTTCGCCGACCGCTTTGCCCGGATGCGCCCCGAGGTCCGGGTAGTGCCGCTGTCCCAGACCGTCGGCGCAGTCAATCGGGCCGGCCTGACCCGTGCCTACCAGCGCATGTACGAGACCTTCGGCGACACGGGAGTGATGGAGCGCGACACGCTCGCCAAGCTGCGCGGCGTTTGCGGCGCGCGTTACTTTGCGCTGCTGAGGCTGGCCGAATTCCGCCGCAGCGCCGAAATGCCGGCCACGCCGCTTGGGCCCAGAGCGGACACGGTGGTGAGAATCCGGTTGTTTCTGCAGATCTGGGACAGCACCGACGGCACCGTAGCCTGGGAAGGCGTCAACGAACTGAGCCAACCGGCGGGAAACGGGGCCGCCACGACTTTCTCTGCAATCGTCGAACGCGTTTCCGCCGAACTGATTGCCCGCATGCCCTGAACGCCGTGCGGACCGTTAACGCCCGGCGCCAGGCCCGATGCCGTAAACCGCGGCCCACCCCAGGCCGGCGAGTGTGTCGCCGCGCGGGCGGTATTCGCAGCCAATCCATCCTTCGTAGCCGAGTTCGTCGAGCAGATCGAACAGAAACGGATAATGAATCTCGCCCACGTCAGGCTCGTGGCGTCCGGGCACGCCGGCGATCTGCAGGTGCCGGGTCACCGGGAGATGCTCGCGCAACGTTTCGGCCAGATGCCCTTCGAGCATCTGCATGTGGTACAGGTCGAGATGCAGAAACAGATTGTCCGACCCGACCGCTTCCAGAATACGGCGGGCGTGATCTGTGTGATTCAGGAAATAGCCGTGCATGCCGCGTGTGGTGTAAGCGGGGCCGTCCCTGATCGCGCCCATGCGATTGTTGATCGGCTCGATGACTGCGCGAATCCCGTGCGGTTTGAGAAAGTCCGCAGCAAACCGCAGATTATCCACATACACACGCTCGGCCGCCTGATAGGCTGCGTCACCGCCTACCATCCCCGCCACGAGATGCACCGCATCGCAGTCAAGCGGCCCCGCGTACTCGAGCACCCGGTCGAGGCTGTCGCGAAATTCGCGTTCGCGACCCGGCACAGCTGCCAGGCCCCGATCACCGGCTGACCAGTCGCCCATCGGCGCATCGAACAAGGCCATCGTCAGGCCGTTCGCCTTCAGGCGCGCCCGCAGTTCGGCCGCGGGATAGTCGTACGGCACCTGAAACTCGACGCCGGCAAAGCCCGCCCGCGCGGCGGCCTCGAAACGGTCGGCAAACCCATGCTCGGTAAACAGATAGTGGAGGTTCGCGGCAAATCGCGGCATGCAGTCCTCGGGGGGCGCCCCCTAAAGCCGGCGACGGTAGCAGAGGCATCGCGCCGGCGCTAGCGCAGTACGCCGCCTTTCGTGTATAGAGTCCATGCTGGGAGTATGCGGTTACTTTCCGGTAGCTGGAGGTCTCATGGGCAAGAAGGTCGACAGAAAAGCCGACGGTGAGAGCAAGAAGAAGAGCGGCAAGAAACGCAAGGACTTCGGTGCACCGATCGAGGATGCGCTCGCCTGCCCGCCGAGTACGCGGTTCTTCTGTGAGTTGGTAGTCGGCAACGGCCTGGGCGACAACGCGGTCGACGACGCGCTCGAGGCTTATCGTCGCGCATTCGAATCTCGGCGCGAGCGTGCACTCGAAGCGGCACGCCGCCACGACGCCGAATGCGGAAAGGGCTGCCGATCCGAAGAGCATATGGTTGTCGGGCCGTACATGAGCACGCAGGACTGGCGCATCGAGGAGGGCGAACTGACGCGCGCAACCACCTGGAGCTGGCTCGGTTACCAGTCGATACATTTCTGTCGCCGAAACTGATTCATTCAACCGAACAAAGCTATCCACATTTTTTGTGGATAACCTTGTGGATTGCGCGTCGCCAATTGCGCGAAGTCTTTTCCCAGCAAGTCTCCCTGTTAGCTCTGCCTAAAATTTCAGCAGCGGCGTCACCAGATGACGACAACGGCATGTGGCGCCGCGCATCCCGATGCCCGGAGGTGCAAAGCACGCGGGCGATCCGGCGACATTCAGCACCGCCGATGAAAGATCTGCTCGCGCCGACACGGCGCGACGCGGCCGAATGCTCTGCGGCAGCGCGTGCTGGCGCCTTCTCGCGCAACGCGGCACACGAGGCGCGTCGCGCGCTCAGGGCAGGATCGCGGGTACAACGAACGTAACTGCTTGCGGAACGAGCCGCCTCGGCCCCAGTCGCTGCCGCGGCCGGCCGCGGCATACGGGCCAGCCGCGCGAGGCGCACGCATCCCTTGAACGAAGACCCGCGGCGCTCAGATCGCTGGAGTGGCGGCGCTCAGCGAGTCTTGGGCGTCCACTCGCGCGCCATACGCTGCGCCTGGGCCAACGCTTCGGGAGACATCTTGGAAGCAATGAAATCGCGCACTTGCTCCACTCGCTGACGCTCATCCCCGGTCAGCCGCGCGGCCGCAAGATTGCTCCACAGGTAGGCCTTCGAGAGGTCCTTCTCCACCCCCTTGCCCTCGAAGTAAAGCCAGCCCAGGTGGCTTTGCGCGCGGGCATCGCCCTTGTCTGCGGCCAGCGAGTACCATCGGACTGCCTGCGCATAATCCTGCGCCACGCCCTTGCCCTCTTCAGAGAGGTAGCCGAGTACATACTGAGCGTAGGTGCTGCCCTGCTCCGCCGGAAGGCGATACCACTTGGCCGCGGCGGAGTAATCCTGACCGACGCCACGGCCAAAAAAGTACATGCCTGCGAGACTTTCCATCGCCTCCACGTTGCCGGCGTCGGCCGCCCGGCGGTACCAGCGGACGGCTTCCTGAGCATCCTGTGCGACGCCGATGCCTTGCTCGTGCAGATAGCCGACCATGAACTGGGACTGAACGTCGCCATTGTCCGCGGCCTTACGGAACCACTCGGCCGCGCGCGAGGCATCCTTCTCTGTGCCGCTGCCCTGGTAATAAGCCCAGGCGATGCTCGAAAACACGGATGATTCGCCCTGTCCGGCCGCCTTGAGAAACCACCTCAGCGCCTCATCGGGCTTGCGCTCAACGCCCTGTCCCTGTGCGTACAGAAATCCGAGGCTTGCCTGCGCGCGGGGATCGCCCTGCTCGGCCGCCTTGCGGTACCACTGCGCGGCCTGCGCCGCATCCGCCTGCACGCCCCGTCCGTTCTCGTACATCCAGCCCATCAGATACTGAGGATACGAACGGCCCGCTTGGGCGGCCGGTCGGTACCAGCGCGCCGCAGCCTCGTAGTCCCGGTCTATGCCGTTGCCAAAGAAATACAAGGCGGCGAGAGCCTCCTGCGCGTCGGTATTTCCCGCCTCGGCCGCGATCCGGTAATACTTGGCAGCCTGCGCAGCGTCGCGATTGACGCCTTCGCCGCGGTCGAACAGATATCCGGCGATAAACGCGGGATACGCCCTACCCTGATCGGCCGCAGCACCGTACCATTTCGCCGCCTTCGCCGGATCTTTCGGCACGCCCTTGCCGGAGAAATAAATTCCACCCAGCGTTTCCTGCGCCTCCACCTGGCCCTGCGCAGCCGCGCGCTCGTACCAGCGAATACCTTCGGCGAAATCCTGGGGCACGCCGCGACCGTTGAAGTAGCACTCGCCCAGGTAAAACTGGGCCGTCGCGTCGCCCGCCTGCGCCGGTTCGCGAAATTCCTCGACCGCAGTGCGGAAGTCCTCCCGCTGATAGGCGTCGAAGCCCTTGCGGGTGTCGGCTGCCGCGCTCGGCACGAGCGCCGACAAGAGCATCAGAATGACGATGCGCAGCATTGAACGCTCCTCCAGATTTCCTTAGCTTTTCGCGCGGCGCTGGCAGTGCAGATACGCCGCCGGTGGCCGCAAAGTTTAACAGCCTGGCACGGACCGGCCCGTACCGAACGGTGCTCGCTCGACCCCGCAACGATTCTCAGCGTGCCAGGTCTGCCAGCGCGGCGCCCAGCCAGTTGCCGCCACCGGACACCGGCCAAAGCAGATAAAGCCCCAGACCGATCGAGAGCAGGCCGCAGCCGCCGATCAGCCAGCGCCGCAGGCGCGGATGCGCTTCGGCGAAATAGGCGAACGGCATGGCGATCAGCACCGTGATGATCGTCATGCCGGCCACGGTGCCTGCGCCGAAGAGCAGGAGATAGCCCACGCCCTCAAACACATCGCCGATTCGTCCGGCCACGACCAGTGCAATCGCCGCCGAACCCGCCAGCCCGTGCACCACACCGATAAGCAGCGGGCGCAGTCCCTGCCACAGGTTCAATCCGGAGCGCCCACCGGCGTGCGCCCCAGGATGCATCGACGACGCCCGCCACGCCTTCGCCTCGTCACGGCACCCTGCCAGCGCAAACGTACCCAGAACCACCAGCATCAGTCCGACGGCAAGCTCCAGCGCCGGGCCGATCCGCGGCGGAATGGTGAGTGCGAACCCGAGCACGAAGGCACCGACCAGCGTAACCGTCAGCGTGTGACCCATTCCCCAGAGGGCGCCCACCAGTGCCGCGCTTCGCAACGAGCGCTGGCGGCTGACGATGGTCGACACTGCCGCGATGTG